>JAHLAX010000125.1 GCA_020625875.1 bacterium | reverse complement strand
GTTGCATCAATCTTCATCCTGTCAGCGGCAGCAAACTCATACATATTGAACCAGCTTCTGCCACCATCTTGAGTGCCAAACACACACATTCTACAAGGCTTACTACCTGCGTTGTTGCGATATGTTGCCACCATTGTAAACAGATTGTCTGTAATATACCCACCCATATAAGTGAAGGAGTTCTGGTCAATATCATCCCTATTGGGGAACCAGAATCTTGCCCTAAGACCTATATTAGCGCCTGTGGATATAGGATTAACATTTGTAGTTGCCCCAAAGCCAACAGTATTACCATACCCATTTGCTGTATTCAACGCTGGATGCATCTCATAGGCATTTGCCGACAAAGCAGGATTATAGTAATAAGCACCCGTAGAAACAAGTGTCGGGTCATTTGTAGGATTCTTCCTTCCCGCAATGTCCCATATTACACTTTCATCAAATTTTGTAAACAATGTCTCAACTTCTGTTCCACCATTAGTGGTAGCGTATCTTGCAGAATAAAAGTCGTGGTCGTCAAAGCACGTTGGATAGTTATGATAAACCTGACCATTTTCAAAAATTACGCAGACCCTCACTTCAGTAGCGGACACTGCTTTTACATTTCCAAATCTATCATTACCTACAACAGTTGTCCAAGGACATGCAATGATATGCTTCACCTTTGGATAGCCACCACCAGAATATTCTCTAAGATTAGGGAAATTGGTTGTATTAATGGCAATGGAAGTCGGAGTGTCTGTAATCTTACCCTTGACAAGATATACATTAGCAGTATCATACCATCCAAATATATCTCGGAATGTAAGTGCAAGTTTTTTGCTTGTGCTATTTTCCCGATGCCATTCCCACATATCAAAGGCTTCATTAGAAATAAGAAGCCTGAAGTTACTACCCTCAAGACCTGTGCTTGGGGTAGTAATTACTTTGTTGTTATCTAATAGTCCCATAGTAACTTTATTTATTAGTTAGAGAAATGTAATGCGGTCATCAGGGTGGAAACGTACCCCTTCAATTCAGCCATTTTCGTAGAATTGATATAGTTCCCAATAGCAAAGAAACCAATATGATAAGGGCCAGCATTTGCCGCATCGCACAAACTAAAAGTATTAGGGTCGCCTGCATAGACCAGTTTAGAAGCATCTACAAGTGTAGTAGTCCCAACAGCCCCGTTGTCAAGCAACGCCTCAAAACCAGTGGAGCCAAGATAGCTGATGCCGCTAAACCCAGACAAGTCAGAGCTGTGTGCCGTTGTCAGGACATCTTCCTGAGTATAGCGAAGGACAAAAGAAGCTCTTGACAGTCTTATCTTAGCCGAGGGATTAATGTTGGACAATACACAAACACTGGCACTGGAAGACGGTGCTGCTTCTGCAAACATAACAACCGAGAACTGAGGATACGGGGTATTACTGGGGCCATTTTCAAACACATTAAGACTAAGACTATTTGAACCAGTGGCAGATGTGCCCCGCACCCTTTCAACACCTACGTTTTTCCCATTCTTCTCATAGAGAACGAACACGGGAGAACTGGCATCCTTTTCTGTTTCATTCATTCTGTCTGTTGGATAACCACTTGCATCAAGACTTGCGATGTCATAAAGCAATTCTCCATGTGCATCTGCAAGGCCGGGAATGAGCATCGTTTTTAATAGCGGGCTGTCCCCTCCAATAAATCCCCCGCTTGTCAGGTTGGCAAGGAAAGTGTTCAGAGCGACAGCCTCATCGCTGTCCTCTCCATACTGCGTCTGTTTCGCCAGCACTTTCTTTGTCAGTTCACTAAGTTCAACATAGCGACCAATGTTGTTTCCCGAAAAATCAGCAGTGCTTAAAATTATTGTACCTTTCATAGTTGTATGATTTATATTTAATTGACCGAAACTGTGTTTACATTTCCCTGAGCATCACGTTGAATGGAAATAGTGTATGTATTGCTCCCGTAATGAGCGACAACCTGCGTGGCGTTTCCTTCTGTATAAGTGATGCTCAAGGAACCAGACACTCCAGTCCCAAACATAACATCAGCATAGGTTATATTGCCACTCGCATCCCGCGTAGGCGTTGCCGTTGGATAATAGTATTCGCCCAGCACCATACAAGCAACAGCGTGTTTGTCCTGTGCGGAATGGACTCCCGATGCGTCTATTTTTGTGATGATGTACCCGTTTTCATCCATAATGACAAGAGCATCATCGTCAATCACCTTGTCCAGTTTCTTCGCCTCTTCCGTTTCTGCACGGAGTTGTTCT
>JAHLAX010000073.1 GCA_020625875.1 bacterium | reverse complement strand
TTACCTTCGTACATTTGCTCTTTCTTCTGCATAATAACCTCCAAAAGTCAAATAAATTAAATATTTATACAAGTACATTATATATAAAACAAGCGCACAAACAATTCTAAATAAGAAAAATAATCAACTTTGGCGGGTTGTTTATATTTTGAGCCAACACGTGCGAATTTTTATATTATTTGACAAGGATTAGTAATAATAAAAACTCTTTTATATTCAGTAAAAACTTTTGGACATTTATTGATATCGAAAGACCTTTATGCTATTATGAAAATCGAAAGAGGTGAACATAATGAAAAAGCAAGTTAAGCTTTATAATATGATATTACCACCGTTTATGCTTTTGACCTTTACTCCGTGGCTTGCAACTATTTCCTTAATCGGAAATTTCATCATAGATTCTATCGTGTTACTGATAATATCTATGATAGTTTTTAAGAAGATTAACGGGAAATTTTATATAAAGAATATCTGGAAAATTGTTTTATTCGGATATCTGGCTGATATATTCGGGGCTATTTACCTCTTTGCTATCAATATAGTTACTGACGCGAGCTTTAAAGGAGAAGCAACAATTTCAGACGCAATATCAACCGGAATATATTACGCCATAAATCATGGTAACTGTTATTATAACATGTGGGGATTTCTGTATATGCTTAGCGGAATTCTTGTAGCTGCGATTGTTATTTTTGGACTGGATTTAATAGTATTTAACCTAAATGATGAGATGACTAAGAAACAAAAAATACTCTCGGCTCTGTCTTTTGCCGTATTCACAGCTCCTTATACATTTTTGTTACCAAAAAGCTTGTTTTACTAACAGCCTCAAGTCCGTTTAATAATCAATAAAAAAGAGAGTACCTTTGAGTACTCTCTTTTTTGGTGCCGGTGACCGGACTCGAACCGGTACGGTATCGCTACCGGCGGATTTTGAGTCCGCTACGTCTGCCAATTCCATCACACCGGCTTATTGCTCAGTTATTATACTATAAATAAATTTAAAAATCAAGTAAAATTACAAACACTTTATTTATCTTGCAAAATATACTAAAGTTTGATACAATAGAAAAAATTTGTTAAGGATGTGCGTAAAATGAAGCACAAGAATTTAATTGACCTTGAATATATGACCAAGGACGAGCTCGAGCAGACCATTAGAATGGCTGGCGTTATCAAGCAGCGCCCCGATGTCTACAGCCACGCCTGCGAAGGCAAAATTATGGCTACGCTGTTTTATGAACCCAGCACAAGAACTCAGATGTCGTTTCAGACAGCTATGATGAGGCTCGGAGGCAAGACTATAGGCTTTGACAACCCTATGAACTCATCTGTTGCCAAAGGTGAAAACCTTAAGGACACAATAGCCGTAGTCAGCGGATACGCCGACATAATCGCTATGCGTCACCCCACAGAGGGCTCGGCAAAGGCGGCATCGCTGTACAGCAGCGTTCCTCTGATTAACTGCGGTGACGGCGGGCACTTTCACCCCACTCAGACGCTGACCGATGTTGTTACGCTCAACTTTGAAAAAGGCAGGCTAGACCATCTAAAAATCGGCTTGTGCGGCGACTTACTCAACGGCAGAACAGTTCACTCGCTGATTAAAACAATGAGCCATTATGAGGGCAACAGCTTTGTGCTTATTTCTACAAAAGAATTAACCGTACCCGATTACATAAAAGAGATACTTGAAAAATCGCATTGCGAATACGAAGAAGTAAATAATCTTAAAGACGCTATTGCTGACCTCGATGTGCTCTATATGACGCGTATTCAGCGCGAAAGGTTCCCGTCAGAAGAAGAGTACGAAAAACAAAAAGGCGTATTTGTGCTCGATATGGACAAGCTGAAGCTCGCCAAAAAAGATATGATTATTCTTCATCCGCTGCCGAGAGTTGACGAAATCGCGATTGAGGTCGATGACGACCCGAGGGCGTGTTACTTTAAACAGGCGGAGTACGGAATGTACGGCAGAATGGCGCTGATTGTGCTTCTGCTCAGAGCCGAGGGCTCGTTTGTGTTTGAATTGCCCGACCCGATTGTCAGCGTTCAGCACAAGTGCTCTAACCCAAAATGTATCACAAACGACCCGCAACAGTTTTATCTGCCGAAGAACTTTTATAAAAAGAACGACAGGGTTTTCTGTGATTATTGTGATTATGAAATAAACTGATATAGTATTACAGCCACCGCAAAAGCGATGGCTGTTTTCTTATTTATGAACTTTAACTTTTAGCTTGAATTTTTTGCTGTTTTTAACAGCGGTTATTGTAGCTGAGCCTTTTTTCAAAGCTGTAACTTTGCCCTTTGAATTGACTTTGGCTATTTTTTTATTCGAACTCTTATACTTAGTTTTGCCCGAGCCTCCGTAAACCTTAAACGTGTATGTACTTTTCATTTTAAGACTGACTGAGGCTTTTGAAATATAAGGATATTTATAAATCTTTTGTTTTGAACTGATTTTTAGGACTTTTGAGTTAACAGACTTTTCGGTTGAGGAGTTCTTTTTATTGACAATTATATTTCTGCCGCTGACTTTTATGCCGTAAAAGTTCTTCTTCCACGCGCTTGGCATTGAGAAAACCCGCTTTATTTTTCCGCTTTTAATCTTATAACGATATATTTCTCGGGGAGTTGTCATATAAATATATCCGTCAAGCAAGCACAGCTTTGAATAAGCGTTGTGATAGTATTTGCCTGATTTAGTCATCCATCTGTCTTTAAAATATTTGACGGCTTTGGTCTTGCTTTTTCTTTTTATCAACGCCGCGTAATGCTTGCTCTTGTAATTGTTATTTATATAGTAGTAGGCTTTGTTAGCGTAAACAATCTGTGAATTAACACTTCTGAAAAAGGATTTGTTGTATTTGGTTGAGGAGCATTTATATGTTGATTTGTATGTAATATCATTCTTGTAGCCTTTGTGATACGCATAATTAAGGGATTTAATCTTTGAATCACTCATCATAAAATAAGTGTGCGACACATATCCGCAGGTATCGGGTGTCGGGTCGTCCGAGGTAACGTCAACGTGATACCACTTGCCGCCAACTTTAACGTAGTTCCAGCAGTGCTCTTTGCTCTGATTATTTATAACCTTACTCTCAACTCCCAGCTTTGAGAGCAGATAACAATACGCTCTGGAATATCCTTCGCAAACAGCCTTCTTGTTAACCAAAGCGCCATAAGCGGTATAAGTAATATCGCCGCCCTCTTTATACATACAATTCTCTATTATCGCGTCATGAACAAGAAGCGCCTTCTGAAAAGCAGACAAGCTGCTGTCAACGCTTTTTATTATCTTATTAGCCGCTTTATTAAACTTTTTGATATAAGACGGTATTTTGCTTTTTGACACTATATATCTGGGATATATATACTTGACAATGCCGTCGTCGTTGCTGTAGTTATAATGAATACCTGACGCGTCAACATAAAATATATCAGGATTATCAAAAACCGTGGATTTGAACGCGTGAGGTATATTATTGATAGACACGCGGTACTCTGAAACATCAATTTTAGATTTTTTCGCTCTTAAGCCTTCGGCTATATAATCCTCAAGGTCGGGATAGTATTCCTTCACCTGAGGAATAAGCGGATGTATTTTGGCTGTTTTAGCGTCAACGCTGACAGTGGATGTCATAAGACAAGGCACAGCGATAACGACAGCTAAAAGCATGGATATAAAACAATTAACAAACTTTTTCATTATAAATCACACAAATCCTTTACTACTTCTCCCGCTATAATTAATCCGACAACAGGCGGCACAAACGCCGTACTGCCGGGGATGGGTTTATTCCCCGTTTGTTCTTCGGACTCAGAGAGAGGTTTTATCGGTTTTTCTTTTGAATACACGACCTTTAATTTTTTTATTCCGCGTTTCTTAAGCTCGCTTCGCATAACTCTCGCCAGAGGACATACGGATGTCTGATAAATGTCCGCAACCTCAAACATATCGGGATTAAGCTTGTTACCCGCGCCCATTGAGGATATAATCGGAACGCCCGCCTCGTTAGCTTTCATAATAAGTTCGAGCTTGCCCGATACCGTATCAATAGCGTCAATGATATAATCGTAACAGCTAAAATCAAATTCAGACGATGTGTCGGGGGTGTAAAAAGTTTTATAAGTATTCAGCTTTAAATCGGGATTGATACAGAGCAGACGCTCACGCGCCGCGTCGACCTTATACTGACCTACAGTTTTTAAAGTCGCGAACAGTTGCCTGTTGATGTTCGAGACAGCGACCGTGTCATTATCAATTATATCAAGCGCGCCTACACCGCTTCTGACTAAGGCTTCGGCGGAGTTACCGCCTACACCGCCTATACCGAAAACGGCAACACGCGAGGCGTTAAGCTTTTTTAGAGCTTCATCGCCAAGAAGCAAGCTGGTCCTCGAAAACTGGTTGAGCATCATTACTCTCCTTATGATTATTCAAATATATTATAATATAAACTGAATAAATTTACAATATTTTTTAAAAAATGCTTGACATATGAATATACCGGTGATATAATGCCTATAAAGTTAGTAGGATTACTAAGTTTTTTGTTTTTGAGGTGAAAATATGTATTACTATAAGATATATGTACGATGTTGGCGCAACGCTTTTATCGTCAGAACACTATAAACTATAACTATTAACTATAAAAGGAGTAACTACTATTATGAAAATCTATGAAAGAATTACTGATTTAATCGGCGGAACACCGCTTTTGGAGCTTAAAAACTATGAGGAAAACAATAATCTTGAAGCTACAATTCTTGGAAAACTGGAATACTTCAATCCCGCGGGCAGCGTTAAGGACAGAATCGCGAAAGCGATGATTGACGAAGCTGAGGAAAAAGGCGTTCTTAAAAAAGGCGCTGTAATCATTGAGCCCACAAGCGGCAACACTGGTATCGGCTTGGCGGCTGTCGCTTCATCGAGAGGCTACAGAATCATCCTCACAATGCCTGAGACGATGAGCATCGAAAGAAGAAATCTTTTAAAAGCGTACGGCGCAGAGCTCGTACTGACAGACGGGGCTAAAGGTATGAAGGGCGCTATCGCTAAGGCGCACGAGCTTGCCGAAGAAATTGAAAACAGTTTTATTCCCAGCCAGTTTACTAATCCTTCTAATCCCGCGGCACATATTAAAACAACAGGTCCTGAGATTTGGGAAGACACAGACGGCAAGGTTGACATCTTCGTAGCTGGCGTAGGCACAGGCGGAACTGTATCGGGCGTCGGTGAGTATCTTAAGAGTCAGAACCCGAATGTTAAGGTCGTAGCGGTTGAGCCCGCCACCTCCCCCGTTCTCTCTAAAGGCACACCCGGTCCGCATAAGATTCAGGGTATCGGCGCGGGATTTGTTCCCGACACGCTCAACACCGAAATATATGACGAGATAATCACTGTTGAAAATGAGGAAGCCTTTGAAACAGGCAGAGCGCTCGCTAAGAACGAGGGATTGCTTGTAGGTATTTCTTCGGGCGCTGCTGTATTCGCGGCTACACAGCTCGCGAAACGCCCCGAGAACAAGGGCAAAATTATAGTAGCGCTTCTCCCCGACACGGGTGAGCGTTACCTCTCAACACCGATGTTTACTGAAGCTTAAAATATAATAATTTGTAGGGGAGCTGCTCCTGCCGCTCCCGTCAGGGCGACCAATGGTCGCCCTTTTTAACAAGTAAAGGGAGACCGAGACGGTCTCCCCTACAGTCACAAACAAATACTATTCTTTATATTACATAGTCATTTGAATAGCTCTCTATTTTATGGTCAACTATATCCTGAATTGTAATGCCGTCAAGATAATCGTCAATCGCTTTTTTCAGCCCCTGCCATACAAAAAGTGTGGCGCACTCATCGCGGCGGTTACATTCGATATAATTGTTATCATCAATGCAAGCAAGCGGCGAAATACTGCCCTCGGTAATACGAAGCACATCCCCCACCGTTATTTTATTCGGCGGAACAGCTAGGCGGTAGCCGCCCTGGAAGCCGCGGTTTGTCTGTAATATTTTTGATTTATTGAGCACAGGAACAATCTGTTCGAGATATTTTTTTGATATTCCCTGACGCTTGGCTATATCCTTAAGCGCGACAAAGCCTTCTCCGTGATACTCCGCTAAATCCACAAGCATTCTCAGAGCATATCTGCCCTTTGTTGAAACACGCATATCAAATACCCCTTTAAGCCTACCAATTTTGTAGTTTTTATTATAATAACATATTTCAATTATATTTTCAAGAAATTTGTTGCTAATTTTTTAATTGTCATATATAATTATAATATTGGAGATATAATATTGGAGATGATGCTATGAATCATTCAGATAAGCTTGTTGACAGAATTCTCGAAAACTACGAAAAACACGAGCTGACACAAAGAATTGACGAGGACAATATTGTAAGCCGCGATGTGCTGATAAACGTTATCAAAGAACTGAGAAAACTGCTTTTCCCAGGCTATTTTGACAATATGAAAATCAGAATCGGGTATGTAAAATATCTAGTCGGCGAAAAGCTTGAGTATATCGAATATCACCTTAAGCAGCAGGTTGCCAACGCTCTTAAGAACTGTGACGAACAGTGCAAGGAAAGCTTTGACGAAAAGGCTGAGTGCCTTGTTTATAAATTCCTTGATAAAATACCTGAAATCAGAGATTATCTCGACAAGGATGTTCAGGCGGCGTACAACGGCGACCCCGCGGCGTACAGTATTGAGGAGATAGTATTCAGCTACCCTGGAATATTCGCCATAACCGTTTATAGAATAGCACACGAGCTCTGGCTGCTCGGAATACCGATGATACCGAGAATTATGTCGGAATACGCCCATAACCTAACGGGTATTGATATTCACCCGGGCGCCACTATCGGCGAATACTTCTTTATTGACCACGGCACGGGTATTGTTATTGGCGAAACCACAATTATCGGCAACAATGTCAAGATTTATCAGGGTGTGACTCTGGGCGGTCTTTCGACAAGAAAAGGGCAGCAGCTCAAAGGCACAAAAAGACACCCGACAATCGGCGACAACGTCACTATTTATTCAAACACAAGTATTCTCGGCGGCGAGACAATAATCGGCAACAATGTTGTTATCGGCGGTAACGCGTTTATTGTAAGCTCAATTTCCGAGGGTATGAAAGTCAACATAAGAAACCCGCAGCTCGAATACAGCGTAGACAAAAAATACGAGGACGAGTTCTGGGATTGGAGTATTTAAGAAAGGATTGTATTATGAAAAGAATTATTGCGATTTTAGCCGTAATGGCTATGATGACAGCGGTTTTCGCGGGATGTAATAACCAGGAAGAGCCAAAACCGACAGAAGCAACAACTCAGAAGGTAACAGAAACAGAAACTGAAGAAACAACCGAGACCGAAGAAGAAACAACCGAGGCTACAACATCTACCGACGAGTTCCCTACCGAAGCAGATACAACAGCAGCGGATACTAATAATTACAAAGAGCCCCAGAAAAGATGGAGCGCAAACGTTCCGAGCGTATGGGATAAATACGGAAAAATCATCGAAGACCCGAGCGGCAAGTATGTTAAATTCGTTTATAAAAAGGCGTATGACGAATATCAGGCAGGTCACGTGTTCACAATTAATACTGTTAGCGCGGCAAACAAGGTTGACGTTACGCAGTACCCACACGCCGAGGAGGTTTATCTCGACAAAAACATTCAGATATATGTAATGTACCCGACAGATGTTCAGTTCGGTGGTATTGACGGCAGCGAAATGGACACGCAGAGCGTGGAATACGGCAAATTAAAAAACACAACGGACGCTATTATTGATTCTTTAAAAGTTTTATGATAATTAATTGACAAACAGCGCTTTATTTGATATAATAACGCTGTTGTCAATATGCGGATGTAGTTTAGTGGTAGAACTTCAGCCTTCCAAGCTGATCGTGTGGGTTCGATTCCCATCATCCGCTCCATAAAAGAAAGAGTGCCAAGAGGCACTCTTTTCTTTTATTGCGCGAATAGATGATGGGAATCGAACAGCCCGTAAAGAAAACAGTCC
>JAHLAX010000102.1 GCA_020625875.1 bacterium | reverse complement strand
GTGACAGTAAAGCCGATGCTAAGATTAGCATCCGTAACCGATGCCACCTACGAACAGTACAACGGAGAAGAAATCAAGACAGACCTCACGCTCCGAGCAATCGAAGTAACCTCCTCCGATGCTTACAACCTCGTAAAAGACGGAAAGTATTATATCGCTGATACGTTAGATAAGATTGACGGTGGGTATCAGATAACGAGAAGGATTGAACATTTAGAATTACTGGCTACTATGACATGGAATAAGGCTAATTCAGTTAATGCTTATTACATTACTGTCAGCGATCATGACAAGAGAATGAGATATGTAAAGTCAAATAGATTTGTTGGTGTTGTATGGGATAGTGCTTTCCCTAGTGGGGATATTGTGACTTTCCATACAAGTCTAAATTTTTTGTACTTCCGAAAAGACGATATAACGAACGTAAATGATTGGAAGACTTGGCTTGGTAGCAATCCTTTGTATGCTGACTATATCCTTGCTACACCCACCACAGAAGCCGTATCATCCGAGAACGCAAAGAAACTTCTTTCCCTTAAATCACATAGCACCTCTACTTATATCTCACAGACAGAAGATACAGAAGGGGTGATGGCGATTGAATACCCGACTAGCGAACTGACCAGCAAGGCATTGACGGGGTATGTTAAGAGCGAAAAGAACGGCATTCTTTTAGAAGAATTTTTATGCGGTCAGACCACGGCAGGAACTTACTCCGTTTCCGCAACAGTAGACGCAAACGAGAAGGTGACTTACGCATGGACATAATCAAATCATTGGGGGCGGTGCTGAAATGCGCCGTCCTCTTTATTTTGGCTCTACCTTTAATCATCATCGCAGGAATGGAGGAAATCGAAAGATGAAAATTGATTTTATTGACAAGTATAACGCCGTGGTGGGCATGGTAGTAGCCGTCCTCACGGCTTTTCTCGGCACATATTGGTATCTGTTCGCCGGGTATCTAATTCTCAATGTTTTGGATTGGCTCACCGGATGGCATCGGGCCGTAACGCTTCACCAGAGCTCTTCCGATAAAGGGCTGAAGGGAATCGTCAAGAAGACCGGGTATTGGGTCATTATATGCGTGGCCTTCCTGATCCCGTCTCTCCTGATCGGACTCGGCAGGGACATAATGAACATCGACCTCGGCTTTTTGACACTTCTCGGATGGATCACGCTGGCGATGCTCATCGTGAACGAAGCTCGCTCCATCATCGAGAACCTCGTGGAAACCGGGTACAACGTGCCTGACTTCCTCGTCAAAGGTCTGGAAGTCACCGCAAAAATGATAGGCCAGAAAGCCGCGAAAGAGATCCCTTCTGACGAGCTGAAAGAAATCACGGTAGACACTATCAATGAGTTGTCAAATAATAAGGGGGAGGAAGATGGGGAATAGTGCGCTCGTTACTGTTTACAGATTATCACCGAACAAAACGACTCCCCGGAACCACGCAATCGACACAATAACGATCCATTGTATGCAAGGACAACTGACGGCAGCAGGATGCGGAGCAATCTTTGAAAATCCGAAGCGTCAGGCATCCTCAAATTATGGAATCGTAATATCCGGGGACATCGCTCTCTATGTGAGCGAAAGCGACCGCTCATGGTGCACAAGCAGCAAAGCAAACGACCACCGGGCCGTGACCATCGAAGTCGCATCAGATAAGACGGCTCCGTACAAGGTAACGGACGCAGCCTACTCCGCTCTTCTGGATCTTGTCACGGAC
>JAHLAX010000072.1 GCA_020625875.1 bacterium | reverse complement strand
CATCGCGGAAAAACGCCTCAGGCTACAACCAGAAAACTCCGCTCGAAAACGCGGACGATTTTTCGTGGGATAACGCCTCGGTCTATTTTCTTCTAACCGACCGTTTCTATAACGGCAACACCTCGAACGACCATTCCTACGGCCGTACGCTCGACTCGAGCGGTCAGCCTATTTCGGGCTGGAACACCTCGCCTGGTACGTTCCACGGCGGTGACTTCGCGGGTATCACTCAGAAGATTAAAGAGGGTTATTTTGACAACCTCGGCGTAAACGCGCTGTGGATTTCGGCTCCGTATGAGCAGATTCACGGCTATGTAACACCAGGTGAGGGCAACGACTTCGCCCACTATTCCTACCACGGCTACTATGTTCTCGACTACACAGAGCCTGATTTGAACTTCGGTACAAAGCAGGAGTTCCAGACTATGGTCGACACAGCCCATCAGCACGGCATCCGCATAGTTATGGATATCGTTATGAACCACGCGGGCTACAACACCCTGCTCGATATGGAGACATATAACTTCGGTACAATTACCGACAAGTCGGGCGCCGACAGCTATATCCACCGCATTACGAACGTCAACGGTCTGCATGACACGGTTGACTATAAAAGCTCATCCGCCGACTGGGGCAGATGGTGGGGAAGCGACTGGATTCGAAGCGGACTTCCCGGATATGACGAAGGCGGCGGAAGCGACGAGACGCGTAGCCTCGCGGGACTTCCCGACTTCAAAACCGAGCAGAGCTCAAACGTATCCATTCCTCCCATTCTGGCGACAAAATGGCAGAAAGAGGGTACCTATAACCAGAAGGTCAGCAAGTACGGCTCGTCCGATACTGTATCGAACTATATTACAAAGTGGCTCGCCGAATGGGTAAGCACCTACGGCGTTGACGGCTTCCGCTGCGATACAGCGAAGCACGTTGAGAAAGCCTCGTGGAAAAAGCTTAAAACCTCATGCGTCAGCGCGCTCAAGCAGTGGCGTGAGAACAACCCCTCAAAGGCAGGCGCGAGCTGGCAGGACGACTTCTGGATGACAGGCGAGCACTGGGACTATAAGCTCGGCAACGGCGCTTATTACACCGAGGGCGGCTTTGACTCGATGATTAACTTCTCGTTCTCGGGCTCGGGCGTACCCGGTGTGAGCAACATCAACGGCGTTTATCAGAATTACGCCGACACAATCAACACTCAGGCGAATTTCAACGCGCTCACATATATTTCGTCGCACGACTCCAATCTCGCGCGCGGAGACTTAATCTATCAGGGCTCGGCGTTCCAGCTTCTTCCCGGAGCGATACAGCTTTTCTACGGCGACGAAACCAACCGTCCGCTTGTATCAGGGCTGAATTTTGACGGTCACGGCGGCAGCGGACACTCGCTCAGAAGCGATATGAACTGGAGCAGTATCGACCAGAGCACTCTCAGCCATTGGCAGAAGGTCGGCAAGTTCAGGCAAAAGCACGTTTGTATCGGCGCGGGCGACCATCAGCAGATTTCAGCCTATAACGCCGACACGGGCTATACCTTTATGCGCTCATACGACAACGGAGATATGGCTGACAGCGTTATCTGCGTAATCGGCGCGCCCGCTAACAAGACAATCTCTGTCAAAGTCAGCTCAATCTGGGGCAACGGCAAGACGGTAACAAACTATTACGACGGCACAACCGCGGTTGTTCAGAACGGCGTAGCTCAGTTCAACTCAGGTCCTAACGGCACGATTCTGATTGAGGGACCTCAGCCCACAATCCATATGGGACTCAAGGGTTCGTACGCGTTCTATGACAGTGAGACTGTAAAAGTCTCGCTGCGCGGAGCCGACTCCGCTATGGCGTCAATTAACGGCGGCACAAAGTTCAGAGTAGTTGACGGTCAGACTTTCACAATAGGCGAAGACATAGGCTTAGGCGAAGTGTTTGAGGTCAGCCTTTCGGCTACAAACCAGTTCGAGACCATCGACCAGACCTTCAGCTTTAAGAAGAAAGACCCGAACGCCGTCACGACAATTTACTTTGACAATTCCCAGTATAAATGGCAGAAAGTTTACGCCTATGTATATGACGAAAGCTCGGGCGAGGTTCTCAAAAACGAAAGCTGGCCGGGTAAGGAAATGACGTATGACAGCTCTCTCGGACTCTATACCTACGAGGTTGAGGATGAGCTTACGAACGGTCAGGTTATATTCAACGCGGGCAGCGACGCGAATAAATATCCGCAGGGTGCTAACGCCAAAGGACTTGACATAAACGAGAGTAATATGGTTTTGATGGCTGGCAACAAGTGGGAGGTCTACAACGGTCAGAAGCCCAGCGAGACAACTCCTCCCGACCCGAGCGAAACAATCAGCGTATATTTTGATAACACCAAGTTTAATTTCGCTACACCGTATATTTACTATTGGAACAAGTCCACCAACTCGGGCGAGGCTGCGTGGCCTGGTGTTGCTATGACCAAGTATTTGGGCAATGTCTGGAGAGCTACTTTCGCCAAAGACAACGATATGTGCATATTCAGCAACAACGGAGATAACCAGACAGGCGACCTTGCAATCGGCGGAGCTGATATGATTTATGACGGCGAGTGGAAGCGTTACGACGAAGCCGAGACCAATCCCGCGGTTTCGTATGTTTACGGCGACGCCAACAAGGACAATAAGGTTAACGTAAACGACGTTACCGTTATTCAGCTTCACCTCATAAAGATTAATCAGTTCGACGCACTCGCACAAAAGCTTGCGGATGTCGATATGGACAATAAGGTTACAATCAGGGACGCCAACACCATCCAATGCGTGCTCGCGGGCATAAACCGTGAAAACCGCGTCAATCAGGCGTATTCAGGCGGAACACAGCCGACGAATCCCACTGACCCGACTAACCCGAGCGAGAGCGAGTCTCAGGGCGACAAGAAATATGTATACTTCCGCAACACTCAGAACTGGGATAAACTCTGGGCTTACTTCTGGTCAGACGAAAACAAGAATATGATGTCATGGCCCGGCAACGATATGATTCAGGTCAGCGGAAATCTGTATAAGGCGGAGGTTCCGAGCGGAGCTACTATGGTTATCTTCAACGGCGGAAGCTGGAGATACCAGACAGGCGACCTGACAATCCCAAGCGATAAGCTGCTCTATGATGTTGACAGCAAGCAGTGGGTTGATTATAACGGACAGTGATAAGTAATAAGTAATAGGTAATAAGTAATAGGTAATAAGTAATAGGTAATAAGTAATATAATTAAAGCCTTAGGTTTTGCGATAAACCTAAGGCTTTATTACTATTATAAATCGGAGCGAAGCGACCAATAACTGACTACTGATTACTGACTACTAACAACTGCCCGAAGGGCACACTATCGGTCCTCGGGGAACAAGCGCTCGTGAGTGTCGCAGTAGATGTCAATCAGCTCCTCGAGCCAGTTGGCGGCGAGAGCCATTTTGTCCATAGTTTCTTCCTCTGGGAAGACAGAAAACAGCATCGACGATATAAGCGCCAAGGTGTTCGCGCTGTGAATCGCGGGCGCGGTTATGCCGTAGTCGCCGCGCTGTGACTGCGATGTGTCGCCCTCACGCTCGCCAAGTCTGCCGAACGTGCCCTGAGGCGAGGCGTGCACAGTCTGGTTGGCTACGGTGTAGTTTTCCTTCCATACCTCGGTGTCTATGTCGCAGTGCTTTAATATATCGCCGAAGGTGACGTGACGCTTTGTTTCGGGGAAAACTCCGCTCGCCATAGCCCAGTCATACCTGTCCTCGGATGATGACGCCGCGATGAACTTTTCAGCGACATCCTCGCCGAATTTGTGTATAAAAGAGGCGATTACCGACAGCTCATACATCGAGCGCCAACGCGCGAACGCTCCGTCAGAGAATCCGTTTTTTATCAATGTGAGTATTTCGAGGTATTGCTGCGCGGCGCGCTTCTGTAGATTATAAAGCGCGATATATGTGCTTTTCTTCTGCTCTATAACGCCCTCGTCAGAAAACGAGCTTATGTATTTGCGATATGAGCGCTGAGCGTCGTTTATAAGAATATAAAAGCATTCCGAAGCCGTCAGAGCCGCGCTCCAGTTATTTTCAAAGCTTGTATTAAAACTCTTTTCCTCAGCTCTGAGCTTCGCGATTCCCGTAAAAACAGAATTGATTTGTGAGTCAGACAGCCCCGCGTTATTAAAACTTTCGGCTATGTGTTCGTTGATACTCATTTTTTCACCGCCTTTATTCTCTGTATTATACCACATTACAATTATATTAACAACCTATAGACATCAACACTTTTTTGTAGTAAAATAATAAAGAGGTGATATTTATGAAAAAAGCAGTATCAATTTTATTAGTATGTTTAATGCTCGTATCGTGCGTATCGGTTACGGCGTTCGCGGCTGTCAGCGAGGACAATCTGCCGTTTCAGCTCATACCCGCGAAGACCGTGTCGATGAGCAAGGTGTATGATGACAATTCAACCGATATGAACTTTAACTACAGTATGGAATCAGATATGATCCAGTTTATGCAGGACTGCGAGGACAGCGACACAAAAGCGTCAATAATGAGCTCTCTGGGAGTTGAGGATTTGTATATATTCTCTCAGATTGACTGGGCTCTCGACAATCCCAACGGCTGGCATCATACCGAGTATTGGGATGACAACGAGGCTACACGTTATTACGGCGTTGGTCGCGACGACAAGGGTCGCGAGCGCTTCTGCGAATGGGATATTGTGTCTGAAGGAGTTTATGCTCAATCCAACAACGAGTGCTGGATTACACGCTACGCGGGCAACCCGCTTGACCCTACCGAACCTCGCTGGAACGGTACCGACTACGATGAGGATAGCCTGCACGTAAACGGTATGAAGGATGTGCTCGACCCGAGCCAGTACACGATTGTTGAGGATGAGCCAGGTGACGGACACATTACAATAGACTATAACAACCACACTCTCTACGCACGTATGCGTTATGTTGTTACCACATCTACTCCTGAATATGATGGTGAAGGTCAGGTTTCTGGCTACACCACAAACTATCTGTTCTCGGATTGGTCAGACACGGCGGCTTACGGCAAGGACGCTCCCAAGTGGACTCCGCCCAGCGCCGATACAATTAGCGCTCCCGCTATCTCGAACCTGACAGTATCGTCAGAGGAATTTAACGATTTTCCAATTGTCGCTTATTCACTGACAGTTTCCGAGGAGCTGAGCAAGAACCTCACCGAAGTCACAGCTCGCGGCGGCTATATCAGTATTCTGACCGAGGCGCGCGTCAAGGGCACTACGGAGTGGAAGCCGCTTCAGGGCGACTGGGATGTAAAAGGCGGAATTCTTGAATCAGACATTCTAGCTATCAACGGCAACTACTCAGACGGCACACCCAAAAAGATTCTCGCGGGCACCGAGATTGAGTTCAGAGCGCGCTACTCCTGCGGGATTCGTATGGAATACAACAGCGAAATGGTAGGCGAATTCTATTCACCGTACTCGGATATTCTCACAGTTAAGTTTACAAAGGACTACGGCCCCGAGCCCCAGCAGAAGCCTGACGACACCACAACTCAGACTGTCGAAAAGCCCATAACCTCGCTCGACACCAGCGCCACACAGACGCAGGTTCAAAACTATGTCACAAAGCTCAAGAACGATAACGACCCCAAGGGCACAAAGTTCGGCACGCTCGTAGCGAAGCAGAACAAAGTCGCCAAGAACTCTATCAAGATTTCGTGGAAAAAGGTCAAGGGCGCCAAGAACTACGTCATCTACGGCAACAAGTGCGGCAAGGCGAATAAGTATAAATATCTCGCCACAACCACAAAGACATCATATACTCAGAAGAAGCTCAAAAAGGGCACATATTATAAGTACATCGTCGCGGCGTTCAACAAGAAGGGCAAGTCAATCGCTGTCGCCAAGACGCTTCATATCGCCACAAAGGGCGGCAAGGCAGGCAACTTCAAGAAGGTTACCACAGCCGCTAAAAAGGACAAGGTAACTCTGGCTAAAAAGGGCAAGACCTTCAAGCTCAAGGCAAAGGCTGTTCCCGAGTCCAAAAAGCTCAAAGTAAGCGTTCATCGCAAGATTCAGTACGAGTGCACCAACACCAAGGTAGCGACTGTTTCATCAAAGGGCGTTATCAAGGCAAAGAAAAAGGGCAAGTGCTATGTTTACGCGTACGCCCAGAGCGGCGCTTATAAGAAGATAACGGTTACCGTTAAAAAGTAATGAGCATTTTTAAGAATTCCCGTTCAAAGGGAAGGTTTGAAACCGAGGCTTTTAATCCCGATAAGCAGTACGCGGTTATTCGCTCGTCAATCTGTACGGGCGAGAAGGTCGCGGGCTTCAGGGATAAAAAGGACGGTCACTTTACCGAGGTTATGCTGATTCGCTCCCCAAAGGATATTGAGGAGTTCAAGGCGACCTACGGGGTAAAGAGCCTCAAAACCGAATATTGATTAACAGGGCTGTCGCGCTTTGCGGCAGCTCATTGTTTTGCAAGAAAAACAATAAAAGTTGCAAAATATTCACTATAATATGCGATATAGCTGTTAATAGTTTAACAATATGAAATTATTTGTGAAAAATATTTCAAAATCGTTGACACAAATTCACCTTGGCGCTATAATAATCTTGTATTTTATTTTAGAAAAGAGGTAATCCTATGGAAAAAGTATTGGTTCTTAATTTTGGAGGGAAATTCAATCTTCCGATTGCCCACAGAGTGCGTGAGCAGAACGTTTACGCGGAGATTATTTCGTATAAAGATATTACCGTTGACGAAATCGCCAAACGTGGCTATAAGGGCATCATCTTTACAGGCGGTCCCGACAGCGTTTATGAGCCCGACGCGCCCAAGTTCGACAGCGCGATTCTCGGCATCGGCGTTCCGATACTCGGCATAGGATACGGCTGTCACCTCATCGCTCATATGGCGGGCGGCAAGGTCACCGACGCCAACGATACCCGCGAGTTCGGCGAGGTTGATTTGGTAATTATGAAGAGCGAGCTTTTCGATACTCTGCCTCTCGTCAGCCCCTGCGCTATGAGCCATAATAACTATGTAAAAGAAATCCCCATGGGCTATAAGATTACGGCGTTTACCGAGCTTTGCCCCAGCGCCGCGTTTGAGAACAGCGAAAAGAGAATATTCGGCGTTCAGTTCCATCCCGAGGTTTCAAACACAGAATACGGCGATGAGATTCTCACCAACTTTCTGTACCGTATATGCGGCTGTTCGGGCGACTGGAAGATGGAGGATGTCGCCGAACAGAAGATTAACGAATACCGCGAAAAGCTCAGCGGCAAAAAGGTTCTCTGCGCGCTTTCGGGCGGCATAGACAGCTCCGTAGCCGCGCTGCTCATCAACAAGGCTATTGGCGACGACCTCACCTGTGTATTTGTCGACAACGGTCTTATGAGAAAGAGCGAGGTGGATTTTGTAGAGCGGTACTGCCGCGATACACTCAATATCAAGGTTATTAAGGTGGACGCCGCCGAGCGTTTTTTGAGCGCTCTCAAGGGCGTTGCCGAGCCCGACAAAAAGCGCCGCATAATCAGCGACGAGTTCGCGCGCGTGTTTAAAGAACAAGCCGACAAGCTCGATAGGGTAGACGCGCTTGTTCAGGGTACGATTTTTACCGACGTGCTGCAGAGAGGCGCGGGCGATATAGGCGACCTCAACGGCGTTATCGACTTCAAAGAAACTCTCGAGCCGCTCAGAGACCTCTTTAAAAACGAAATCCGCGATATGGGTATGGCTTTGGGTATTCCGCCCGAAATCGCTTATCGTCAGCCGTTCCCCGCTCCCGGCTTCGCGCTCAGATGCGTGGGCGAGGTTACCGAGGAGAAGCTCAAGGTGCTTCGCGCCGCGGACGCGATTTTCTGTGATGAGATTGCCGAGGCGGGCTACGAGCCTTTCACCAACCAGTATTTCGCCGTGCTGACCGATACGCTTTCGGTAGGCATTATGGGCAGCGAGCGCATCACGGGCAAGACAATCGTGCTCAGAGCCGTTACAAGCGACGACTTTTTGACAGCCGACTGGACGCGTCTGCCGTACGAAATTCTCGACAGCGCCTCAACCCGCATAACCCACGAGATTGAGGGAATCACCCGCGTAGTTTATGACATCACGCCCAAGCCGCCCGCGACGGTAGAGTGGCAGTAAAACTAATAATTATACACAGGACGGTTGTTACGCCGTCCTGTTTTTTTGCGGGAGAACAGCCCCCATTAGTTTAAGGGGAACGAAAAGTACCCCTTTTTAAAGGGGTGCAAATTGTTGCGAACAACGTGAGCCAATTTGCGGGGATTATCTTTCCTCTTTATGAACGTTCCCCTCTGTCATCCTGAGCGTAAGCGAAGGATCTTTAAGATTCTTCGTCGCAGTGCTCCTCAGAATGACAGGGAAAAAAGAATCTCTTGTGAATATCACCAACCAACGCCGATATTCAACACGCCTATTTGTTGTTCTCTACATATTTTTCTATATAATATAACAATTTCTGTTTTTAATTGACATAGAGATGTGAAAGGTTTATAATATTGACGTATATTGGGAAATTATAACAAGACATTTAGTTTTGAAATTAATACAAAAGGGGAGAATTTTATGAGAAATGTAAAAAAGCCTGTATCGTTGCTGTTAATAATGGCAATGCTTATAGGCGTAATCTGCGTCGCGCCGTTCAGCGTGTCGGCGGCAAACACGTGGGATCCAGCTAACGGTGTTTATAACATCAGCACCGAGGCGGATTTGTTCGCGTTCAGGGATGCGCTTAATGCTGATAATGATTTTTATGGTTGTGAAATTAACCTTTGCAATAATATTGAAATCTCCCAAGGCACAACTTATGAATCGGCTTCTATACAGAATTACGGCGGGCAAGCTTATTTTTTCGGAACATTTAACGGACATGACCATACTATCTCCAACCTCAATATGGTTTCACCCGGAATAACCGTTTCATTTCTGCCAAATCTCGGATATGCAACAATTAAGAATTTGACACTTAGTGATGTTACAATAGCAAACGGTAAAACATATAATGCTGCTTTTGCTGCTAGATCCTTGGCCGAGAGTAAAATCATTAATTGTCATTTAACCGGTCACTGTTTAATACAATCTGATCCAAACCTTGGTAGTAGTGGCAATAACTACACAGCAGGTATAATCGCGCAAAACACTGGCGATACTTTTGAGATTATAGATTGTTCCGTCGGTGAAGATGTAACTATTATAGGAACTACCAATGTTGCGTCTAACCGCATAGCCGCTGGTATTCTCGCTTATATAGGCTCAGATCAAAATAATACATTAATCAGCAACTGTGTAAACAGAGCAAATGTTGAATCCAGCTATGCAGCAAGCGGTATTGTCGGAATCATTAACAACCAAAGCTCTAATTCATTGACGATAGATGATTGTATCAATTACGGTAATATTACCTCTCCTTCACTAGGAAACGGTACAAAATATTTTGCGGGTATTCTGGCTAAAGGCGCACCAGGGGCGACTGTGTATATTGACAGATGCGCCAATCACGGAGATATTACCGTAGGCGGAAGCAGCAGTAGCGGCAGCGGCGGTATCGCGGGCGAGGTCGCTTGTTGCTGTTTGCAAAACTCATACAATACAGGTACCGTAACCGCGTCAGACGCCAATATGGTGGGAGGAATTGTCGGTCAATTCAGAACCGATCAAATAGTAGAACCTGTTTACACGGGTGGAACCGTGACTGTTTATAATCCCGATCAATACAACTCGATGGTCAACTGCTATAATACGGGAAGTGTAATTGGAGGAACCACTGACTATGTAGGCGGATTATGCGGCGCTTTACAGGATACATCATCCACCTCTGCACACTCTACTATAGTAAACGCGTATAACTTCGGTACGGTGAGCGGAGGAGATAAAGCTGGTAATATCTGCGCTTACATTGAGAGCACTTATGTTAGCAATACTTATTTGCCTTACGGAACACAATTTATTGAAATAGATTATATACTCCCAGGAAGCGCGGACATAACATCTAGTATAGGATATTTTACATCAGCAAATACTGACGGTATTATATATCCCGCGACAAAGACAATAGGTCAGAGTGAGGTTATCTCGGGTACACCGCTTACAGGTAATCTTCTCCAAACATTGAACAAATGGGTAAGCGATAAAAACGCCGAGCTTGAAGCAGACGGAAATAACTACCGCTACCTCACTTGGAAAATGACTAACCCCGCCAGCGAGGACGGTTCAAAGGGCGTAACAGTCCACCCGATGTTCGGTGTTTTGGTTGAGCAAACTCTCAACTTCCACGTAAACGAGCCGAACGCGGCGGACAGGCTGTTCCGCGTATATAACGGCGACGCGAGCACGGCTGGGGCTGAGGACACTACCGATTACACATTCACAAACGGCGGAGTTACAGCCTTCTACGACATCCCCGCCTTTGCGGGCGACGACTATGTATTCGCTGGCTGGTATTATAATTCCACTAACGGTACAATCGACGGCAATACTCCCTTTGAGTTCGGCAGCGCGGTTCCCGCGGGAGTTACCGACGTTTACGCTCACTGGATAGCGGTCGGCACAGTTGAAAAAGACAGCGATGACCAAAAGATTCTCCCCAACAACGCAACTACATACAGCGGCTTTGAGCTCTTCGGTGTTCAGATTCGCCCCGAGGACAAACGCGACCTTAACCAGGAGAAAAAAATGCCGGGCGGTCTGCGTTATGTAACCTCAATCAGCGAGAGCCTGCTCTCGAGCGTTGACGCTCTCTCGACCCAAACCGTCAACGGCAACAAGGTTGAGTACGGCTTTGTTACCGCGAAAGAGGATACTGTCGAAGCCGCTATAACCAAAATCAACAAAGATAATCCAGGCGCGATTAACAAAAACACCTATAAACTGCAGTACAGGGGCACAAACGTTAATGGCGTTGATACCATTATGGATAACCTTACACAGGAAGAAAGAGCAACGGCGAACAACTTCAGATATGTTACCAACGTTGATTGCACCTCAAAGGTGAAAGGCTACGGCGGCAACGCGACAATTAAGATGGACCACTTCAATAGCGACAATAATTACCGCCTTGCGACCTTCGTTGTAACTTATGATAATGCCTCTGACAGTAACAAGAACATAATCGCCCGCGCCTATATGCGCTACTACGACGCTAACGGCCTGCTCAGAACGTTCTACAATGACTATGACGGAACC
Source organism: bacterium (assembly GCA_020625875.1). GTDB lineage: Bacteria > Bacillota > Clostridia > Oscillospirales > Acutalibacteraceae > Ruminococcoides. Next base: position 11,873 of record JAHLAX010000072.1, on the reverse strand, counting down.
TATGGCGGATGCAGTGCCAACTATGACGACATTAATACTTTGTTGGCGAACAATAACAATGGTATAGGTTAAGGAGGACATTATGAGATATAAGTATCAAAAACCGGAAATAATCATAGAAAACCTCCTTAAAGAGGATGTACTGATGTCTTCGGTCGAAACAGACAACAACTATGTTCGCTCAACAGATTTGGTCGACAAGTTTTCTGTAGAAGGTCTTTTATAAGTTAATAAGCTTAGTTCGGCGCCCGTATAAACGGGCGCCGTTGTTTTGTGTGGGAAAAATTTTATTGTAGGGGAGCTGCTCCCGCCGCTCCCGTGCTTGCGTTTGATTATTGTATAAGCAACCATCCTTCGGCAACGCCGAATGTACTTTTGTCAGTGTACTACCGAGGAGGCTTTCGTATACGTCAGGAAATGTATGTCGGGAGCGGCAGGAGCAGCTCCCCTACAATTATTAATTGGACATTTCCCAAGGGAAGGCTTTTCTTTAAATCCCTAGTTTTTATAGACAAGTATTTTATTATCTGCTATTATATTATCAGAACAAAGGGAGGCGAGAATATGGCTTCGAGCAAGGAATATCTTGAATTTGTATTGGAACAGCTTTCGCTGCTGAGCGATGTATCGTACCGAGCGATGATGGGGGAGTACATCATTTATTATCAGGGAAAGGTTATCGGCGGAATCTACGACGACCGTTTTCTCGTGAAGCCCACAAAATCCGCCGTGCGCCTGATGCCCGAAGCGGCTTTTGAGCTGCCGTATGAGGGAGCTAAAGAGATGATTCTCGTCGACGATATAGACAATAAAGAGTTCCTTTTTGAGCTTTTTAACGCGATGGTCGACGAGCTCCCCGCGCCGAAGAAGAAAAGAAAATGAGGAAAGTTGAAAATGATTTTGTATATTAACGCCTGCGCGCGCTCCGATTCAAGAACAAAAAAGCTCGCGGATTACCTTTTGTCAACCACTGAACAAAGGGTTGAGGAGCTGCGTCTGAATGATGTTGAGTTTCCGACTGTGGATGAGGAGTTCCTAAAAAAACGCGACAAGATGATTGCGGAGTCTGATTTTGATAATCCCGCTTTTGATTTAGCGCGGCAGTTCGCCGAGGCGGACATAATCGTGATAGCCGCTCCGTTTTGGGATTTGTCTTTCCCCGCGGTTTTAAAACAGTATTTTGAGCAGATTAATGTTGTCGGGGTTACGTTCGGTTATTCATCGGACGGAGTTCCGATTGGTATGTGCAGAGCGAAAAAGCTATATTACCTTACTACCGCGGGCGGCTTTTATTTTCCCGAGGAATACGGCTTCGGGTATGTCGGGGCTCTGGCGAACAGCTTTTACGGAATTAACGATGTTGAGTTGATTAAGGCGACAGGGCTCGATATAGACGGGGCTGACGAGAACGAAATTTTGCGTAAATGTATGAACGGGATTAAACCGATTGAATAGCTCGTGGATTTTACCAAAAAGCGAGCGTCGGCTGCAGGCTGTTAAAAAAGTACTGGGGCAACGCGATTTCTTCAGAAACGCTCGGGCTGTTGGTTGACTATTTGTTTGATGAAACCGACGTCGAAATCATAACCGCGAGCGCGATGATGAAAAACAAGGCTTCCGCTAAGGTGCTCAAAAAGAACGGATTTAGGTGTGTGGCTCACGCTGTTCCCGAAAACTGGGGATTTGTTAAGCCTGTTTTGACTGATAAATGGATTAGAAAAAATAATTGATAGTAAAGAAAAAGCCGGCTCAAACCCGAAAGATTTAGCCAGCCTTTTTTTATTTATTGATAATTATTCGAAAACGCGCGATATTTTGAATCAGCTGTTGCCCTGTTCAACTTCTTTGATTTCATCATTTGACGCTTCTTTCAGTGTGTAAGTGTCAAACGCCGCTTCTCTGGGTAACTGAATTTCAATTCTGTCCATTTTTTGCAGCAGACATTCGCCAGAGCTCATAGACACCTCGAATACGTGACCGCCGAGCTTCTTGTCTTTTGAGATAAAGTGCAAATGCCATCCCGAGGCGTTTATTCCGTCCATATAATCGGGATAATATACACATACCAGTGTTCCGTAAAGCTTCTCAAAACAAAAGTCCTTCTGTGTTTTTGAGAGGATGTTTTTTAGCGTAACGTGCTGTGAGCGATAAGGTGCTCCCGCGCGCGCGTGGATTATGTCGAAAAACCCGTCTATCCGCGCGATGTGGATGCTGTTCAACTCGAAAGCCTCGTCTATTCTCAGGGTGAGTTCCAGTTTGATGGCGTCAATATTCCGCATTTCTCCCATTTCAATTTTTCTACCGTCTTTTACAGAGCCCGCGACCGCGAACGGCACGCCCGCGGAGTCAGGGGAGCGCACTATGCTTCCGTTCTGTTTTGCCTGATAACATACGCCGTCCAAGATAATCATTTCGCCGTCTACATTTTCGAAAGTGCCCAGGCCTGTGTCGCCGTTCTCGAGCAGCTCCTCTACTGTGACTACAGGTCTTGTGTATCCAAGCGCTAAAGCCTGAAGTGTAGAAACCTGATAGATTTTATTTGATTTCATTAATTATCCCTCCTCGATTTTAGTATCTGTTATATAATTAATCATAACACTTTTTGTTTTAATACACAATAGCAAAAGATAATAAATCCGCAAGCTTTTCGCCTGCGGATTTTTTCTTATTTGCTTGTTTTCTTAAAGCATTTCTTATCAAACTCGGGATTGAAGGCGTAGAAGTTTTTGCTGTCGAGCTTATCGGTGAGGATTCGAAGATTCTCGCCGAAGCGCTGATAGTGCACAACCTCGCGCTCTCTTAGGAAGCGTATGGCGTCCTTTACGTCGGGGTCGTCGCACAGTCTTAAGATGTTGTCGTAAGTCGTGCGGGCTTTTTGCTCTGAGGCACTGTGTAAGCACTACGTCATGCCGATAATGCCCATTTTTCCTACAGTATTTGATAGTACACATTGCCTGAGTGGGGCACTGTGTAAACACTACGTCATGCCGCTATTAACCGTTTTTTAGTATTTCTCACTTATTTTTCATGACAATTATGATTGATGAGTTGATTTTTGATTGATGAAATGATATATGCAATCTGCAAAAGGTGAGAGCTTCTGTAAAATTATAGTCATAATACTTGAAAAGTGTATGCTTTTAGCGTACACTTTTATTGATGGAATTAATTGTGTTTGTTTTTTATATTCAAATTATGTATAGAAATGTATTCTAAATAGTGATATTCTTATGTCAGGAGGTTGAAGCGATGTTTAAGTTAAATACTAATCAAAAAATAGGACAGTATATTAGCAAACTTATTGAGAATAGCGATTTTAAATCAACACGACAGTTTTGTCGGGCATATCTTGAAGTTTCAGGAGTGTCCGTAAATGATGATGAATTGCGAAAAATGTCCAATCGTTTATCGGCAATAAAGAAAGGTTCAAAATCTATTCAGATAAAAGACTTGCCTGTTTTTACACAGCTTCTTGATGTCAGTTGCGAAGAAATCTTAAGTGCAGGAGAAATACGCACGTTTAACGAAAACCATATGACAAATTATCAGATTGCTTTTTCTGATGATGAAAAGGTATGGCAATCGTATATCAACAGGGATGATAAACTAATTCTTAATTCTGATGAATACAACAAGACGGTAATTGATTATGCTCTTGAGTTTAAGAATTATAAGTTTTTGAAATACTTGATGGAGAATAATTACATCTGGTTTGTCTCAAAAACACCCGAAAAGGATTGCTATTTGGGATTTGGAGCAGGAACATCAATTAAGCGCAGAAAAATAGGATTAATTGACGATTTGGATGCAGAAATGAAACAAAATGATAGCCTAAGACGTAAAATGATAGCTTTAGCAATTGAAAACAAAGATTTTGACTTGTTGGAAGAACTCAAAGCAAGAGAAATCCCTTCAATGTATAGAGTGAATCTATATGGAGTTTCGCAACCAAGCTTTGAGAAATATTGTGACATTGATATAGTAAAAAACTTATCTAATGCTGATGAAAAAGTGTTGAATTATTTTTCGAAGGAAATAGAAATTAAACCGGATTTGTATAAAGAGTCTGTTGCTTTTATGTTTCCTATGGTTGACAATTTGATTGAGTTGTTGATACAGAACAATAATGCATATGCCGAGCCTATTCTCAGACGATGTATCGAGCATAACAAAAACGCATTCAAGATTATAAAAAGGATTAAGGATAGAAAGTATGAGCAATACGGTTACATCGAAAACAATTGTGAGTTTTATTTCAGCGAGGACGGTAATATAATCAGTGTATTTGACCGCAAAAAAAGAGACGGCACAGTTACAAATATAATTAGCATAAATTGTGATTCAGAGAGCTTTGTTATCTCTGAGCTAATAAAAGATCTAAATAAAACATATAACAAAATACTCAATATGAGACCCGAGAAAGGAAGAGTGCAATAAATGTTTTTCGATTATGATGACGGAGATTTCGGATATCAGCTTTCCGATAATATGGCTATGGATTCCGACGGCGACTTGATGATGAGGATGGGCGACAATATGGCTATGGATATGGACTCAGGTGAGTTGCACATTGTTTCGGGCTGGGATGATGACGACGGTTTCGGTTCCTCTTGGAACGATGATGATAATGATGATTGGTAAACAGACAAAACCCTCAGATGAATGAATCTGAGGGTTTTATTTCTTGCAGAGAATTATTTTCTTTTAAACAAAAATCTTGACTATTCGTTACGAATAAAGTATAATTGTTGTGGTGATGATAATGGAATCAAGAAAAGCTAAACTAATTGTAAACAAGCCGGGCGGAACAGCGTCCGAAAAAAGCAGAACCTATCGGGTGACATTACCCAACGTCTGGATTGAACAGCTCGGTCTGAATGAGAACAGCCGTGATATTGAGCTGAGCTTTGACGGAAACAGAATTATAATTGACAAAGCTCAAAGTGTAGATAGTTTTATTGAGCTGCACAGGTCACATAAGCTCTTAAGGCTTGACTACTATAATTATGAAAAACTCTGTACGACGATTATCGCTGACTATACCGATGAGGTTGTCAAGATACAAAACTATACTGACGAAATAGTTTATATAGCGTTCGGCGTTAATGAAAACCCCACATGGCAGGATTATCTGGAGTTTTTAGAAGAAAGGTGTGTTCCCGAATCCAGAGCGGGTTTGCGGGAATATCTCGATTCTATCGGTGTGGATGAGTATAATCCGATAGATATCATAAGAAAAACAGAGGGCAGAATGGCTGAAGACCATCAGTGGATTAGGGTAACAGGAGTAACCCGAACCACGCTTTAAACGGAGTATTTTTGCCGCTTTACGGTTTGTCGAACGTCAGCAGGCGTTAGCCTGCTAACATTCTCCGCACCGCAAATCGCCTAAAACTCCAACCGTTTAAAGTTCAAAGAAGTTTTGTCGAGGCAGATTTTTGTCTAGCCGTGGCAAAAACACAGCAAACCCTGACGGGTTTGCGAGTATTTAAAAAAGGGTAGGCAGAAAGCTGTCCGACAAAACCGAGGTTCGGATTGCTCCTGTTACCCTAAGGTGATTGAATTATGACAGTTAAACTTGTAACAAACGACAAAATAGCGGAAACATCATCAAAAGGCAATCAGGAAAAATGGCTTGAAAACGGGTACTGGTATAAGCTCGATCAATTCGGTTATGAAGCGTTGGCTGAGGTTTCTACTTCAAAGCTTCTTGAATTCAGCAACATCGAAAAGGAAACGCCTTTCACATTTGTAAGATACAATACGCAGATGGTCAGGGCGCATGGATTTGATCATGTCGCTTGCGTCAGTAAAAACTTTTTGAAAGAGAACCAATCTATTATTACAGTCAGCGCTCTTTTTAAAAAGTTCTCCGATATGCCTCTCAAAAGGAAGCTCGCCGCTTTGCAAAGTGATAAAAAACGAATTGAGTATCTGGCAAATACCGTAAGCGACATAACCGGACTGGATGCTTTCCCAAAATATTTAACCCTGTTGTTTGAAGTGGATTCGCTGATTTTGAATGACGACAGACATTTGAATAATATTGCCGTTATTGAGGAAAACGGAAGGTTTGATTATTGTCCGATTTTTGACAACGGGGCAGGGCTGCTCTCGAATATGCGGATTTTGAGAACGGATATTGAGCCAAAGGGCTTGATGAAATCATTGACAGCAAGCCCGTTTGGAATGACCTTTAACAGGGAGCTGAATACCGCAAGAGCGTTGTTCGGCTCTGTGCTCAGACTGCCTCGTTTTTCTTCAGGTGATCTTCGTGAGATGCTGTCTCCCTTGCTCGGGTATTATCCAGAACGTGACAGAGGTATAATTTCCGACAGAGTTACAGAGTGTGTAATAGAACGGCAGAAAAAACTATAACTATTGAGATTTTTTATAGAAGCTTTTGCCCTCGGTTCGCTGAGGGCAAACCATGTTTTTATTGCATATATGCTCATGAAAATTTTCGCTTTTTAATGGGATTATTATTGCATATATGCTCATGAATTCAGGCGATTTTAGGGTGTTTTTTTATCAATAAATTTTTGAGTCGGGGGAGGAGGGTTTTTCACAAAAAAGTAGGGTTTTTCAAATTCTGGGATCAGGCTTTTTCAAAGTTGAAAAACCCTCACGGACCCGCATGAATACTGACTTTTTTGGGGTAAAAACATGCCTTTTGGAGGAGGGTTTTTAAAAACCCCCCTCTTCTTTAGAAAATGAAGTTGAAAAACCCTACTTTAGGGGTGGTTTTGGTATTGTTTTACTATGGTTTTGGTATGGTTTTGGTATGAAAAACCTATATTTTGCTATTTTTAGGGTTGAAAAACCCTCCTCCGAAGGGATAAAAAGCAACAAATTATTAGTGCAAAAAAAATTAAAAAAATAAGCTGATTTTTGCAAATTATTAAGTCAAAAAGATGTGCCCAAAGGCAAACAAAAAATAATAAAAAATGCCCAAAGGTAAGCCGCTGCCAAGTTTATCTTGGCAGCTATTCTTTTGCACAAAGGAAAGAGTAAAAAATATCAAATAAAAACACAACACAAAGAATAAACATAATCAATAAAGGGAGGAGCAACCAACAAAGTTGCTCCTCTGTTTTACAAATGGTAATAAAAGAATATTTTAAAAAACACTTACAATCAACAATAACAACCAACAACCAACAACCAACAGAGGCGAAGAATTAAGTTGGAAATAATAATGGAAAGAAATTTCGAAAGAAATAGAAGATCTTTTTGTTGTTGTGTTGATGTTGTTCTTAATGATTAAAAATGCTGCACAGTAAACTTTGTATGCAATTTTATATAATAAAAAATACGATCAACAACAACCAACAAACAACGGGGGCGGGGTTGTGTTGAAAGATTATTTATCACTAAATCGATTATTTTGCAATATTCATAATACAAAACTGCTCAAATCATAGTTAATGTGACTTGGGCAGCTTTGTTTTTCCTTTTTTTGAATCTTTTAAGATTTTTTAAATGATTAATGAAATCATAACATAGAGCAGCTCATTAGCTTTTTCTTTATAGATTATTAATGAATAGCTGAATTTGTTGTGTTTTTCACCAATTGATTTGTTTTTGCTATTATAAAAAACATAATAATTGATTCCTTTTTTGATAGCTTGAATTCCATAATTATTCAGAGTCAATATATCTTTTCCTAACAGAAAAGATTCACGTTGTATTTCTCCGATACTTTTCTTGTTGATGAGAAGGTTGTAGTAATAATGAGAATCAATTGAGTTTGAGTTTTTTGTGTGTTTTTTTACTTGAGATATTTGTCCAATTTTTTTATGTTTTGAATCATATAGTTCAATTTTTAATAAGTTACTATCCGGATTTTGCTTAGCATAGTAAACTATGTTATTATTATCATCTTTTATTTCGTAAACATAAATAGTCTTGGAACCAAGGATTCCTTTTTCCTCGTTATGTTTATATATAGTCAGATGATGAGAATTTGGCTTAGAATCAATAATTTGGGTTCTTTTTTCACCCTCGGAATTCCGAATATTATCATCTATCGTTTTGCTGACATTAGCTATATGCTGAAAAACTTTTTCTGGTGTTAAGTTTTTTAGTAGTAGATTTTTTAAAAACATAATTACCCTTTTGATTTATTATATAGCAGTTACCATTGATTAAGATATATGTATTTGTATTTATACGTACATTTTAGCACAGTAGAAAACCTAAATTCAAGATAATCTTTTGTAAAATTCAAAAAGAGCTTTATTGAATACTTTTCACTGTAAAAAAACATACCTCCTATGGAATCCATAGGAGGCGTTTTGTTGTTTTAGAGAGTGTGTTGTTTTGATTTATATGATTTTATGCAGTTGTTTGATTAAGCTACTCTTGTGATGTTCTTCTGAGCGTTTACCTTGAAGTTCATAGGAACCTTTACCCATGTCTTGTCGTTGAGTCTGTACTTGAAGTTCATTGTTGTGTTGCCCTTGGCTGTACCTGTAAACTTGAATGTGTATGTGTGAGTTTTGAAGTCGTATTTGCAAGCAACCTTGATGTTGCTGTTGTCAGCTGTGTAGTCCCAGTCATAACCCTTCTTGGTCTGACCTGTGCATACGAACTTGTAAGCTTTTGCTGTCTTGTTGAGCTTTGTTGTTACCGCAGGAACGCTTGTTGTCATTGGTCCCATCTTTTCGGAAGCGTGAGCCTGAGCGCTGCCTTCGTATGAAGCTGCGTTAGCGCTTACCGCTGTGATTACGCAGAGTGAAGAAATTGCGATTACTACTGCCATTACTGTTGCGATTACCTTTGTCTTTGTGTTTTTCATTTTTCATATCTCCCTTAAATAAAAATTTGTTTTGGGGTTTTCTTTGTTTTCCCCTTGACTGTGTCTATACTATATCAGACCGACTACAACAGAAGTACAACAAAATCTGTTGTTTTTCAAACATTTTAAAAAATTTTTTAAAAAATCATTATTTGACTATAAATACATTAATTAAGTTCTTTCTATTATTTTCTCAATGTGCTATAATTAAAATAATTAAGAATAAATATAGGGTTTAGCATATTATGAACGATAATAGGGTAATTGAAAAAGAGAAAAACGTATACATTGAAATGGATTTATCAGTTGATGATGATAAATTTGATTTTTTGTCAGGAATATCAAATGCTTTATCAAATGCAGAATCGGAACTAGAGGAAACGAAAAGACAGCTTTCAGAGACCATCGAAACAGTTAAGAAACTAACTCCCGAATGTGACAAGCTGGATTATGCATTAGCGGCGTCGAGCGGTGTGATTTGTGGCATTATTGACGTATTCCTTGTAGGAAAACCAGGTGAATCACCTCTTGGGAATATTACTGACAAATGGCTTGAAAATAGAACAAAGGATTTTGCTAAGCTTTGTGGGTGGGATTCTAAAAATAATTCTTCTGCTTCATCAGCGATAAAGTTTCTTGAAAAGAAGTTTAAAATACCATACGATCAACGTGGTGCTGGTGATGCAGCAAGTTTTATATTCAATTTGAGCCCCAAAAACCATCACTTTAAATCTTTGGCTCATAATCCGAGTTTGTTGGGTTTGTTCTTTTCGATTGTTGACCAATTTGCCAACACTTCACATTTTGTATCTGAAGGACAATTGATTTCGTTGCAAGAGGCAGATGGAAAATTTGAATTGCGTGGAAATAAAGCTATTAGCAAATTGTTTTGCGGTTTTGTAAATTGGATAGGACATTTAGTGTCCGATGCATCTGGTTCGTCTGGAAGTAAAGGAAGAGGAATGGGAGTGCCTTCACCGTTATGGTGTTGGGCAAATGATATTATCGCAATCAAAACAAAACTAAGAATACCGGTTAAAGAGTTCGATAAATCGGTTAATAATCTCGCTTTGCAGATTTATGAAAAAGGATATGATGTGCGTTTCCAAACTACACAAGGTATTCCTGTATTTATAAATGAATTAGTTGTTCGTTTAATGTATTCAATTCGTAGATTTGTAAAGTATATTTCAACAACTAAAGCTGAAGAACGCTCGATTTCACTCCTTTGGAAAACTTGTGAGCCTTTTTCCAATGTCACTGTAAAACGAATGCTGACAGTTGCACATGGAACATTTTGCTTGATAGATGTTGGTGATGCAGTGATTCGTGGATTTATCACTGGTGGCGGTTATTTTAATGTGGTAGAGTTTTTCCTTCGATTAAACATAGTAGGAATTGGTCGTCTTACTATTTCTTTATATGGTGAGATGACAAGGACAATTAAGAAAACGGATTTGAAAAATGAAGCATACTTATTAGAGAGAAAAGCTGACATTATTAATTATTATATTGAAGGATTAAAGCTTTTGGCTGAAATATACGATGATAGTTATTTGTTAGCCTTCATTGACGATTTTAAGCATAGTGATTTGTATATGGAAGCCTTTGATAAGTCTGTCAAGTTGGCAGAAAAGAGAAACGTGCCTCAAAATGAGATATTAAAAACAAAAGAAGATATTGATAGTTTTTTTATGGTGAGAAATGATGAAACTTAAAAGGAAGAAATCGAAGCTAAAACTTGCTCAACAAGCAACTGAAGAAGCAATAAATAAAACCAATGAACGAATAGATGAGTTAGGAAAGCATACTAATGAATTATATGTTGAATTGTGCGATATACAAGAGGCTTTTGATAAAATTAGAAATGTACCATCAGATAAAAAAATAGAGTTTGATAAGTTCAAGAAAATTCGTTCAAAATGGAAAAAACAAGCAGAGAAAATAGAAAATGATTATAAGGTAGCCCAAGCAAAACAAGCTGGTGCAGGTGCTGCTGGAGCAGGTCTTGGAGTTGCAGTAGTTGCAATGGGCCCTACAGCTGCAATGGGAGTAGCAACTACATTTGGTGTAGCTTCTACAGGAACAGCTATATCATCATTGAGTGGTGCTGCAGCAACAAATGCTGCTTTAGCTTGGCTGGGTGGTGGAGCTGTTGCGGCAGGTGGTGGTGGAATGGCTGCCGGTGAAGCCTTTTTAGCTTTAGCCGGTCCGATTGGATGGGCAATTGCAGGTGTTGCACTTATTACAAGTGGGTTATTAATATGGAAAAGTATAGTTGATAAAAAGCATATTGAAGACGTTTTTACTCTAATCAGCGAACGTGATATTAAATCATATGATTTAGCAATTGTGGAAATAAACGAAAGAATTGTTAGAATTGATGATGAAGCTGATAAACTGCAGAAGGCAACCAAACGGATTCGTTCGTTTGGTCTTGACTATAATAAAATGCCAGAGGCACAACAATATGAGTTGGGCGCATATGTGAACTTAATGTCATCATCAACACAATTGTTAGTAAACCCAATTGTTGGAATACTCCCCAAATATACAGAAGATGATTATAAAGAATATCTTTCTTGGAGAAATAAAACAAAAGATGGTAATAACAAAGACCTTATTATATGCTTATGTAATCTATTATATAAAATTGATCTTAATGATAGAGATAAGAAGCTAATTTGTAAATCTGTCAGAAAGAATAAAGATATGTTAAAAACATTTGAAATCAAAAAGAAAGATGTTCATATTGATACTATAGATGTTGTTATGGATGCTTTAAACCATAAATACGATTTGTGTAGGTAAAATTATGCTGATGTGATTAAAAAAATCACATCAGCTTTTTTTATAATACAACATCTTTTGAACGCTCTCAAAATTTGCATTTGCTTTTAAAAAAAAGAGAGGTTTCAGTAGAGCACAGGGTGGTTTATAGGACACCTATTTGTGAGATAATAGGAACAAAGACGTCGTAAATTGTCAAAGTGAAGTTACGATTTTTTCGAATTTTTTGCCTAGTTAGCCAAAGCTCACATTGACAAAACGAAGATATATATAATAGATATTT
>JAHLAX010000257.1 GCA_020625875.1 bacterium | reverse complement strand
ATGGCAAAGTGCTTCTTGGTGAACCGATCAAGGAACACAAAGGACGCTGGCAGCATATCGTTGACCCTATCTGGGGCGGCGGCGGGTACACGAAATGCACCGTCTGCGGAACTGGCTTCTCAGACAAGCATTACCACGATGTTGACGAATGGCGGCATTGCCCGAACTGTGGGGTCGAAATGGTGACGTATGATGAGTAAATACCATTCCACACCGACCGAGGTGAACGGCATCCGATTCGACAGCAAGCGCGAGGCGAACCGCTGGGCGGAGCTGAGATTGCTTGAACGAGCCGGGAAGATCGAGAAGCTGAAACGGCAAGTCAAGTATCTGCTGATCCCTTCGCAGTATCGGGACGGCAAGTGCATCGAGCGCGAGGCTTCCTACATCGCCGATTTCGTGTATGTCAAGGACGGACACTTGGTGGTCGAGGATTGCAAAGGCTTCCGCACCCCAGAATACAAGATCAAGCGAAAGCTGATGCTCCAGCTCTACGACATAAGGCTGGTGGAAACATGAGAGAACAACTGTGGCCCTGCACAAAGGATTGCCCGAACCGCTCACCGCGATGCCATGCAGAGTGCAAAGAGTACATGGAATACTGGGAGGCCCATGTCGAGCCGAAGAACAAGCACAAGAATCTGCGGCAGGCCGACCAGTTCCTCTATGACGGAGCGAACAAGGCAATCGCAAAGCGGCACAGGAAAACGAAATTGACAGGAGGCTTTAAGCATGAGTAAAAGCGGCTGGCTTGCCCGACAGCAGGCGGCGATTGACGCACGGTTGATGGAGTCCAGGCGGCACACGCGAACGTATACGCTCGATCTCGTCACAATCGCGCTGGGGAGGATGGGATTCCGCGAATCGCGGTTCAAGCGGTTTGACGAGGAACTGACCAAGGCCGCGAAGGACTACGCCGACCTGATCACCACGGATGTGCGCGAGGACAAGGACATGGTGTATTCCAAGGCCACGCTCGACAGGGAGCTTGCTCAGTATACCGGCTCCATGTTCGTGCCGTATGAGAGGAGATACGGATGAACATAGCTTACAACATGGATTGCATGGAAGCGATGCGGCAGATGCCAGATAACGCTTTTGACCTTGCCGTTGTAGACCCGCCGTATGGAATCAATTTTGGCGAATTTAATCGAACAAACAAAACGGCTGACGGGTATAGGTATAAAAGCAATAAATACCATAATGCGCGGTGGGACGTTTCAGTTCCAGAAGAGGAATATTTCACGGAATTATTCCGAGTGAGCAAAGGACAAATAATATGGGGGGGAAATTATTATAATCTTCCACCTTGCAAGGAGTTTATTTTCTGGTTCAAAAGGAACCCTGTCAGTAATTTTAGCGATGGGGAGTTTGCTTGGACTTCTTTTGGAGGCGTTGCAAAATGCTTTGATTACGCATATTACGGGAACATCAATTCCGAGACTGAGCGAATCCATCCAACGCAAAAGCCTGTTGCGTTGTATGCGTGGATCTACAAGCTTTACGCGAAACCGGGCATGAAGATTCTTGACACGCATCTTGGGAGCGGTTCTTCCCGCATCGCCGCCTATGACGCTGGCCTTGACTTCACCGGCTACGAAATCGACCCGACTTATTTCAAACTTCAAGAAGAACGCTTTGCGCGGCATACTTCACAAACAAATCTGTTTTTAGAGGAGGGACTATGATAACCGCAATCTGCATCCTCTCTGGCCTGT
>JAHLAX010000165.1 GCA_020625875.1 bacterium | reverse complement strand
TCTTACATAGACCCTGTTTACGTCAGAAAGATAAAAGATGCTTTCATAGATAAGGAAACAGGGGAAATTGACGAAAAAGCATCGGAAGACGAACTTTTTTCATCCATCAATATCAGTAATTATTCTATACTGATAGGGATGGTGTGTCAGGAACCGGAAGGTCTTAATATAGGATATAGCGATTCCGGCAGGGAACTGTACAGATACAAATTCGAGATTGCCGTTAACCGTGTAAGGCTCATAGAAACAGACCCGGAAGATAAGAACGCGGATTTCATATGGGTCTCGACATACGGCGAAGTCGCGAAAAAATGCAGCGAGAATTTAAGGAAAGGTTCCATTGTCCTTGTATACGGCGCAGTCCATTCAAGGGAAAAAGAAGATATGTTTCATAAGACGTGTGACCATTGCGGAGAAGAGATATTCCAAAAGGGTACTTCTTATGAGATTATTCCTTACGATGTGCTGTTCCTCGAAAACTGCAAGGATGAAAATTTCCGTCAAATAGGAGACAATATATCGGATGAAACAGGGTATATGAACGAAGCGTACGTTCTCGGAATGGTGAGGGATATAGAGTTCGCCGCCAAGAAAAACGGGGACGTGGAAGCCAACATGGCAATAGAGACTAAAAAAAGAACATCTGTAACAGATGAGTACAGGCTTCGGGCAAGGGACGAATATGACCTGCCCATCATATCCACAGTTAACAAAGATGTAATGATAAAGGGTTTTAACGACGCCGAAAAAGGGGACGTTGTTTTTGTTAAGGGGACTGTTATTGCAGAGCGGAAGAAAAAAGTCCTGCAGTGCCCTTTCTGTGGATACAACGGAAGGCTGAATAAGGTGTCTTTCCCTGTGACAAAAATCGACCCTGTTCGTATTGTTCCTTTCTTCCGTGCGGCTGACGCTGCGGAAAACAGTCCTACAGAAAATAAAGCAATGAAAATAATCCGTGGAAGTTACGAGATTACCAATCAGGTGCTTGTTATTGGGACTGTCTGCGAAGAACCGTCGGAAGAAATGTATTATCATGACCCGACATCCGTAGACACGCTCAGGGACAGGTTTGAATTTAAGATTAGAACAAGCAGGACGAGGCATGCCCTCGAAAGGGACGAAAACAAAAAGACAAATGAAATAAGGGTTGTTACTTTTGGTAAATGGGCATATGAAGCATATAATACCATTCACAAAAATTCAGCCCTGATGATTAATGGAGCAATCACAACCAAAGCAAAAAAAGAAATGCATGTAATCAGATGCGGAGAGTGCGGAAGAAAACTTGTCGGCAAAGGAAGTGAAACATACCTGCTCCCGTACAGGATTGAATATCTTAAAGACTGCGATATCCCGCAGACGGAAGATTATGAAACAGTAAATTATGCGGAGGGAGAGTACGATGAGGGATATGAGCCGTAATGCGTCTTCTGCGTCATCCGGCACACCGGCGGTTGACCGCATAAGAAACAAAAAGAAAAAGAAAAGGACATTTTTTTCCAAAAAAAATAAAGACATAGTCATTGCCGTTGTAGAAGACAGCAGGCAGAAAAACAATATCGTTGAAAAGAAAAAGAAAAAACAGCCTGCTGCCTTCAAGAACGCTCCTACAGAAGAAGAACTTGAGAAGATTGCGGAAAAAGAAGAACTCCTTACTGCAAAAAGAGCAAAAAGAGGCGCATTCGCAGCAAAGATAATAAAAACGGTAATGCTGGTA
>JAHLAX010000256.1 GCA_020625875.1 bacterium | reverse complement strand
TTCATTGTCTATATCCATTACTCCCCACGCCCAGACGCTCGTTTCATCTTCTAACCAAGTTACAGTCTCAAAATCCGCTATATATCGCCTCTTCTGCGTACTCTTCATGCTCTACGCCCCAAGCATCTAAAATTTTATTGAATCGCTCTAGGTTGGCCTCACTGTATCTAATGTCCCATATGTCCGACGCATTTAAATTGCCTTTTATATGGTTATAAAATGTCGTTGGATTGCTGTATTTCTCCAGTTTTTTAACTAAATCCCGGTATCCAGGTAAATGGCGATACCTCTTTTTAATGCTTTTAATATACCATTCCTGATATAGCTCCGCTTGCTTTCGCTCATAATCTCCGCTTGATAAACTCTTAATTCGCTTTAATTTACGGGACCTCAAATATGGACTTAGTTTATTAATATTTTGAATATTATAAATCTCACCCATAATCATAGCTCGTTCGTCAGTTTCTAAAAATTCACTGCTCTTTGCGTGTTTTAACTGCTCGTTGAGCCGCTTGAGCGCCCGCTTCTCATCTTGTTTTCTTATTTTCTCAACGTAACTTTTTGCGTTTTCGGGTGTGATCCCTCGAATTTGTCTTAGTTGTCTGTTGAACTCACGCCTCGTTGCTATCAATTCTTTAATGTCTTGATAATTAATTTTGGCCTCACCAGCATTAACCGCTATTCGATTATACCTCTGTATCGCACCCCTTAATTGATTACTTTCTTTACGCCCTATTTTCATGTTAATCACCCCTCAATTCATATTTGCACCCACGCTTTTCAATCTTTTTGTAATATGCAATTGCAAAATATTGCTTTAAACGCTCCATTGCTTGTTTGTCAATATCAACTCTATACCTTGATAGAAACTTGTTGATATTATCACTTACAAATTCTCCAACACTCTCGATATATTTATTTAAATATAGTAATGAGGAAAATTTGAACTCAACTCCTTCATAACAATATATAAATGTACTTGTATTTAAATTATGATATATTTTACTTCGCATTTTGACCTCCAAAAACCCGGGGCCTAAGCCTCCGGGTAGTACTCTACGCCCGTGTATTCACGGCCTTTTTTCGATTTCTTTTTAACAAGCTTAATCGGAAGTCCTTCGCTCCTTATTTCCTCACCGTAGCCGCCTTCGTCACATTTCTTTAATCCTTCGGTGAGTACTTTGGAACCAAAATAAAATACGTCCGGAATTTCTTTGCATGTGAATACTACAAATTCGCCGTCGTCGCCGCTCATGAATTCATAATCGTTAACTGTTACGCATTTTCCGATTATCTCGTCTATAACCCCCTTTGTCTTTTCGTTCATGATTTCAACTTGTGAATTTAGTCCTTTGCTAAACTCTTTTAATGTTTTCATACCGAAAACCTCCTTACTTTTTTCACAGGGCTTTACCCTGCTCCCTTTATTTTCCTGTTTTTTAAGAAAATTTTCAAGTAAATTTTTTGAAAAGTTTTTCATTTTATTTTGTCACTTTTGCACCCGGACACTCCTTTTTGTGCGTTTTAAACTATTTATTCCCCATATCTTCACTTTCCTTTTTCGCTCTCGGCATTTTGCACAACGTTGTGCAGAATCACTAAATTACGCAAATATTTTATATGCTTTTTTGACACCGTTAAAGTGCACTGGATTGCCCACCTTTTTTAGGTTTAATTTCGGCGTTTTGACATAAAATTCGTACGCTTGCATAAAATGTTTCCCGCTTTGTCCCCCTCGTTTGGGAATTTTGACGTA
>JAHLAX010000271.1 GCA_020625875.1 bacterium | reverse complement strand
GTTTCCGAAGGCATAGATGATGTTCTGGGCCGTTACAGGGCCGATGCCTTTAATGATTCCGCTGGAGAGGTATTTCTGGATTCCTCTGGCGTCCGTCGGCAAAACGATCTCGGCAGCGGTGAATTTGAACTGAAGGCCGTATCTTGGGTCTTCGTACCAGCTGCCGGTGAGTTTCAGGGATTGTCCCGGGTCAACGTTCGGAAGGTATCCTTTGGCTGTGAAACGATTAAAATCGCGTTCGGCGCCGAATATAACGAACCCGTTCTCTTCACTTCGGAAAGTGATATGTCTGACTGTGCAGTAAATTTCCTTTTCGTTCATAATTTATGATATTTTTCACAAACCAGGCGACGTAAAAATACGCTTGTTTTTTTAGAGTCGCAGAAATTTCAAATCTGTTTTACTTCCAAATATATTAAGTGATGAAAGGAGGAGATCCTGTGGCATTCAATACGGAAACAGAATTTGAAATCACATTTACGATCAAAAAGATCGTGTATCACAACCCGGCAGACAGTTTTGCTGTTCTGAAGATAGAGACCGAATCTCAGACCGGATATAAAAAGACAGGATTCCCGAAAGCGATCAACGCCAAAGGAGTGTTTTCAGATCCTCATCAGGGGGATAAATTCACTGCAAAGGCGCATTTTACCGAGGATCCGCAAAGCGGTTACGTCCTTGAAGTGCTCGGCGTGCCGAAGGTCGTTTTACCGTCTTCGGAAGCGGAAGTGGTGAAATATCTTGAGAAAAACATTCACGGCGTCGGAAAGAAAGCAGCCGAAAACATTGTCGGAAGACTTGGTGTTTCGGCAATTGCTGATATTCAGGACGACCCCGACATTATCGATAACGTTGAAGACCTGACACAGAAACAGCGGGACGCCGTAAAGGATTTTGCCCGGCGCGGAAACAAGTTTGATGACCTGCTGGTTCTTCTGCAGCAGATGGACATTCCGCTTGAGTACGCCAGAGATATTTATGCGGAGTTTCACGATGAGTCAGCCGCAATGATCGTAAAAAATCCTTATATCCTCTACGCTAAAAACCTTGTGCCGTTTCTGATCGCAGACAAGATGGCGAAAAAGAGGGGGTGGCCGTGGAACAGCAAGTACCGGTTCGTGTGCGCGCTGCGCGCTTCGATGGACTGGCATATGGAAAACAACGGCGACGTCTGCGTGCCAAGAGAAATGCTTTATAAAGTCACAAACGGATTTATCCGCAGTTCAAAGATCTATCCGGCAGACAAGGCTGAAGTCGAAGGCGACAGCGTTACAGAAGTCGGTGATATGCCGATTGAAGACTTCGAAAAGAGCCTTCGGTATCTCATCGACAAGCAGGAATGCGTGCTCAAAACGGTTAACGACAGAGAGTATGTGTACCGGAAAGACGCATATGCCATTGAAACAAACAGCGCGGATCTTACGATCGATTTTCTGAGAAGAAAGCCGAACCTCGCGGTCGGTGACCGGCAGATCGAGAACTTCCTTGAGACGAATTACAAAGAAAAGTTCTCGCCGGAACAGATACAGGCGATCCAGTCTTCTCTCCATAACGGAATCTCAATTATCACCGGCGGGCCGGGAACTGGAAAAACATTCGTGATGCAGGCGATCGTAAAGATCATCAAGCATTTCGGAAGAGGTGAAAAGAATGTTGCGCTGATGGCTCCTACCGCAAAGGCTGCTACCAGAATGAGGGAGGTCGCAAAGGATACAGAAGCCTCAACGATCCACTCCGCACTCGGCATCAGTCCGTTCAACACAG
>JAHLAX010000092.1 GCA_020625875.1 bacterium | reverse complement strand
ATGGTATTTATTGTAGATGTATTTAATGCGCGACGGCATGTCGGCTCTAGTGAAATGGTGGTTTGTCTTGATTACCAGGTCATTATTGTCGATTGTATTTCTGCGGCATTTGAAATACCAATAATCATCATTGCGCTGGCTCTGGCACCATTCCGTAATTTCATTCTCGAAATCCTGGGAAATACCCTTTAAAATAATGTAGGTGTTGTAATAAATCATTAAGTTTTATTTTAATTATTATACTCGTAATATACAAAAAAAATCTAAAAAAAACAAAGGAACTATCATATTAAAGTGCTTTTTTTTTTGAAATGATGATATTTATTTGTATATTATATATGTAAGTTTTATTTCTTGGTGGTGCTTGAAAGAAAACAGATGAATTAAAGCTATAATACCCTGTCTTTGAATTGCACCACCTTCAAGACAGGGTAATGCTTTTTAATAACAGAGTGGTGCAATAATAATATGACTAAAAAAGAATTAAAAGAAAAACAATCGCTGTATCTCTCTATGGTTGATGAAGATACAAAGAAATCAGCACAAACAGTCAGCACAAACAAATCGACACAAAGAAACATTATGCTGGTTTATGGATTTATGCTGTATTTGAGTACAAAAAACACTGATATTTCGTCTCTGAAAAACACTGGTAGACAATCAACTATATATACAATCAGCACAAACAATCAGCACAAAGAGTTTATGTTGAATTTTAAGACTATTGAGACTTGGACTGGACTTAGTTCTTATTCAGCCCAAACAGCCGTACAACATCTTATAAATCTTGGACTTATAGAGAAATCAGCACAAACAATCAGCACAAACAATCAGCACTATAATAATAACTATAATAATAATTATAACTGTAGTTGTATTGATTGCTTAAGTGACTTAGAATATAAGAGACTTTATAATGAAATTAAAACTGACTTGAAAATGGAATTGATTGAATTGATAAGTGAGACTATAAACAATGCAACAAACAACCTCAAAGTTGAATTGGAAAAGTACATCGACGAAAAACTGGATAACATCAAAAGTGAACTGATTGAAAACCGACAGGTGGCTATTGATGCAACAGCAAGCAACAACAATCCACATTGGGTAAAATTTAAAGAGAAGAGGGATAGAGTATGGGAAAGCATAAACAAATTCATAGAAAGTATACCAACACTTTCACCAACACAAATTGAAGATTGTTATGCAAAATATGTGAAGGCCCTTGCAAATGGATGTTATGACAGACAGGATTATCTTGACAATGCATTAACAACACTTAATACCAGAGTTGCCAAAGCAAAAGAGCAAAAAGTAAAAAGCGTGGCACCACCAGACTGGATGATTAAAGAATTACCTAGTCCAAAGGATGCTGATATCAATACGGTGCTATGCGAATACTGCAATAGAGCGAATGAACTATTGAACAAAGATTCATCAAGCCCAGAATTCAAAGACAAAGTTAATGGGTATGTACAATGGCATATCAACAACCTGAACAATAAATATCTTCCAATACTACAAGAATACAGAAAAGCTAATGGTAAAGTTGATGATATAACAGAACTGTCCAAGGCAATTAAAATCATATGGAATAAAAACTGTTCAAACTACCAGGTAGCCTAAATTTCGATTCTAAGACTTTAAAATCCCACCATATGGTCAACCGTCCACACCAAGTGAGATAATCGATTGTAGGGGGTAAAAAATAGGCAAATCAGGTTTAATACGGTTATAGGTTATCAATCAGCATCAACAATCCAGTTTCTGTAATTGGAATTTGAATTGGAATTTCCCTAACTTATAACATAGGTCGAGCCTTATAATAAAAGTGACTTTTAACTTAAGTTAAATTATTTTTTCTAAAAAGAAAAAAAAATGCTGTAGTTAAAAGTCACTTATAATATTAACCTATGCCTTAAGGTATATATTACAGAGGTAAATTTTAGATGATTTCACTTCCCTATAAATAAAACCCCCTGTCTTGATGGTAGGGGTTAATTGTTTCCTCAAGCAAGAAACTCAAGAAAGTACATATACCACTCCGACGGATTGACGGTGCCGTCATTGCATTTCTCACCAAATTCAGTAGCTTCAAACTCTCGCGTATAGTATCTGTCACAATGGTCGTAGTAGGATTCTATTTCACCCTCTCTATACCACCTATCCAATTCCTCAAAGTCAAAAACACTTTTACGGAATAAGTAGACATAGGTTATAGTCCTTTCGACTATTCTTTCAGTTTTTTTATTCATAACTTATGTATTTTAATGGTTAAACAATTTCTGAGCCTTCAAGCCACGATGCCGTAGCTGGAATATTTTTCAAATATGCTTTCTTCACGTCCTTCAAGATGCAACCACCGCCTTTTGTTCTAAGCACATGGCGAACTATTATCTGTCTTCCAGAATTTGTGAAAAATGGCTGTAACCTCATATACGGTCTGTATATGCACTGGTAGGTCCTGGTAAGCGTCTCAATTTTCACATTGAAATTATCATCGATGGTGACTCCTGTAATCCACCTTCGGACAATATCGCGCATCGCCTTTTCATCAGAGTCGGTTATCTGGTCGGAAACCTTCAATATTTTTGCGACACTGGCCCTGTCCTCAGCCATCAAATTCTCCAAATCCTTTATCTGACTGGTCCACTCTTCGATTTTATTCTCCACTTCCCTGGTGTCCTTTTCAATCTTCTTTAATTCGGATTGGTATTCCTCAATGCTTATAAGGCTCATTAAAGCCATTTTTTTAGCCCTCTCAGCCCTTTTCTCCCCCTTTGCGGTATAGTTGCCCACCGATACAATTTTAGCCTCTAAAACAGCCTT
>JAHLAX010000081.1 GCA_020625875.1 bacterium | reverse complement strand
TACTTGAACTGGTTGACATCGATGTCGAAGTCGTCGAAGAGCGACACAGCACCACCTTTGTCGGCACCGACATTGTAGTCAGCGAAGTCAACGAGAATGCCGCGGAGGGTAAGAGTTCTGGATCCGCCACCCTGAAGAGTGATGGTTCTGGTAAGATTCTCCATCAGCGGGCAGGTCACGATCCTGCGAACACGGAGAGCAGTGCGAAGCTTGTCTTCGGTGTCGTAGATCACGCGGCCGGTGTTGTCCTCGAGCAGGAGCATGTTGGTAAGCTCATCCTCGGTCGTGACATAGGTAAGATTGCCAGAACCCTTGTAGTCCTTACGAGACTTGATGACCTTGCGAATAACGGCCTTCGCGATTTCATCCTCGGTAGCGTTCGAAGCGATAGCGAAGTCGGCCTTGATGGTGTAGAGATCGGCGTCAGTCCAGATAGGTCTGATGCAAGTCTCGGAAATCTTGTCGTCATAGCCGTCGGGTCTGCCGTCACCGATAAGGATAGCACGGGCAATTTCCTCATCGAGCATGACACGCATCTCGGCCTTCAGCCATGCGATAACGTCGAAATCGGTGATGTCGATTATGTCATCACGATCCATCTTCTGCTTCTTGTAGATGGTGGTAGGAGTCGTAACTCTCTTCAGGACCGGGAATACTTCCTCGATCTTCTGGTTGCCCTTGAGGTAGCCACGGGCTCTCGCCTCTTCGCCGGTGATGTTGGCGAACATGCTCTTAATGCGGGAGAACGGGGTGTGATGAACACCACCCATAACCGCCTTTACCCATGCATTCTCCCTCTGAATAAAGTCAGGAGGAGTGTTAAGGCTCTTAGCCTCCGGGAAAAGGTAGTTGACATTGGCAATGCCGTAGGTCACCTGGTTGCCGGCATCGTCAAGAATCATGTTGTTGGTAGCGAAGTTGCCTCTGGGATCAACCCAGGGATCATCTTCTCCGTGACGGAGGAAAGCATCCTTCAGCGAACCGCCATTTCTCTTGGCTTCGCTTATAAGATCGGCAACAGAAATCGCAGTGCCCTTCATCTCGGCACCTTCGTTGTTCTGGTCAAATACATTGTGGCTCATTTCTGAATCTCCTTTATCAGTATCGTTTTTAGCATCTTCGAGCGCTTTGCCTATAATAGCGTAGGCAACGTTCTTTTCTTCTTCAGTAAAGGTATCGAATACCTCTTTAATGGTTCTTTCGTCGGCCATAATTACTTCTCTCCTTTTGCATTTTCAAGAGCAATGCCGACCATAGCATAAATAACCTGCTTCTTTTCTTCGGACATGGCGTTAAATACTTCGCCGATTGTTCTCTGCTTCCCAGAGTCGCTCTGTTTGGGCTCTTCTGCAGGCGCTGAAGCTTTTTCTTCGGCATGGCTAATCTCGTCTTCCAGATCATCATAAGACGTAACAATATCTTCTCCGGTGTAGATTATTGACTGCATATCGTCGCCATCACTGTGCTCCATAACGTCCTCTATAAATGCCCCCGGATTAGCTCCGGCAAGAACAAGACTTACCTCGCGAATGGCACCATGCATAACTCTGGAGCCATCCTGTTTAAGCTGGTTCGCATAAATAGAGAGAGAAGTTATATCGCCGTTCTGAACGCGAATCTTAGCAGCCTGGCCTTCTTTGGAATCGTTGAATACCCCATAGGCAATAACGCCATTAGGGTCATTCTTCAGGAGCGCATGTCCAAGCACGTTGGAAATAGCCGAATGCTGATGATTCCACACCAGCGGCACGACCTTTCCATCACATTCTTTGAATGCGTCCTTACCGATTATCCTGCCGTCTGAGCAAACCAGATCGTTTCTAGTTGCCCATCCTGCAAAATCGTAAGTTTCATTCATTGCGGAACTTCCTCCATTGGTATATTATTTGGATCTTCTAACGCTGGGTCTTCTCCACCGCCGTATTCGTCGACCGTTCCGGCACTCGGATTAAGATTCTTATTACGTAGAGAATCTGCCTCCGGATCGTCGGACGGTTTCATGCCCATTATCTGCCTGAATTCATTCGATGTCATGATCTCGTTACGAGTGAACGAGTCAGCCATCTTAGAAATCTCGGTAACAGGAACGAACTTAAAGTGATTGATGAAGAACTCAATTGACTGGCCCTCTGAACGGGCCTTTTCTGTAAGGAACTTGCGTTTTAGTTCCCGACAAATAGCCGATATGAACGGTTCAATCGTACGGTTATAATAGTTCAGCATCACGTCTTCCTTCGCAGACCCATTAAGGATCTCGTCGGTAAGGCCGAGCTGGCCATAGAGCATCTTTGTGAGAGCCTCTATCTGGTTCCACAGAGTGTTCTCAAGCGGACGGTTCAACTGTATGACTTTCTCCGTCGCATCGGTATAGGCGAGGCCATACTTACTGTTGTAAAGCTGGTCCTCTATTTCTGCTTTACGCTTCTCCGCCTCTTTCTTCCTAAGTTCAGTCCTTACTGTATAAGGAAGCTGAATAATCAGATCAAGACGGCCGGACGAGTTCGCTTCATCCACGGCATCAAGGAGGCTGAGCTTGTGCAGAAGCCTCTGCATGGTGCTATTAGGTGCGTTAATAATTGCGTAAAGAGGGTTCTGGACGATTGCGACATCTGCTTTAGGAAG
>JAHLAX010000124.1 GCA_020625875.1 bacterium | reverse complement strand
CCGGATGCTTGACTATCGGCCTTGCCTACTGCTTCAGTTTGCCAGTTAGGCGCTCGCTCAGTCGCTTACGCTTCACTGCTTCACTTAGGCGCTCGGCTATTGTGGTGGTGCCCGCCCGCCCTACGAAAGGCGGCGAAGGTGGCATATCACACGGGCGAGGTGGGCGCTGTGGCTTATTGCACGGGCTCGCCGATGACTACAATAGCGGGTTCGGGTGCGCCGTTTGTGGCAATAAAGTGATAAAGGGCTTCACGGACAATTCCACGTGCTCCCGCTGCCGTGTAAGGCTTAGGCGCCCAAATCTTTACGCCGTCATCGTTTTTGACCTTACGGCAGAGCACGCCGTCGGCGGTTTGATACGGAAAGCAGGCCTCCACTATTGCGGCGGCAGAGCGGAAGCGACCTTTGGCGGCGTTTGCGGCGTTGCGGCCTTTGGCATCCTGCCCTTTGATAGTTTGGGAAAGTGCGGCGTCTAAAGCCGTGCCAAATTCGCCCAAATTTGCCCGTACGCCTCGCTTTGCCTCTGCCTTCGCTTGACGCAATTTTTTACCTTCGTAACCTGCAAAGGACAATTTAACTACCTTTGCGGCTTTCGGTTGGTTGTTCACTTGCTTTTCAGCGTTAACAATCACTACATTTGCAGCGGGTGCTGCTACGTTCTTTTTTGTCATAATGATAAAATTTAATTGTTAATAATTAATTGTTAATATAATAGTGTAAGTTATACCTTTAGAATTAAATTTAGTTACTTCAAAAGTGCCATCAGTTTTTTTGCAAAATAGTTAATAAAATTTTAAATGGACTATTGACCATTGCGACCACAAAGTTACGGCGGTTTTTTTTATTATGCAAATTTTTTCACAAAATTTAACACTAAATCGACGTTTTTAACGTCTATTTGCAGTTTTAAGTTAATTTGAATATTATTTGCATATTTATTATTTTTCCTCATATACATTATATATATATAGGGGCGTGTAATAGTTAGATAGTACACTAATACAATATTATAATACTATAATGCTGCAATCATTGTCAATTTATAATTTTACCTTTTTTTATTCATTCGATAAATTACTAATTGGTTTAATTATAATTATTGCCTATTATGTCCGTGTATCATTTTTTTATTTTTCGTAAATGTCCATTTTTCCCAAATTAAGACGTTGAAAAATAGGAGGGGGGGGGTACTACACCCACCAGACGAGCATTGGGTAAAAACCATAATTTTTTCAAAAAAAATTTGATAAAAAAAATAAAAAATTCCGAAAAAAAACCGAAAAAAAGTGAAAAAGCGAAAAGATTTGAGGGTAGAAAAGATGTATGGGAAAATGGATTTAATTTTTCAGAAAAAAAATCTGGAAAATTTTGAAAAAGCGAAAAAATTTTGAAAAAAAACTGGATTTTCAATATTGCAATTTAAGGGAAAAGTCATAAATTAAAGTGTTGATTTAAGAATGGTATGTTATTTTAGTGGTTATCAATGAGTTTAACAAAAAAAT
>JAHLAX010000255.1 GCA_020625875.1 bacterium | reverse complement strand
AGATCCTTCGCTTACGCTCAGGATGACAGTAACTAATAGGTTAGAAACGTAATCCCCCTTGAAATCAGCAAGTTGATTTCTTTCCCCCTATAACAAAGGGGGGACTGTACAAAATCTCAAAAAAGCCGATTGTAAAACCATATCGCACCTTAATTTTAACACACTTCTCTCTAAAATACTCACCAAAATTCCACACCGATATTTATGTAATTTGCATAAAAAGCCTTCTCCTATTATAGAGGAAGAAAATAATGTCATTCTGAGAAACGACTCCCCTACAATCTCTACAAGCCAAAGGGCGACCTCTCGGTCGCCCCTCACTATATGCTTATTTAACTTTAACTTTTACTGTCACAGTCTTGCTCGCGCTCTTGTAGGTCGTATTACCCGCGGCGGTAACTTTGACCTTAATGCTGTAAGAATTTTTCTTTGTACCCTTTTTAACGGTCAGCTTACCTGTCTTTGTATTGATTGTAATCTTGGAATCGCCTGAAATCTTTTTGTATGACACTGTGCCCTCGGCGTTCTTTACAGTTATAGCTGATACGTTAACAGCCTTTTTCTTAACGGTTGCGTACTTAACTGTTTTCGCCGTTGTTTTGACACTGATCGTGTTAGCTTTTTGCTTAATTGTAATCTTTACCGAAGCGGACTTGCTGTTGTTCTTGGCGGTGATAGTTACCGCACCTGCCTTAATGCCCTTAACTACTCCCTTCGAGGTAACGGTTGCAACCTTTTTGTTACTTGAAGTATAGGTCGTAGCGCCCTTGGGATTAACAACAGTAGCTTTTACGCTTGTTGTGTCGTCTACGTAGAGCGAGGTTTTAGCCGCTTTTACCGAAATTGTAGTCTTGGATTCTGTGGTGGGTTGAGTTGCCTCAGTTGCCTTAGTAGGCTCGGTTGCTTGTGTAGGTTGAGTTAACTCAGTTACCTGAGTTGGCTCGGTTGCTTGAGTAAGCTGTGTATTCTCGGTTACCTGAGTCGGCTCGGTTGCTTGGGTTACCTCAATAGCTTCGGTTGTCTGAGTCGGCTGTGTGGCTTCAGTCGGTACTTCTTCTAAACTTATAAATGTAAAACCATTCGCAATGGCGTAGGTTTCTGCCACACTTCCCGAATAGCCGCTAATAGTAAAATTGTCATATTTTTTATATTCATATGTTTTGGAATCTTCATAGTAACCAAATGCTCTATCACCTATACTCTTAACACTGTACGGTATTGTTACGCTTTCAAAGCTTGTACAATTAGAAAACGCTTCATCTCCTATGCATGTAACACTATCAGAGATTGTTATACTTGTAAGGCTTTCACAATAACAAAACGCTTCGCGACCTATACTTGTAACACTATCAGGGATTGTTACACTTGTAAGGCTTGTACAATTAACAAATGAGCGGTATGCTATACTGGTAACTCCTTTACAAATTTTTACATTTGTAAGGCTTTTACAACCATCAAACGCTCCCTCACCAGTACTTGTAACATTACCGGGAATTGTTACACTCGTAAGACTATAGCAAAAACCAAACGCTCTGTATCCTATGCTTGTTACACTGTTACCGATTATTATATTTGTAAGGCTTGTGCAATACCAAAACGCATACTCATCTATACTTTCAACACTATCAGGGATTGTTATACTTGTAAGGCTTGTACAATAAGAAAACGCTTCATAGCCTATGCCTGTAACGCTGTCGGGAATAGTCACGCTTGTAAGACTATCGCGACAATCAAAAGCCCAGTTGCCTATTCTTGAAACAGTGTAGCCGTCAACCTTGCTTGGAATAGTAAGCTCTGTGGCGGAGCCTCTATACCCTGTGATTGAGGCGGTACTGTCATCGAGCACTTCGTACTCATAATCACTGCTTGTTTCCGCGCTTGCGGTCATAGGAGCGACAGCGAATACGCTAATCAACATCAGCAGGGCTAAAATAATGCTTGTGATTTTTGTTGCTTTCTTCATTAATTAATTTCTCCTTTCTTTGCCTCCCTTTGCTAAAGGAAGGCGGGCAAATCGCTTGCGATTTGACGGTGGGATTGAAGTTCCACTTATGTCATTCTGAGGAGCAGTTCTTCCTCTGTCATTCTGAGGAGCAAAGCGACGAAGAATCTTTAAGATCCTTCGCTTACGCTCAGGATGACAGTAACTAATAGGTTAGAAACGTAATCCCCCTTGAAATCAGCAAGT
>JAHLAX010000254.1 GCA_020625875.1 bacterium | reverse complement strand
TTCGATACTGTCTGGAGGTTCTGCTGAGGTTTCGACCGGCGTGTTGTCTGTGATGAGTCCTTACCAGATCCAGGCTCTCGAGTACATGTCGAAGATCCCGGAGATGAGTGACGATATCGCGGCCATCCGTACGATGCTCGGGAATGTCATCAAGCCTAACGGCGTGGCTTCCGGTTACAGGATTGTAACGTCCTAGTCCTCATGATTATTTTGTATAGGCAGTCTTGTTATATTCGGCAAGATTGCCTATATTTGCGCTGTCATGGACAAGCAATGGAAAAGGCAGCTCCGCCGCGAGGCATCCGCTCATCACATGTGTGCGGTAAACCGTGACGCACTTGAGTCCGTTGAGACCAAGCACGAGGCCATCGCGTTGTATAAGAGGACTGTGGATTGGGCACTCGAGGAGGGCTATCCAGACATTGCGACTTTGAGGCGAGACTTTTCGGACTGTGAGGCGGATGGGATATACATAGACCACCACTTCAGTGGAGAGACGCTCATCGGTCAAGAGGTCTATGTCTTCCATAATTGCACCGGGACAATCCGAGTTGGCTTGAACGTCAAGGAGCGGATTATCCCGATGCTTTATTTTGCCAACGGGTGCAAAATGAACATAGAGGGGATAGAGGGGACGGGAAGGCGCGTAAGGGTTCCTCTGTATGTTTTCGGACAGAACAGGATAAGCGTTGAACAGTCAGACGACATCGAGTGTGTTACGTATAAATTTAACACCAAATGATAAGCGTAAGGGTTAAAATAGGAAGCGGAAGCATCGTTGACACCAGCAGCACGTACGGGCTGGTCTACATCGACTCGGACAAGCGTGTCGGGTCTCCGGTGAAGGGTTTTGAGTCCACGGCCTATCCTGAAGAGGAGGGTGAGCACATCATTCCGGTTACGGTTGATGCTCCCTTCGACTACAAGGTGAAGTTCTTCATCCAGGCTACGAGCCTGGCCAGCGCCAACGACAAGATCCATGCCTTCAACGAAGCCTTTGCTCCAAGGAACGCCGAGACCGGCACGCGCACGGTCAGCCAGGTAACGTTCTTCAACGATTACAAGAGGCACAAGATCGTGGGATACCCGAAGCCTATCGAAGAGGCTACTGAGTTCTGGCGGGACCCGAAGAACCAGGTCAATGACGTGGTGATTGTCGAGTGGGAGATCCGCGTGACCAAGCCGAGCCTTTGCGAATATAAGAAACCGTTTACAGAAGATACTCCGTCTAGCTAATGGTACCTGGAATTTCAGAATATTTTGGGTCTGATGCGTCTCACGTAACGCTCTCCCAGGCGACCGTCTCTCTCCAGGAGATGGGCGACCGGGTGATTACAACCCAGGTGAAGGTTGACGGTGGCTATACGCCAACTTTCAACGGCTGGTACGTCGTCTTCAACGGTGAAAAGTTCGTGCTCAACACCAGGAAACCGCAGGCGGCAAAGGACACGAGCTCTACCAGGTCGATCATTGACCTTACCTTCGAGTCCGAGGCTATCTCTCAACTCAAGAGATACTACTTCGTCGAGATGGCGCACGTGTACTCGGACACGTACATGATCAACGGTTTCAATGCATCCCTGCGACTTAACGCCCAGAACTTCATCACGGCCTTCAACCAGGTGCTTGCGCATTACTATGGCGCAAGCATAGTGATGACCGTGGCCCAGGGTGTAACCCTTCCGGAGGACGTCAAGGAGGTTGAGATCAGTTATAGTTACGTATGGGATGTTCTGAAGGATAAGTTCTTCAACACGTACGGTCTCAACTGGAAGATGGAGACGTCGAACGGTGTTACTCGGATTATCGTAGGCGCACCTCACGTCATCATCAACCATGTCTTCCAGTACGGGTACTTGGGCGGCTTGCTGAGGTTTGAGCGCCAGGTCCAGGATTACGGCATCTATAACCAGCTCCTTGGGCGTGGCGGGACCAAGAATCTTCCTTACCGGTATTTCAAGATCAAGGACCCGGAGAATGAAAACTGGAATGCCGACCCCAATGCGATACCGGAGTTGAAGGACGTGTATTTCGACCGGCTTCTGGATCACAACTTCCGCCTGTACGTGCAGGGTTGGATGACCAACCCCAATCGCCTGGTTGAGTCCGGCTATCCTACTGGAACGTTCGACCAGACTTTGTATAACACGTCCTGGGCTTACAAGGCCGGTCACGACGATACGACGTTCAATCCTCCGGAGTACG
>JAHLAX010000266.1 GCA_020625875.1 bacterium | reverse complement strand
ACCGTCATCGCGTCCAATAATGCCGCCGTGCCGTCAATGTGAAGCTGCGGCGTAAGCTTGACCAGTTTCCCGCGACCGCGCTCCACGTTCATCTTGATAGCGGAGTTTAACAGGTGCATTTTTAACAGGTCGTTGTCACCGATATGGATCTTGCCGTCTTCCAGCAAGCCTTGTGTCTCTTGGATGACTCCATACAGGTTTTCTCCCTGCCAGACATCATCCATGTGGAAGCCGTACTGCTTCATGTCGTTCACAAGATACTGCGCTGAGTATCGGTCGTAACCAACTTGGAGCGGGTATACCTGATACTTTTCGACCAGCTCACGGAACCATGTGAAGCAATCGTTGTAGTCTATGAAGTTGTCCCCGGAAGGGAACAGGAGGCCGCGCTGGATATAGAGCCGATACGGAACACCATCTCTCTGCTCGGCTTCCTCGATCTTCTCCGCAGGGAGCCAGAACCGCGCAAAGACGAACAGTTCTCCGTCCTTCTCGATAACCGCCGTGGCCGCTGTCAAGTCTCGCGTCTGCGACAAGTCTATGCCGCCCACGCAGTATGTGTTGCGGAAGTCCTCAAGATCCAGAGCATCCCCGCAGGCCTGTTCGACCACCTGAGATGGTAGCCACGCAAGGGAGCTGTTCTGCTTCAAACAGCAATACTTGGTTATGAACTCCGCTTTCTTGCTCAAAGACCCTTCAGCAACAGCAATCTCTTCAAGCATATAGTCCACGGAGACAGAAACGCCAAGATTCGGGTTTGACTTCCGCAGCTCGTTTATGTCATTCCATTTCTCTATATCGTCAATCATGTAGAAGAACGGAAGGAGCTTCTTTTCTTTGGAATCGCCAAGGAGAAAGCGGGTGGATCTCTTGACCAGCTCGTCATAAATGCTGTCGTTTACATACCCGCTCGTTGTGCATGACAGCAGAATCCCTTCGGGCCGCGCTCCCATGCCTGACTTCATGACCTCATACTGCTTGAGGCCCTTGTCACCTTCCCATGCGGCGATTTCGTCACAAATTGCCAAGGACGGGTTAAAGCCATCGGAACGCTTTGCCGCGAACGCGATTTTCTTGACCGTGGAGTTTGTGCCGGGAATCGACAAGTCGGTCTGCCGGTGCCGCGCAAGCATGGAGTCATCGTTGACCTTCTTGTTGTGCATATCCTTTTCGGAACAGGCTTCCTTCAACGCCTGCCACTCCGGGTCAAGCGTCACCATCTGCCAAAGGTTGTTATAGACAATATCGGCCTGTTCCAGCTTCGGGGCACAGCAGAAAACCTTCGCACCATACCCGCCGTCTACTCGCCAGACATAGTTGCCGATGCCAGAGGCGATAATTGACTTGCCGTTTTTCCTCGCGACCACAAGCAAGACTTCCCGGAACTGCCTCGCGCCGTTCTCGTCAACGATTCCGAAGATTGCTGACAGCATGGCCTTCTGCCACAGCTCCAGTTTCAGATTGCTCGGTGCAAGCGGCCCTTCGGTGTGAAAACAATGCGTTTCAAACCACCCAACAGCCGCGCTT
>JAHLAX010000174.1 GCA_020625875.1 bacterium | reverse complement strand
GAGAGCCGGCAGCTGAAGCAGGACGCGGACTTCATCCTCCTGCTCTACCCGGACACGGAGGAAGGCGTGCCGCCGACCGCCAGGGTGCTGGAGATCGCCAAGAACAAGGACGGACGCTGCGCCCGGCTGCGGATGGACTTCGAGCCGGAGCACATGACCTTCAAGTATCACGCGAAGACCATGCCGGAGATCTGGAGCGAAGGCAGGGCCGTGAAGGCAGCGCAGCGGGCAAAGAAACCGAAAGCCGGAGAGCTCGTGGAACTGCCGGGAAGAGGAGATGATCTGCCATTTTGAGAATGAACACCCTGATCCCGGAGATCGGCAGCAGCTACCGCTTCCTCCCGGCGTGCTTCCAGATCCAGAGCGGGAATCCGATGTCTCTCCCCTTCCAGGCGCCGGACAGCCTTTACGTGACAGGCACCGTCGTGCAGGTGCATGAGGAGCATCGCTGGTTCCGGGTGGAGTACGAGAACCGGAACGGCAAAATGCACGAGTGCTTTAAGTTCTGAGGAGAGCGATTGATGAAAATAAGCGAAGTAGATTCTTCACCCATAATGGTTGCAGGAACAAAATGCCAAATCTGCGATGGATTTATTCCAGTTTATGAATATCACCATGCGTACCCACGCATCTGCGATGAATGCAAAAAGCGGCTTAAAAAACTGCTGTATGGGGAAAGCAAAACAAACTAAAGACAAACAACCGAAAGGAGAAACAAACAACACATGAGAACGACTGCAATTATGAACCTCAAAGGCGGCACCGGCAAGACGGTGACCACCATCAACGCCGCGGCGATCCTCGCGCAGGTGCACGAGAAGAACGTGCTCGCGATCGACGCGGACAGCCAGGCGAGCCTGACGGAATTCCTCCAGAGAGGCCCAGCCGATGGCCTCGCCCTGGGCGGCATGAGCGACCTGCTGCGCGGCATGCGGGCCATGGCGACCCACAGCAAGCTCCTGAACGTGGACCTGCTCGCAGCGGACGAGACGCTGATGGCGCTGGACATCTCCGCAGCCGGAAGCGGAGCCGCGGATCCGATGGCTCTGGCGAACTGGCTGAAGGACAGGGAGGACGAATACGACCACGTCCTGATCGACTGCCCTCCGGCCTTCTCCGCAGCGGCCATGGCCGCGCTGATCGCAGCGGACGACGTGGTGATCCCTCTAAAGCTGGACGCCTTCGGGATCCGGGGGCTTGCAAACATCCTGGAGCAGATCAAGAACATGAGACGCGTCAACCCGGACCTGAAGATCGCCGGCGTGCTGCCGACGATGTACTACCCGGACGACATCCAGCAGAAGGCCGAGGCGGAGCTCCGCCGGAGCCTGGCGGCCTATGACGTCCACTGTTTCCACCATATCCGGAGAACGCTGAAGATGGACGGCTCGACCTTTGAGCAGCTGCCCCTGCTGACCTACAGCCCGAAGAGCAAGACCTGCTGGGAATACAAGCTCTTCGTCCGGGATCTCCTGAAGGGAGGCGAAGACGATGAGCTTTGATATCACGAGCGTGCTGAAGGGTGTGTCCGATCCGGACACCGGGCGGCAGCAGATCACATACCTCCCGGTTGATAAACTGGATCCGGACGAGAATAACTTCTACAGCCTGGAAGGCATCGACTGGCTGGCTGACAATATCGCCACCGTCGGCCTGCAGCAGCCGATCCGGGTGCGGCAAGGCAGCGAGGCCGGGCGCTACACTATCGTCAGCGGCCACAGGAGACTCGCAGCCATCCGGATCCTGCTCGACAGCGAGGACGGCAGCGGTGATCCCTTCCGGAACGGTGTGCCCTGCATCATCGAAACCGGAGAAGCCAGCGCAGCCCTGCAGGAACTCCGCCTGATCTTCGCAAATTCCTCCACCCGCGTCATGGGTCCGGCAGAAGTCTCCCGCCAGGCCGAACGAGTCGAGGCCCTGCTGTATCAGCTGAAAGAGGAGGGCATGGACTTCCCCGGTCGGATGCGGGATCATGTGGCTGAGGCCTGCCAAGTGAGCAAAACCAAGATCGCACGGCTGCACGCAATCCGGTCGAACCTCGACCCGGTCTTCCTGAAATACTTCGACAGCGGAGAGCTCGCGGAGGAAACCGCGTACCAGCTGCAGCGCCTCCCGAAAGAGATTCAGGCAGCAGCCGGTGAGCAGCTGGCCTCCGGCAAGAGGAAGATACCGACCTCCGAAGTGGTCGCCGAGGTCAACAGGAGATACGAAAAGCTGATGGCGCCCCTGCCCTGCCGTGCCCACGCAGGCGGACCGGACTGCCACCACAAGGCAGAGAAGGTCGTGCGGTCGATCTTCCAGCGCTACAGCTGGGACGTCTGCGACGGAGAAAAGTGCTGCCGAGACTGCTACAAGGCAGCCAGCTGCAGCGG
>JAHLAX010000253.1 GCA_020625875.1 bacterium | reverse complement strand
GAAGTCTGTGAGCATTACCACATGAA
Source organism: bacterium (assembly GCA_020625875.1). Taxonomy (GTDB): domain Bacteria; phylum Bacillota; class Clostridia; order Oscillospirales; family Acutalibacteraceae; genus Ruminococcoides. The sequence continues at coordinate 1,663 of JAHLAX010000253.1, read as the reverse complement.
GCATATCAGAAGATGTGAAACGATCTTTACCACCTACATTGAACAGGGTAGACAGCTTACTCATACGGTCAATGTATAAAGACATCTGCATTGAAGCGAATCTGATAAACTCCGGTGTAGTAAGTGCTTTATCCGCTGTGAGAGTAGCACCAAATTTATCATTGTACAGCTTCAACAGGTTTACAGCCTTGATACCAGACTTGCTACCAAAATCTGCAATGGTTCTGCTCTTTCCTGTGCCTGTTGAATAATCAGCTACCAATGTTTCAGCAATCATGTTGTTAATTGTTCTCATAATGAGAGCGTCAACTTTAACTGTCATGGCTTTATCTACAGCATTGTAAAGCATAGACATGAAGCCGTTAAGCTGTGAAGCAGATGAAAAGCTGTCTTTCACCTGTCTTTCAGTGAATGACATAGGAACTTCAAATGTTACCCTGCTGTTGAAGAATTTAGCAGATACGGACGGTTTATAGAATACATTCGGTGAATAATCTTTTCCGTCCTCAAGTTCCCATGAATCATTTTCTGTAGCTTCTGGCATATCGGCAGAAATCTTTTCAATAACACTACCAAATTCCCATGAATCCATCATAACAGACGGTACATTACCGCTGTATGGTCTGTTTACAAAGATAACTTTTCCGATGTGATTCACCAGACTTTTCACATAGTTATCAATGGCATTTGTGTTGATGATTTCTGTACCAACATCAACAACATTCGATAAATCTTCCTGCAACAGTTCACTGTTGCCAATAATTTCTCCTGTAACACTATTCATTAAAGTATAAATCTGTTTTACTTCCATAATCTTTTCCGTCCTTTCTAATAAATCGGCATAGCAATGTAATTTTTAACATCTTCCAGTACCCTTGATGTAAACTTGTTTTCAATCCGCATTTCAATTTCAGACTTCAACAGGTCTACAGGTTTATATGATGTGCTGTTAGATGTTCGTGTCAGGGTTCTTTTCGTGCTACTCTTTGATGTACTGGAAGCCTGTGAATCATTTGTACTTTTACCATCTGAAATAAAGTTGTCTGGTAAACTATCAGATGTTGATACATCATTCTGTTTCACTTCCGTGCTGTTGTCGGTGTTTTCACCCTCATCATCTGTAATTTCAGTTTCATTATACTGTGAAGCAGATAAAGGGTTATACTCCATTGTAAGGGTAGCATGAATTTTATCCCATGATTCTTGATATTCAGATAGAATTAAAGATGTAAGTCTACCTATGAAATCATCTGTTTCATTTTCAAGTAACAATTCTACTACAGGTGTTACACATCTTTTTCCACAGGTAGCAATCAATCTTAAATCCATATCATTGTTAAAACTGTACCCACCTGCATTTGAAATAGCAGACATGATACCGTTGGAAATAGGGAATATTTCTTTAACTGTCATCATCTTCACCGTCCTTTTCATCTGGTTCATCAGATGTGTCAGTTTCTTCTACACGTTCTTCTGTTGATTCTTCATCTGATTCTGTCGGTTCGTCATCATCTGAATGTGATTGTTCAACTTCTGGTGTAGTGTCGTTGGGTTCTTCATCTGATTCAGAAGATTCTTCATTATCTTCTGGTGTGTTATCTGGTTCATCTGGTTCGCCCCCATTCAGCAATACTGTCGGTGTATTGGTATCATGTATGCCTTG
>JAHLAX010000212.1 GCA_020625875.1 bacterium | reverse complement strand
CGGACATCCTGGATGACTTGATGTTCTGCGGAAAGGATTTCGTTACAGGCGTGGCTCACGCGAGGCGGCGGCCGCACCAGTCGTGCATATTCACGGATCTCTCACTGAACAATGTTCAGAAGCACCAGGGTGATTATCCGAGGGAACCCTTCAGGATAGCCGGGTGCGGTTTCGCGGGCTGTCTGACAAAGGTCGAGACGGTCCTGAAGCCGGTCATGCTACAGTACGCGACATGCTTCCTTCCAACGCTATATTACGGCGAGGATGTCGCGTTCTGTAAGCGTGCCGAGAAGCTGGGGATCGAGATCTGGTGTGATCCGAGCGTCGTGCTCGGGCATATCGGTCATATCGCGATCTACCCGGAGGATCACGAGCGGTGGCGGGAAACGATCAGTAACTACGATGAGGTGGTTCATAAATGACACTGCTTGATAAAGTGAAGCTGGCGCTCAGGCTGACCGTGAACAACTACGATTCAGATCTGACAGACCTGATCAACGCCGCGCGGATTGATCTCGGTATCGCCGGCGTTATCCTGCCGGCCGAGCTGGACGCGATCTGCGAACGCGCGATCATAAGCTACGTGCGTATTCACTTCGACAGGCTGGCTGATGGGGAATATGACCGCCTCAAGGCCAGCTACGACGAACAGAAAGCGCAGCTGATGACGGCGACCGGATACACCGATTGGGGTGACGGCGAATGATCCGGCAGGATGTCATCAATCTGATTGCGGAAACGCCGGCGGCTCACGGGATCTTTGACAAGCCGACAGAAACGAAGCGTACAGTGTTCTGCGAGGTGCGCTCTGTTGGCATGACGGAGTATTACCGGGCGCTGGAGCAGAATCTCCATCCGGAGTTCGTGTTCATCCTGGCGGATTATGCCGAGTATGCGAACGAGAAGATCTGCGAGTATCACGGCAAACGCTACCGGATCATCCGTACATACGTTGACCGCCAGCGGATCGAGCTGACAGTGGAGGAGGCGACAGTTGATGCGTAGACTCCACAACGCACTGAACGCGACAGGCTATCCATTCGAGCATTACGGATGGAGCAAAGCACCGGACGGCGATTACGGCGTGTACGCTGAGGACAGCGGCGAGGATTTCGTCGCGAGCGACGTGCATCTGGAGCGCGGGACTGCCGGCACTGTAGATCTCTTTACGCGGGACGATACGTCCGCGCCGAGGGACGCGGTGGAGGCGGTCCTGAACGCTGCCGGCGCTTCATGGTATCTGAATACCATCCAGTTCGAGGAAGACACCGGATACATCCATTATGAGTGGGTGGTGGGCCTGTATGGCTAAACAGTTCGAGGTCAAAGGACTCGAGGAGCTGACGAAGCAGCTGGAGACGCTGACAAAAAGCAGCTATCCGATGCTGAAGGCTTCCCTGTATCCAGGCGCCGGCGTGATCGCTGACGAGATCAGGAAGCGCTGCCCGACAGAATCGCTCAGGAATGGCCTCGGAATATCACAGATGCGGTCCGGAGGTGGGAAGGTCGATGTCGCGATCTCCTTTGATGGATACGATGACAATCACTTCCCGCTGGCCGAGCTTGCAGCGATATACGAGAGCGGAACGAGCGACCGAACCACGAAAGCCGGGCATAATCGCGGTCATGTAAACAAACAGCCGTTTATCCGCCCAGCGATCAGGGCAGCGCGGCAGCGCATGACCGAAGAGATCCAGGCGGAGCTGAAAAAACAAATCAACAGAATCATGGAGGATTAAACACATGAGTGCAGCAGGAAAGATCCTGACCGGCTTTTCTAAGCCTTACGTGGCAAAATACACCGCGTCCGGCTCCTCGGTCAGCTATTCCGACGGGCAGCTGCTCGCCCGGGGCGTGAGTGTTTCGCTGGCGCCTGAAAGCGGCGATGATAACAACTTCTACGCGGACAATATCGCTGCGGAGGCTCTCGGCGGCGTGTTCACCGGCGCAGAGGTTACGCTCGGCATTGACGGCCTTCTGATGGCTACGGAAAAGTTCATATTCGGGCTTCCGACAGCTGACACCATCTCTGTCGGCACAGAGACCGTGGATGTCTACAAGTACGGCGACAACGCGAATCCGCCGTATGTAGGCATCGGCTACATCGAGCGCTACATGCAGGACAGCGTGACGACCTACAGGCCGACCGTTTTGCGGAAATGCCGGTTCAATCTTCCGGAAGAGAGCGCCGAGACTCAGGGCGAGGAGATCGACTGGCAGAGCCGCGAGTACACCGCCTCCGTCATGAGAGACGATGGCGTCAATCATGAGTGG
>JAHLAX010000071.1 GCA_020625875.1 bacterium | reverse complement strand
TATATCATTTCAGCCTGATTTTGTCTATCCGTCAAACAAAAAAAGACCTTGATGAAAACGAATCCATCAAGGTCAAATTCATTCAAATATGCGATTGTTTCAGCTCTGCACGGTTTTCTGCATCGTTTGGTGTAAGCTTGGTGTAAATGGTGTAAATTTGGTACTTCTGATGTTTCAAAAACCGCATATATAAGCCATTTTTTTGGTATTACTTATCGAGGGACTTCATTGTCGGGAAGAGGATGACGTCGCGGATGGCGGGGGAATTTGTCATAATCATCGCGAGACGGTCGATGCCGTAGCCGATGCCGCCTGTGGGGGGCATACCGATTTCGAGGGCGTTAAGGAAGTCCTCGTCGGTTGTGTTGGCTTCTTCATCGCCCTGAGCGAGAGCCTCCTCCTGAGCCTTGAAGCGCTCACGCTGGTCAATCGGGTCGTTGAGCTCGGAATAGGCGTTAGCCATCTCCCAGCCATTTATAAACATCTCGAATCTCTCAACATAGTTGGGATCCTCGGGCTTTTTCTTTGTGAGGGGTGAAATCTCAATCGGATGGTCCATAACGAACGTAGGCTGAATGAGGTGCTCCTCGGCGTATTCCTCAAAGATAAGGCTGAGAATTTCGCCCTTTGAGTGTCTGTCCTCGTACTCAACGTGGAGCTCGTCAGCGACCTTCTTTGCAGCCTCTGTATCGGGAACATCGTTCCAGTCAACGCCCGCGTACTTCTTGACCGCGTCAACCATAGTGATGCGCTCAAACGGCTTCGAGAAGTCAATAGTATGCTCGCCGTAAACTACCTGCTCGCTGCCTGTAACTTCCTTCGCAACATGGCGATACATACGCTCGGTGAGGTCCATCATACCGTTGTAGTCTGTATAAGCCTGATAGAGCTCCATAAGCGTGAACTCGGGGTTATGGCGTGTATCTACTCCCTCGTTGCGGAATACGCGTCCGATTTCATAAACGCGCTCAAGTCCGCCGACGATAAGGCGCTTGAGGTAAAGCTCAAGCGAGATTCTGAGCTTCAAGTCCTCGTCAAGAGCGTTAAAATGCGTAAAGAACGGTCTCGCCGCCGCGCCGCCCGCGTTGGAAACAAGCATGGGAGTTTCAACCTCAATGAAATTCTCCTTGTCAAGGAAGCTGCGGATTGTGGAGATAATCTTTGAACGCTTGAGAAAAGTGTCCCTTACATCCGCGTTCATAATTAAATCTGTATATCTCTGGCGATAACGCATATCGGTATTTGTAAGACCGTGATATTTTTCGGGAAGCGGCTGGAGCGATTTTGAGAGCAGCTTGACCGCCTCGGCGTGAACGCTCACCTCGCCCATCTGGGTTTTGAACACAAAGCCCTTAACCTCTACAATATCGCCTATATCCCAGCGCTTGAGGATGGCGTACTCGTCCTCGCCCAAATCGTCGCGCTTAGCGAACACCTGCATCTTGCCGCTGAGGTCGTGAACATCGAGGAACGTAACCTTACCCTTGCCGCGCTTAGACATCACACGTCCCGCGATTATAACCGTCTTGCCCTCGAGCTCGTCGAACTTCTCTGAGATTTCGAGACAGGTTGTGTCGCGGTCAGAGGTTGTAACCTCAAACGGGTCGCGTCCCATATCCTGTAAAATTTTAAGCTTGTCAAAACGAGCCTTCACAGGGTCGCTTGATATCTGAATCTGCTGTGGATTATCAGCCATTTTTAGACTCCCCTTTTTTAGTAAAATAATTAAACGGAAATTTCAAGAATTTTCATAGCGATTGAGCCGCTCGGAGTTTCAGCCTCAACAACATCACCCTCGTTGTGACCCATAAGCGCCCTGCCGACAGGACTCTCGTCCGAAATTTTGCCCTCGGCGGGATTAATCTCGTTGGCGCCTACTATTTTGAAATCACGGGTTGAGCCTGTCTGAAGCATCTCGACCTTAACCTTTGAAGAAAGGCGAACGTGACCAACGCTGTCGTCAGTTTCATCAATAAGCTCATAGTTTTTAAGAGTCGCCTCAATATCGCGGATACGAGCTTCCATAATAGCCTGCTCGTTCTTAGCGTCATCGTACTCGCTGTTCTCTGAAAGGTCGCCGTAAGAACGCGCGAGCTTGATTTTCTCAGCCATTTCGGCGCGCTTTTCGCCTTTTAGGTATCTGAGCTCTTCCTCGAGATTTCTCAGTCCCTGCTCAGTGAGCATAATCTTTTTTTCCATCATTATCTGTCCTTTCGGAATTTTTTAATAATATAACTTTATTATTATAGTTTTTTTGAGTTCTAATGTCAAGTATTTACGGGCATAAAAACACCCGCGCGACTTCAAGCGAATCACGCGGGATTTATTATTTAATTAAAACTCGGACATCGGGTCATAAGCGGAACCGTATGAACGTGTTTCAAAATGCAGGTGAGCGCCTGTCGACCAGCCTGTAGAACCTACAGAGCCGATTACCTGACCCTTTGAAACTGACTGTCCTACAGAAACAGAAGTCGAAGTCATATGACCATAGGTTGTGCTCTTTCCGTTGCCGTGGTCAATGATAACATAGTTACCGAATCCTCCGCCGCATCCGCAGGAGCCTGACTTGCCGTAGTTATGAGAACAGGAATTGTTGCTAGTTACTACAGTACCGCTTTCAGCGGCTACAACAGCTGTGCCCATGGGAGCGATAATATCTTTACCCATATGGCTGTAACCTCTGTCCTCACCGAATGGTGAACCGTCATAATAACCGGGAACAGGCCAAGTATAGCCTGAGCCTGACGGTACTACGGTAGTGCCGCCGCCCGAGTTGCCGCCTGAATTGTTGTTTGAATTATTCTCGGTAGACTGTGTAGCTTCGGTCGCCTTGCGCGCGGCTTCTTCCTGCTTTCTCTTTTGCTCGGCGTAATATGCGGTGAGCTTGCCCTGAATCTCAGATTCCATGCTTTGAGCGTCGGCAATCAGTGATTCGGCGTCACTCTTCTTCTGATACAAACCCGCGAGAACTTCTTTGTTGCTGTCGAGCAGATTATTGAGCTTAGTTTTCTTTGAGGAAAGCGCGTTTTCGGCTTCTTCAACTTCGGTCTTTTCGCTTTCGAGCGCCTTTTTCTCGCCAGCTACCTTATTGAGTCTCTTCTGAATCTTGTTAATCAGATTTTTGTCATAATCCGAAAGAGTTTTAACCAGCTCAACCTTGTCAAGAAAATCCGAAAAATCCTTGGCTCCGAGGATAATCTCGAGGTCAGAAGTTTCGCCCGCCATATAGATGGCGCGAATACGCTTTTTGAGCTGATTCATCTGTCCTTTGATGTCAGCATTAGCCTTATCAACGATAGCCTGCTTTTTTGAAATAGACGTGTTCAGACTTTCAATCTGATTGTTATATGTGTTGATTTCCTCGTTAAGCGTACTTATCTGGTTTGTCAGAGTCTGGCTGTAGGCCTCTTTGTTTTTAATACTGGATTTTGCGTTATTGAGCTTTTGTTGATACTCCTGCTCCTTATTCGCGAGTTCGCTCAACTGCTGCTTGTAATCGCTCTCAGTATCGGCGCTTACAACAGGAATCATAAACGGCGCGCTCACCAGAACAAGAGAAATTATTATCGCTAATATTTTTTTCATATTAATACCTTCTTTTAGTTGTCAGTGATCAGTAATCAGTGGTCAGTTTTAATTTCAATCGCCACAGGCGGCGGTCGCAACGCTACCAACCCAAAATCTCGTTACCTTCTTTTTTGAGATACTTTCTGATAGAAATAATACCCGAAAGAGCGCCGATGAACACGCCCGCTACTACGAACGCTCCCGCTACATAGAGGAACAAATCAGAGAACGGAATCGCCGTAAATGGAATTACGCTCGTAACGATATTCATAATACCGTCGTACAGGAATACCATTATGCCTGTCGAGATGACGGCAGCGATAAGACCGAGCGCCATACCTTCAACAACGAACGGTACTCGCACAAAGTGGTTCGTCGCGCCGACCGATTTCATGATACTGATTTCAAACCGTCGGTTGTGCATCGTCGCGCGGATTGTATTCGAGATGATAAACAGTGAAATAATCATCAGTGCCAGTACAATCCAGAAGCTCAGCGTCTTGACCAAACCGTCAATTTTTGACAGCTTATCGGCTGTCTCCTGACGACTGGCAACCTTGCTTACGCCCTTAATCGCCATAACCTGATCGACAGTCTGCTTGTACTTGGTAATATCTTTCATCTTAACGATGTACGCGTCTGGCAGAGGATTGTCGTTGTTCATACGCTCAAAGATATCCTCACCGAGCATTTTCTTATATCTCTCAATAGCTTTGTCCTTGGACAAATACTCGACGCTCTTGATGTTTTTAATTTTCTTTATATCTCGTCCGACATATACGGACTCGACTCTCGACAAGTTGTCGGAGAGGTAGAATGTTGTTTCGTTGCTGCCCTCAACGGACTTTACAACCTTGTCAACGTTAAGCGTGAACAGAACCGCGGAACCTGTAAGCACAAGGCACGAAATAAGCACGCAGACAGAAGCGATACTCATAATACGGTTGTTCCATATATTTTTGAAACCTTCTTTGATAAGATAACCTAAACCGTGCATTATTCCTCAGCCTCCTCGTTATTCAGTGACGGGCTGTCACTCTCGAAGCGGAGCTCCTGAGTTGAAAAGCTGAGATCCAAATCCTCGGCGTCCTTCTTTGTGTCGCTGATTACTCTGCCCTTTTCAATCTCAATAACACGCTTGTTAAAATGGCGTACCAAATCATGCTCATGAGTAACGACGAGAATTGTCGTGCCTTGAGCGTTAATCTCGGACAGAAGCTCGATAATCTCAAAGCTCATTTCGGGGTCGATATTACCCGTAGGCTCGTCCGCGATAATGATTGCTGGGTTGTTAACGAGTGCTCTGGCAAGACTTACACGCTGCTGCTCACCGCCCGAAAGCTCGCTGGGGCGGCGGTTCGCCTTGTTTTTAAGCCCAACCAAATCAAGAATATAGGGAACACGTTTTTTTACCGCGGCGGAACTCGCTCCGATAGCTCTCATAGCGAACGCCACGTTATCATATACCGACATTTTATCAATTAGACGGAAATCCTGAAAAACGATTCCCATATTACGGCGCAGATAAGGCACCTTGCCTCGCCTCAGATTAGAGACGTTTATGCCGTTTACAACAATAGTACCGCGCGAGGGAGATTCCTCGTGCATAATAAGCTTCAAAAACGTACTCTTGCCCGCGCCCGAAGCTCCCACAATAAATACAAACTCGCCTTTTTCAATCTGAAGGCTGGCGTTGTTCAACGCGTGGGTGCCGCTGTCGTAGGTTTTGGATACGTTTTTAAATTCGATAATATTATCCATTTAAATTTCACCCAAAAATTTCATCCAAAATAAAGTTTATTTGCCCGCAATAATGCTAAAGCGGGCAAAAGAATTATTAATACTTAGTAGGATTGGCGGTTAAATACTTTTTAACCATAAGCGCTACCTTAAATACGATAGCGTCCTCAAATTCTCTCAGGTCAAGACCCGTGAGCTTCTTGATTTTCTCAAGACGATAAACCAGAGTGTTACGGTGAACAAACAGCTTACGCGAGGTCTCTGAAACGTTAAGATTGTTCTCAAAGAACTTCTGAATAGTAAAGAGAGTTTCCTGATCAAGGGTTTCGATGGAACCGCGCTTAAACACTTCCTTAAGGAACATATCGCACAAAGTTGTGGGCAGCTGATAGATAAGACGGGCAATGCCGAGGTTATCATAGCTGATGATATTGCGCTCAGTGTCGAATACCTTGCCGACCTCGAGAGCCACCTGCGCTTCTTTGAACGAACGCGCAAGGTCTTTGATGCCCGTAACCGCTGTACCTATACCGATAACGCTGTGAGTATAGAACTCGGACGAAAGCGTGTCGGCGATAGAGCTCGCGAGTTTTTCAAGGTCTTTACTGTCTGTAGAGTCGGAAATCTCTTTTACTAGAGTAATCTCGGTTTCATTGATATTGATAACAAAGTCTTTGGATTTATCAGGGAAAAGGTTCTGAATAACGTCGAGCGCGGAAACCTCGGTTTTGGATGTAATCCTGATAAGCAGGCACACACGCAGAACATCAGAGTTGAAGTGGAGCTCTCTTGCCTTGAGATAAATATCGCCGGGCAGGATGTTGTCCATAATAACGTTCTTGATAAAGTTGGAACGGTCGTACTTTTCGTCATAGTACTGCTTGATATTAGTGAGAGATACAGCAAGCAGCTGAGCGTATTTCTGAGCGGTTTCATCGTTACCCGAAACAAACACCGCGTACTCAGCGCGGTTAGCTGTTCCGAAAGATTTGTAAGTAGCGCCGTTAGCCATAAACGGAACGCTGGATATTAAAGTCTCGCTGTTGACGCTCTCGTCAACCTCTCCGATTTTGCCCAAATCCGAGCAAGCGATAACGATTGAAGTCTCGTCAATAACGCCGATTGTTCTGTCAACCGCGTCCTTCATCTGGTGAATTATTCCCTGAAACAATCTGTTAGACATAGTTTAATCCTCGCTTTGTACGTAAAATTACACATAGTAACATTCTATATCAATTACCATTTTACACAAAACTAACGAAAAAATCAACCTTTTTTACAAAATTTATACCGCCGATTTATTACATTTGCCGAAAGCAGTTATTAGCGGTCAGTAGTCAGCAGTCAGTTAAGTCGAGAACAGACATATATACGAAATAAAAGCGTCGTGCCTGAACTATTGTTAATCATATTGTTCTATTTAATAAACCTTGGAATCCGATTTGAACTCCAAGGTTTAAACTATTCACAGCAATATTTATACATTCGGGGCAGAATCGTTTCGAAAGATGAAGCTTTCCGTCCCGACCGAAACTGTTAACCGAAAACTGAGAACTGATAACTGGATATTATATATCTGTCAGACAAGCGTCAAGCTCGCGTGTAATCTTTTCTTTGTCAAGATTCTGACCGATAAATACAAGCTTAATCATTCTGTCGCCGTATTTTTCGTCCCATTCTTTTCTGAGAATCGGGTCCTCCGAGAGCGCTTTTTTCTGTATATTCTTGGGAGCGGCAGCTATCCACTCGGCATAGTCGGAAGCGGTGACCTGCTTGCCCGCCTGCTCGAGCATATACGCCCAGTCCTTGTCCTCTTTGAACCAGAAGATACCCTTAGCTCGGATGATGTTCTTGGGGAAGTTCTGAAGCCAGCGGTCAATCTTATCACGCTCGAACGGCTGACGGCGGAAGTACACAAACGTACCTATACCATACTCCTCAACCTCTCCCTCGCCGTGATGATGGTGATGATGGTGGTGATGTCCGTGGCCGTGGTGTTCTTCGTGCTCATCATCGTGATGATGATGCTCATGCTCGTCGTGGTCGTGGTGATGGTGTTCATCTTCATCATGATGATGTTCGTGTTCCTCGTGATGATGCTCATGCTCGTCATGATTATCTTCGTCATCGTCATCCAAATCCGCGTTGAGCTCCTGAACCCACGCGGGCGAGTTGCAGACCTTCTCAAAATCAAAGGCGTTTGTGTTGAGAATCTCACCAACATCAACCTTGCCGTAATTGGTTTCAATCAGCTTAGCTTCAGGCTGGAGAGCTCTAATAACCTTCTTAACCTTAACAAGCTCTTCGGGAGTTACGCTGTCAACCTTATTAATAATAATGGTGTTACAGAACTCAATCTGCTGGATAATGAGGTTCTCAATATCCTCCTCGTCAATATTGTCAGAAAGCAGAGTTCCGCCGCAGCCGAATTCAGTGGAAAGGCGCGCCGCGTCAACTACCGACACAATATTATCAAGACGACAAATCTTTGGAATACCGGGCTGATTTGCCGAGCCGTCAAGATATGAAATCGTCTGAGCAATCGGAATCGGCTCACAGATACCCGAAGCCTCGATGAGAATATAGTCAAATTTATTTGCCTTAACAAGGTCGCAAATCTGCTTTATTAAGTCCGTTTTTAATGTACAGCAAATGCAGCCGTTCTGAAGCGGCACAAGGTTGTCGTCTTTCTCGGCGACAATTCCGCCCTTCTGAATCAGCGCGGCGTCTATATTTACCTCTCCGATATCGTTTACGATAACGGCTACCTTGTAGCCCTCCTGATTGTTGAGTACATGATTTAATAATGTGGTTTTTCCCGCTCCGAGATAACCCGTAAGCAGTGTGATAGGCATTACTTTTCGCATAGTATCATTCCTTTCTTTGGGTTATTATAGCACCTCAGTTTAAAAATAACAATACATATTTTAGCTCAAACGCACACACATTTATTCAAGGTGTGTATAATAATACATAAATATTCAGAAAATCGCACAAAAAACTCGATATAATGAATATTTTTTAAAAATTCTCTTGCTTTTTTGCTCGGAATATATTACATTATTGTATGTTGGTATTTTATACATATTAAAAAGAAAGAAGGAAAAACAAATGAAAAGAATTATTGCAATTATGCTCGCGGTTGTTCTCGCGGCAACATCAGCTTTTGTTCTCACCTCCTGCGGTGAAAGCAAAGACACAAAATCAAGCGAAACCAAGACTGAGCTCCATATGGCTACAAACGCTTTCTTTGAGCCTTATGAATATTATGAAGGCAAAAAGATTGTCGGCATCGACGCTGAAATCGCTCAGGCTATCTGTGACAAGCTCGACGCCAAGCTCGTTATTGACGATATGGAATTTGATTCAATCATCACAGCCGTATCCTCAGGCAAGGCTGACTTCGGTATGGCGGGTATGACAGTTACAGACGAGAGAAAGAAAGCCGTAGACTTCACTGACTCTTACACAACCGCAACACAGGTTATCATCGTTCCCGAAAAGGACAGCAAGGTTAAGAACGGCGACGACCTCGCCAAGGCTGCTGTAGGTGTTCAGATGGGCACAACAGGCGACATCTATGTATCTGACATCAAGGGCGCTTCTGTAGAGCGTTTCAGCAAGGGCGCTGACGCTGTGCTCGCTCTCACAAAAGGTAAGGTTGACGCTGTTGTAATCGACAACGAGCCCGCCAAGGCTTTTGTTAAGCAGAACAAGGGCATCAAGATTCTTGATGAGCCTTTCGAGAAAGAGGATTACGCTATCTGCCTCAAGAAGGGCAACGACCTCACAGAGAAAATCAACAAGGCTCTTAAGGAGCTCAAGAACGACGGCACTATCAAGAAGATTGTTGACAAGTATATAGGCGACTAATCTTTAGAAACATTTTTGCAACCGTCATACGGCGGTTGCAAATTTTTTAAAAAGGATTTTTATAGGATTTTATGGAACAGTTTTTCAGCAGCTTTTTCGAAAGCTTTTATAACAATCTGATATATCAGGACAGATGGCTGCAGCTTCTTGAAGGCTTGGGTCTGACGCTGCTCATCTCGCTGCTCGCTACTATCCTCGGACTTATTCTGGGATTTTTAGTCGCGATTATACGCTCGAGCTATGAGATGAACATTAAGGGCAAAAACAAAAAAGGCTTCGGCGTTTTTGTTGTTAAGGTTCTAAACGTTATTTGCAACATATACATCACCGTTATTCGCGGAACTCCTGTATTGATTCAGGTTATGATTATGTACTTCATCGTGTTTGGCGAGGCGCAGAACGGTACGTTCGCGGCTATACTCTCGTTCGGTATCAACTCGGGCGCGTATGTAGCCGAAATTGTTCGCTCGGGTATTATGTCAATCGACAAAGGACAGTTCGAGGCGAGCCGTTCTATAGGCTTTAACTACCGCTCAACGATGATTCTCGTTATACTGCCTCAGGCGCTCAAAAACGTACTACCTGCCTTGGGCAACGAGTTCATTGTTTTGCTTAAAGAAACATCCGTCGCGGGCTATGCCGCCACTCACGAGCTGACCTACGTCGGCAACCTTATACGCTCGCGTACATACGAGGCGTTTTTCCCGCTCATATCCGTAGCTGTTATTTATCTCGTAATAGTTATTATTTTGACACAACTGCTTAAGGTTGTTGAGAGGAGGCTGCGCAACAGTGACCACTGATAAAGAATTACTCATCAAAGTTGAAAATCTTGAAAAGAAATTTGATGATTTAGAAGTGCTCAAGGGCGTTGATCTCGAAGTCAACAAGGGCGACGTTATTGTTATTATCGGCGCGTCAGGCTCGGGCAAGAGCACGTTTTTGCGCTGTCTTAATCTTCTTGAGGAGCCCACAGGCGGCAAGATTTTCTTCGAGGGAACTGACATTACAGACCCAAAGGTCGACATCAACCTGCATCGTCAAAAAATGGGTATGGTGTTCCAGCAGTTCAACCTGTTCCCGCATATGACGGTTCTGCAAAATATGACTCTCGGCCCGCTCAAGCTGTTAAAACAGTCACGAAAAGAAGCCGAATCAAACGCAATGAAACTGCTCGAGAGAGTTGGTCTCGCCGACAGAGCGGACGCCTATCCCTCTCAGCTTTCGGGCGGACAGAAACAGCGTGTAGCTATTGTGCGCGCACTTTGTATGAATCCCGATGTGCTACTCTTTGACGAGCCCACCTCGGCGCTCGACCCCGAAATGGTAGGCGAAGTGCTGGAGGTTATGAAATCGCTCGCTAAAGAAGGTATGACGATGGCGGTCGTTACTCACGAAATGGGCTTCGCCCGTGAGGTTGGAACACAGGTCATCTTCATCGACGAGGGCGTTATCGTAGAACAGGGCAAGCCCGACGAGTTTTTTGATAATCCAAAGAGTCCAAGGCTCAAGGATTTCTTATCAAAAGTTTTATAATTTTACGCAAAAAGCAGTCCCCTATAGGACTGCTTTTGTTTATGTGTTAAGCATTTTACTTCTGATAATATATACATCCTTTTCGCTGACGCCGCAGGAATAAAGATAGTTTTCAATATTAATATACTTTTTGTTTATATACGCGAAAAGCTGATACATAGCGTCGCGCGGTGTGTATAAAAACGGATGATTGGTAATCAGGCGGCCTCTGTCGTCCTTCAAGTAATCACCCCACTGCTTGCTAAGCTCGGCGAAACGAGGCTTGAGCATAGCGCGGCTGATACAATAGTCAAAGGCTATATCGCTGATTTCAACTCCGCTAAGCGCCAGTATGAACGCGGCTGTAATACCTGTTCTGTCTTTGCCCGCGTTGCAGTTGAACTGGCACACGCCCTCAGTTGAGCTAAGCTCCATAAAAACATCGCGCACCCAGCCTTTAAAGCACTCAATCCATTGAATATAGCTCTTACCCCAGCCCGAAAAGCTGGCGCTCGGATCATCGTCTTTATCGTCAAAACCCATAGCGTCCGCGCGCCCGAACATCGGCAGTCGGACATATTCAATTCCATCGGTATTCAGACTGCTCGGAAACAGCGACAAATCGGCGTCACCGCGAAAGTCAAGCGACTTTGTTACTCCGTAATCTTTCAAAAACCGAATATCGTCAGCGCTGAGGTTCACGGGAGCCTCACTGCGCAAAAACACTCCGAAATTAGTCACTCCGCCGAACTTGCTCGGATAGCCGCCAAGGTCGCGGCAGTTGCTCATACTCTCGAGCGGAAGCCTTTTGTAAAATTTCATTTTATCACCGATACTAATGTACTACAAAGCACTTTTATTGTCAATATTCCGCTTGACTTTTGGCTCGGCTTGCTATATAATTATGAGGCTGTAAAACAGAATACGAGGTGTAACTCAGTTTGGTAGAGTGCTTGGTTTGGGAGCATGTACCCATTTCGGTTGGCACGTTTTTTGAAAACCGCCAAACTCCGCATTACGCCTTGACTTTCGGGTTTTCAAGCTCAGAAAAAATCAGGTCAAAAAACGCCGACGACCACATAGTTGACCACAACGGCGACCACAATTTAATAACTCCGAGGTGTAACTCAGTTTGGTAGAGTGCTTGGTTTGGGACCAAGATGCCGCAGGTTCAAGTCCTGTCACCTCGACCACGAAAAGCCGCATCAGTAAGCCATTTTTGGAATACTGACGCGGCTCTTCTTTTTTGTTTGCGACCTCGCACCAAAATATAGTCGTTGTGCGGACAGCTTGGAGCGCCGTCCTTCAACTCCTTATTTTGGAGAGCGCTTTTGCTCCCTTGTTCCG
>JAHLAX010000141.1 GCA_020625875.1 bacterium | reverse complement strand
GGTTTCTTGCAATTCTACTTTGTCGGGTAACTTGCTTGAATGTACCAAAATTAGTAATTTGTACTGAATTTCCTTTTATCACTTCATCCATAATTCCCATAAACAGACTATCAATAACTTTTTCGGTGTCCTGTTGTGATACATGGCTTTCTTCTACTACTTTGCTGATTAATTCTTTTTTGTTCATAAATCAAATCCTTTCTGATTTCCTTAACCTTTTATTAAGATTAAGATACAATGCCTTTTACAGACACATCGGTTAAATTTCTTTGGTGTCTACTTTGTCAATAGCTAACGCTATTGAGTTACTGCGGGTCAAATAGCTTACGCTATTTAACCCTTGCCCTACTTGTCATACCTTGCAAGCAAGCTATAACAAGATAGGGAAAAGAGGTTTTTTTAGATAGATTTTTTGATTAATTTTTATTGTTCTCTCCTTTCTCGATTATCATTTTTATAATAATCATAAATGTTATTTATATATAAGGGAAATTGCTTGTTTTGTCCAACCATTAATTTATAATAATTTTGTACAGATTAAAAATTATTTAATTTATTTCTCTATAAGGGTAAATTTTTAATATAAAACTAGATAAACTCTCTCTATAAATATCAAATTATAGTACTAATTTTTATTGAAGACTTGTTGCAAAAGTTGTCCAGTCAATTAACTTCCGTGTTATTGGTTTTCTTGATAACTTTCCATGAATGCCTATATCTTGTTGTTTCTTGTTGAATATCTTCCTCTATGATTTGATAAGGGAAATTATTATCTGAAAAGTAATCGTTTAAGTTGTCCATGCTTTTAATCAACTTGCTATTCTTTCTACAATTCAGCTGATTGTAAAACATTTGTTTTTCTTCTTTTGTCCTGTATAGTGTTTCCTTTTCCGCTGATTGTTTCAGGATAGATAAAGCACTGTAATAATAACTAAATTTCTCTTTTGGAATATTCAACCTCATTGATAAGATTTCTTTCATTCCTTGCTTTTGTAATTCTTGATAGCGTCCATGTCTGTATAAGCGGTTAAAGTAAGCAACCTGATTAATTTTTATTTCAGGCTTTTCTTCTTCATCGTTATAATCCCAAAAAAGAATATTGTTACCGTCTATTCTTGTGTTTCTTGGATAGGTTTTTATTAGTTCTCTTTCTCCATTAGCAAGGAAAAAATCTACCTGTTCCAATTCTTTATCTATGTTACTGATTGCTTGTGATATTGTAAATTCTGTTGGTTTTCTAATAAGAAAAGTAATTGTGTCGGCATCGTTTTGTATTCTCTTTCGTCCCAAACATTGAATAATAGTATCAATGTCTAGCAAATCTATCACAACATATTTCACCGTATGGTCGTTAATATTAATTCCGTTGTCTAGGGCAGTAGTAGAAAAAAGAATATTTTTGGGGAGTTTTTCTTTTTTCAATAAGAAATCCATGTCTTTTCCGTCTGTTAGTCTACTTTTTTTGTGGCTTTTAGATACCGAAAATAACGCTTTGTCTTTAAATTGTTGGTAGAGTTCTTCTAAATCGGAT
>JAHLAX010000070.1 GCA_020625875.1 bacterium | reverse complement strand
TTGATACGAGGGCAAAGCCCTCTTGTATAAAAATTATCAAAAAAAATTGTAAATCAGCAAGTTAGTTAATTACTACTTGACTTTTTATAGGAGATAACATATAGAAAACATAAATGTGTTAACTTCATTTATCCGCAATCATCAAGATAAAGTGTGTAGTTGTGGAATGTGCCTCTGTAAAGTCTTCTGCCTTTGTCGGAGTGGAACGCTCCTTCGTGAGCCTTCATATTAAGGTCAACTACCGCGATATCGCTGTTTGTGGAAGAACATACATATATACTGGAACGACCTGAGTCAAAATTGCTCTTTGTATAGAACATAGCCTTTTTGCCTGCTGCCTGAACCATGTAAGCGTTTTCGCTTCCATTGTTTCTTATGATTACAGAGCCGTGAACTGCTACGTCAGCGGCTGCCCCTGTCATGGTATTGCAGTAAATTCCGCTTCCGTGTACATCAGACCAGTTGCCTGTAATTGTTACGTTTGTAAAGTGATGGTCCGAGAAGCTCAGCGCTCCGAGGTAAACTCCGCCACCCTTGCCGTGCGCGCGGTTGTTTTTGATTGTGCTGCCAGTGAGGGTTAAGTCAGTGTGAGCGCAAACGCTGATCGCGCCGCCGTCTGTTCCTGATTTATTTCCGTCAAATGTGCAATATTCTACTTTAGCGTCCTGGTCACAAGGAACATATAATCCGCCGCCGTCATAGCTTGAAGTATTATTCTTGAAAGTGCAGTTCTTTGTGCAGTTGCCGTCGAGGTCATAAGCGAGAGCTCCGCCGTTACTGCTTGAGGAATTACCGTCGAATGTACAATTGTTTACTGTCTTGTTCTTTGACTGAACGAAGAGCGCTCCGCCGTTTCCGCCTGCTTTGTTGTTCTTGAAGGTGCAGCCAGTTACATCAGCCTGAACCCATACGGCTCCGCCCTGGTCGGTTGCCGAGTTGCCCTCGAATGTGCAGTTGTTAACGCTGCCCCAGTAAGCGAAGGCTCCGCCTTTTCCGTCCTTAGCCTTATTATTCTTAAAGGTTGAGTTGGTTACGTTGTATACACAATAGAGTGCTCCGCCTGTTTTGTCGGCTTCGTTGCCTGTGAGGGTGCAGTTCTTGACATAGCTTCCGTCTGTGGCATAATTGCCGTGGAAAGCTCCGCCGTATTCGCCCTTGTTATTTTTGAAAGTTGTGTTGCTAATCTGATACTTAAGGTGCCATTTTTCAAAGATTCCGCTACCCTTTGCCGTATCACTGATTTCGCTGTTCTTGAGAACTAAGTTTGTATCCTGATAACAGTTGAAGTAGAGCGCTGTGTTCCTGCAGCCCTGGATCTTAACTGAGTCGATAACTATGTTTGCGGCTTTATCTTTCTCGGTATTGTCAAGGTTTATGATTCTTGTAGCGTTCTTGATTGTGCCGTTTTTGATTGTGAGGTTTGACTTGAGTTCAACATCGGCAAATGAGAACGCCTTTGTGCCGCATTCGATTGTGTGCTTGTTTAAATCGATTGTCGCGTCTTTGTCTTCTTTGGAAATTAATCCGCCGTTGCTGTTGAATCCGAAGTTAGCGCCGAGACCCGCTTCGTTAAGTCCTCTCGCCGCGTCAGCTTTTACGTCCTTAAGAAGTGTAATTGTAAATTTCTTGCCTGAGTTGAACGCTGTGCCCCACGCGTCGCCGAATGTCGGGAAAGTTTTTTCAGAGTCGCCGATTTTAACCTTGGCAACGCCTGCTTTATTGATATAGATTATAGCTTTCTTATAATATTTACGAGCTATATCTGTCTTTTCTTTAATCTGAGCTAATCTCTCGTCGCGTGTTTTAATCATCTGTTTTTTAGCTTCTTTTGCTTCTGTTTTCTGTGCTTGAGTAGTAGCGATTGCAGCGTCATGCTTCTGATCATACTCGTCGACCTTATACTGTAAATGAGCGATTGTCGCTAAAGTCGCGGCGTAAAGAATGCAAGTTCCCTGCATACTCTTGATCTCTTTTTTCATTGCTTTGGAAGCAGTCTTTAAATCAGCCGCTTTTGAGAAGGTATGGCTTGAATTCTTGGAATTAACCTGAGCCAGAAGATAATCTACATATGAGTTGTATCCGGGCGTATTATTGTTTTGATATTTTGTGCCTTTGAGGAAGTTAGTCATAGCTGTCAGCTTCTTCTCGAGCTTGCTGAAATCAAGTTCCGAGTTACTCAGAGCTTTTTTATAAGCGTTGTACTCCGCTTTGGTGAGCACTCCCTTTTTCTCGGTATCGGTTGTAATATTGTACTGCTTGAGTGTGTCAACTACCTGAGTGTTGGAATCGATGAGTTCGTCAACCGAACCTCTGAAAGCCTGTGTCGAAATGTTTAAATCCAGTTTTTCAAAAGCTCGCATAGACTCGTTGTGGTCCGCGCTTACTTTATCGGAGAGTTCCTCGATTGCCTCGAGGATTACTTTTGTATCTGCACTGGGCTCGTAGGTCTTCGGGTTAACCGCATCGTAGATGGATTTAAAAACAACGAGGCCGCCCATTGAAAATACACTGCCTATCCAGCTTTCATCAGCAAGATGGTCGATGCATCTGTAAATCATTTCATAGATTACTTCGCCTGTGGCGTCTTTCCAATACTGACCGTCCGTCTCAAACTCCGCTCCGCTCTCGTCGTCAACGTAGAAGAGTCTTTCGTCGTCGTCCTCGTCGAGGTCATCGTTATCATCCTCGTCCTCGAAGCTTGCTGTCGCTGACGGTTTTGTTTCTGCCGCGGCAGCTGTAAAAGTCATTGAAGTTGTTACCGAAATTGCGGTGATAATTGCGAGTAATAAAGCGATAAATCTTGTGTTTGTCTTTGTCATTTGGATTATCTCCTTTGCGTCTTTTTGAGGTGTCCCTCTCTGTTGTGTCTATACTATATCAAACCGACTACAACAGAAGTACAACAGATTTTGCTGCTTTTAAATTTTTTTATTTACATAAGATAAAATATCCCCCGATTTGTCAATTAGGTGACAAATCGGGGGTAAATTGTAGTAAAAATTAAAAAACGGTTATATTGAATTATTTGAGTGATGAATATGAACGAAACAATTGAACTAAAAAATTGCCGCCCGAAAGCGAATGCATTCGGACGGTTGATTTTTTACACTGTTAAACGATCATCGGATTGCCTTACCCATTTCATAGGATTTTTTGAGCTTGTCGCTGTTCTCGATGGACTTTGGGCTGTCATAACCGCCAGCGAATACTTTGCCCGCAAACTGTGCTTTCTCAAAGCAGTCGATCCAGCCCTGCAAACCCTTGCAAACTCCCTCATCTACATACTCTTCATCCTCGGCGGCAGTTGTCAGCAGATAGACATCACGGAACTGATAGTCGCGCGGGTACAAGGAGTTGGCGCGGTCGATCATGGTCTTCATCTGACCGCTCATCTCGTAGTAATAAATCGGCGTTGCCCATACTACGACCTCAGCGTTAAGCAGCTTTTCCGTGATTTCATTCGCGTCGTCATTGATGACGCAATGACCGAGCTTTTGACAGGCAAGACACCCCTTGCAAAAGCCAATGGTTTTTTCTTTCAGCGAAACGAGCTCCACCTCGTTGCCGGACTCTCTCGCACCGTTAGCAAAGGCGTTCGCAAGTAATTCGGAGTTGCTGTTCGGGCGAATACTTGAGCTGATAATCAATACTCTCTTAGACATAGTAAACCTCACTTCAAATATTCATTGAAGAATTCTTCCATCTTGTCGAACGGAATAACGTCCATATTGTCGTATAAATCGGTATGAACAGCGTCAGGAATAATTAACAGCTCCTTATTTTCGGTGTACTTACTGTCTGTTGTCATATCCTTGAACGCGTCCTTGCTGAAATAGCAGGAGTGAGCCTTTTCTCCGTGAATAACAAGCACTGCGGAACGTATCTCGTTGCTGTACTTCAAAATCGGTTGATTCATAAAGGACATACAGCCCACACTGTTCCAGCCCTCGTTCGAGTTCAGTGAACGATTATGATAGGCTCTGCCCTTGTAGTATTCGCTGTAGTCCTTGACAAAGAACGGCATATCGTCGGGAACGGGGAGCTCCACACAGCCGCCGCCGCGGGAGTATTCGCCCTTTGCGTATTCGGCGGTGCGCAGGTTATTCAGTGCGACCTTATGCTCATAACGCTTTTCCTCGCTGTCCTCGCTGTCAAAATAACCGTTGGCATTCACGCGCGTCATATCGTACATTGTGGAGGCAACCGTCGCTTTGATTCTTGTGTCAAGAGCCGCGACATTAAGCGCCATACCGCCCCAACCGCAGATACCGATAATTCCGATACGGTCGGGATCGACCTTGTCGCAGTTTGAGAGGAAATCGACTGCCGCCTGAAAGTCCTCGGTGTTGATGTCAGGCGAAGCCATATATCGAGGTGTGCCGCCGCTCTCGCCTGTAAAGCTCGGGTCAAAAGCGATTGTCAAAAATCCACGCTCCGCCATCGTCTGCGCGTACAGTCCCGAGCACTGCTCCTTGACCGCTCCGAAGGGACCGCATACCGCGATCGCGGGCAGCTTGCCCTCGGCATTCTTCGGCAAATACATATCTGCCGCCAACGTAATGCCGTAGCGGTTTATGAAAGTCACCTTGCTGTGTTCGATCTTATCGCTTTTCGGGAAGGTCTTATCCCATTCCTGTGTCAATCTCAAATCTGCTGTTTTCATCATAATAAAGACTCCTTTTTAAATTGAAATAGTTATTGTTACGTTTCCTTTTGAGAGAAGCTCTCTCAACTGTTCTTCATTCATATTTTTAATTTTTCCGAGACGGGTATATGACCATGTGTTTGAACCATAGAATAAGACAATTTGATTGCCCGAGTAGAGTATAACATCACCGGGTTCGGTAGTGATTCGGGTATCATTATGAGGCAGACTCATATCGAGTGAACCCACCTGCTCGAAGCCTCCGTACATTGACATATTAATCGTCATAGGATTATCTTTTACGGCTGCTTTCAGAGCGTCTACTGCTTCGTTTTCCTCCCAATTAACATCAATACTGGTATCGTTTATACTGATTTTCATATCTTCGTTGTTATCATCGGTTTCTTTTAAAATACCCGCTAATATCATTTGAATACAGGTGGCATCTCTGATTGTTATTTTTCCATCTCTGTTTGCGTCGGCTTGAGCGGAATCAATATCATCTTCCGATAATAATCCTACACGGTATTTTTGAATCGTTGTCGCGTCTGAGATATTAAACTTTCCGTCCCGATTCACATCGTATCTGACAGCCGCGCTTGTAAAGAGTGTGTGAGAGAATAACATTGCAACAACTAAGAGTAAAGTCACAGCTGTTTGAGGTTTTTTATTTTCCCCTCGCCTCATAACGATTCCTCCAAATCGACTTCTTTTATCTTCTTTGCGGGTACACCGCCCACGATTGTGTTTTTTTCTACATCTTTATTAACAACCGCCCCTGCAGCGATAATGGCGCCGTCGCCGATTGTAACGCCCGGTAAGATTGTAACATTTGCTCCTATCCAAACATTCTTGCCGATCACAACAGGCTTTGGAATCAAATTCGCGCGCTTATCGGGATTTTGATGATGGTTGAGCGTAGCAATTACTGTCTTGGGGCCGACCAGAGTATTGTCACCAATCGTTATACCGCCCTGATCCTGAAACTGACAGCCCGCGTTGATAAACACATTCTTTCCGAGCTTTATATTTTTGCCGCAATCGGTATAGAACGGCGGGAACATATACGCGCCTTCGGGGAACGGTCTGCCTGTCAGCTTTTCCATCAATGCGCCGATCTCTTCGGGTGTGTGATAGGAGTTGTTCAACTCGGCGGTAATCTTCATTGCCTCGTTACTGAGATATGTCATATACAAATGCGTTTCGCTCTTGGCGATGACTTCCGCGCCGCTGTTCATAATCTCTATAAATTCTTTTGTGTTCATATTACCTCGTAAAATTAATAGTTACATTACCTCTGCCGACGGCATTTTTTAAACCGCTTGTGTCGGTTATCCGACCGATTTTTATATACTCGTAAGACGAGTTAATTATATCGTCATAAAACAGAACGAGATAATTCTTATCGTAAATCATCAAGTCTCCCGCTTTAATAGTTGGATAAGTTTTTCCATTTCCCGAAAAACTACTCTCAAAAAGATGATACTTTTCGTTGCCGTTGAGCTCTGTCATTTTAAGGGTAAGCGGTAGTTTGTTATATAATTCAGCCGCTGCCTTACTGCTGTTAAGCTTTACGGAAAAGCTTTTCCCGTTTACTTTGATTTTTATGGTCTTAGTATTAGCCTTTGCTTTTACGGTTACAGCGCAGGTATAACTTTTTTTGCCGAGGGTTGCTTTCACCTTTGCGTTACCTTTTTTTAATGCGGTTATCTTAACGGAGGTTTTTGATATACGTTTTATTTTTATATATTTCTTGCCTGAAGATATCTTAAAACCGATTTTCTTATTTGTCCCGAAGAGTTTTAAAGTTTTGCTCTTTCCTACAGTTATAGCGAGCTTCTTCGCGCTTAACCTTACATTCGGCTTGGCTTCAGCGCAAGAGGAATATGTAAGCATAACAGATAGGATCAATATACAGGATATAATTGATTTCAGTTTCATTGTAATCACCTCTTGAGTATATTATATATCCACATTCGATAAATAGCAAATACTTATATTAAATAGTTAATTATGCTTTACAAGCATAGTAAAGTGTTGTATAATTATTTTGAGGTGATTTGATGGAATTTCGGGTTTTACAATATTTTTTGGCGGTCACAAGAGAGGGCAACATTTCTGCCGCCGCGCAGTCTCTGAATCTCTCTCAGCCGTCACTGTCAAGGCAGTTACGAGATTTGGAGGAAGAGCTCGGCGTGACGCTTTTTATTAGAGGCAAAAGGCGCATCGAGTTGACCGAGGAAGGCTTGATTCTCCGCAAAAGAGCAAGCGAGATGATGCAGCTTGTCGAGCTGACGGAGAGCGAGATCTCCGAGGTGAAGAATAACATTTCGGGCAGTCTGAATATCGGCGCGGGAGAATCGTATTCTATGCACCGCGTCACAAGGGTGTTTTATCACTTAAAGACGGAATACCCCAACATTAGGCTGAACATTTTCAGCGGCGATACCGAGGACTTAAAGGACAAGCTCGACCGAGGGCTGCTTGATTTTGCGCTGATTTTCACGGACTTTGACCGTGAAAACTATCATCACTTTACGCTCGATGATAAGGAGATCTTTGGTGTGATAATGCGTAGGGACAGCGAGCTCACCGCAAAAGAAAGTGTCACCGTAAAGGACTTATACGGCAAGCCACTCATCGTATCACGAGCCAACGGTTTATCGCTTTTCAGCGGAGCGCAGGCAAGACATTTGCAAGTTGCCGCGACCTATAATCTGCTCTATAACGCCTCGCTGATGGTCGAGGACGGAATCGGTTATGCTGTTTCATTCGACAAACTGGTTGATACCTCAGAAACCTCAAACCTCTGCTTCCGACCGCTAACTCCTGAAATCGCTGTGCATCCAACGCTGATATGGAAACGCGAGCAAAAACTGTCGCTCGTTTCGCAGCTTTTTATTGATAAACTTGAGAGTAGAATGGATTTTGAATACAAGGAAGAGCTATATGAATAAGAGAGAGTTGCAAAAGTATATTGCCGAAACCTACAATACGGATCCCGATTTTCCTTGGGAGAGTAACCCAACTTTTGCGGTTTACAGACACCGAAGCAATAAAAAATGGTTTGCTTTGGTGATGGATATTCCAAAGTCAAAACTTGGGTTACACGAGGACGGCGATATTGATATCGTCAATCTGAAATGTGAGCCCGCGCTGATAGGCTCGCTCAGATTAGAAAAAGGCTTCTTTCCGGCTTATCATATGAGCAAGGATAAATGGATTTCCGTTGCATTGGACGGTAGCGTGGATGATGAGCAGCTTTTGTTTCTGCTCGATATGAGTTTTGAGCTTACCAACGTTAAGATAAAGAAAAAGGACAGAAAAACAGAGCATGAATAGCGTGTGTGAAAACAGCCTCTCACGAGAGTGAGAGGCTTAATTCAGTCAGAAACATTAATATAGGAAGATAGTCTTTACATGATACTAATGAAAGAAAAAAGAAGAAGTTGGTCAACAGGACCCAAGCGTTGCCTCAATAAATGAGGACTACTTTACTTCTTCTAAAACTAGTATATCTAACTCAGTGTAATATGTCAATAATCTATTCACAAGATGATTATCTATATTTTTTTCATCAATCATGATAACAATGTATTCAAAGGACTGATAGATAATTTCAACTTCTGATAAACAGCCTCTCACGCACGGTGAGAGGCTGCAATTGCTCAAAGTATGTTTATCCTGAAGTGTGGAAAAAATCGATTGGAACCACCAGTGTTTAAGCCATTATTTTGGACGGTTAGTGGAGGACTCGGGTAGTTTGACCCCGATGCCCGATTCGCGCAAATATCCCCCTGTTGCGCGTTTTAAGAGGGTTTTCAAAAATTGAGCCGCTAAACAAAGATAAGGGGTTTTGATTATTTGAATCTATAGAATATTGATATCAAGAAAGTACAAGAATAAATCCTTGACGGAGTTTTACGATTTATCAGAAATGTTACTTTACAAATGGTGCTTTGTACTCTGCGTTGATTTCGCTTATCTCTTTTTCTCCGTCGATATAAGGCTGATAGATGCTGTCAGTCCTGCCGCCTCCGCGATTGTCGCATCCGGAACAGAACTCACATTCCGCTCCACAGGAGCCGTACAACGATTTGCGAATGATTTCCTCGCGTTCCTCTCTGGTAGTATCCTTAATCAGTATCGATTTCATTTCATCCTCCGATAATAACCTTGTTAATGTAATTATCTTTTAAATTCGCTCTCACTATGTCCGCATATCTTGCGTCTTGTTCGATAAGCTTTTGGGATTGATATTGAAGCGTCAGGCTCTCTCCGAAAAAATCTTTCATTTCACCGAGAATTCTCAAGCCTGCTGTTCTCAGCGATTCTTTTTTATTATTATCCGCGAGTATTGTCGTGTTGTCAATATCATACAAAGCGGAGTTTTTAAGATTTTCAACTGCGCGGATTTGGTCAGCTGGCGAAAGTTTTTTATTATAAGTACAGAAGATCCATAGCATAAGAAGCTCCAAAAACTCCAAATCCCTAACGTCTATACCTTCCTCGGCAAACGGATTGATGTCGATGTTTCGCAGCTCGATATGATTGACTCCGTTTTGCACGAGATTGTTGAGGCGGTTTACTCCCTTCGGTTTTAAACGGATAGGATAATACAGCTCTCCGACACCCGCAAGCGAGCCACTGTCAATATATTTTTGAATGCTGTCAGCGTAAGATAAAATGCTGTCATAAGAAAGCACAGGAGTAAAGCTATTCCAGTAGCCTTCTTTTCCGCAGCGAACAGAAGCGTATTCGGTAATAACGGTTTCACGGATTTGCTTTGGGTTCAGATATGAACCGTCACATACAGGCGAAGCAGAGAGCAAAAGATTAATTATCCAACCGTATTCTGTCAGCCCCTGAGCCAAACGCAGATAGGAGTAGCTTTTGAACTCGATATAGTCGCTGTAATCAGACTTGGAAAACGAAGTTTTCAAAAGCTCCTCCGACAGCGAGTAATTAACGTGAATACCTGATAAAGTCATCTTGTATTTACCGTATTTTTCAGCGAGGTACTTACGATAACTGTGCTTGCTTTTTTGATCGCCCTCGTATATCGCTACAGGGATGTCATCATCATTTTTAATATATGGAGGGTTTGAGTACATCCATAGTGATTCGCCGTGCTTTTTAATTTTTCCTTTCAAGCGTTTAGAGTGCTTTTTTAACTCATTTACAGCGCCATGCGCCGTGCTATGAACGCCTGTGTTGATTTCTGCTTGATTCTCGCAAAAGTCCTTAACGATATGCTCGTCATCAGGAAAGGGGTGAGGCGTTTGCGCCATATATCCGTCAGATGTGACACGCAGGGTCTCGCGTTCCAAACCGAATGTACCGTATATGTTTTTTGTATCGAAAAGTTTTATCATAACGTCTCCTCAAGATCGGCGTATTTTTTAATAACGGTGATGATTTGATTTTTATGTTCAACGAGATATTTTGCCGGATATATAAGTGATTCCGCTCTTCGATAAAGCGGTTTGAGGTAGATTCCCTCAGCGTAACCGCGTTCTTTTAAGCCGTCCGAGCAGAGTGCTAAAACATCATTTAGTAACGCTTTCAATTTAGCGGGATTCACAAACGAAAGGAAGTCAGCTCGGTTCATCTTTTTGCGAAGCTCGGCGGGAGAATCTCCGTTACTGTAAATAAATGATGTTTTAAGTAAATTTGTCAGTTCTTTCGTTTTGTTAATAAGTCCGAGATGAAATGCCGCTACCGTCATAGCCTCCGAGAGAGGCTGGGTACATGCGGAACGGAATTCAAGCGTACCGCGCGAGGTCAGGTCAATCTGTTTATATGTGCGTAAAAGTCTGATGTCATCAGCGCTCGGCGCAAAAGAATACTTATGATATTCTCCGTCATAATACTCGGCTTCAACAGTCTTGCGGTTGAGATATTCGTCAAAAGGAATCGGATAAAAGAAAAGATACTTTTCATCGCGCTCGGCGCAGAAAATGCTTGCCTTTGAAAGATAAGAAACTAATTCGTCTGTAGATTTCGGAATCGGCTCAAAGAATCCGACATTTCGAGAGTTGATACCGTGAGGGCTGTTCTCCCACAAATAATCCCTCGCGCAAAGAAGCTCGGGTATATCGGAAAGGTAAGAGTTTGCGAATAACACGGCTTTCAGCGGCTCAACAAGCGAAAACGCTTCAATTGTATCGAGGAGGTTTTCCTCGCTTACGTCAAGCTGCACCTGAGACGCGCTTGAAAATGTCCCGAAGTCGTAATACGGATGAAACTCTCCGTTCCACACTTTGCTCTTTTTCAGATACCCTTCAAGCATACTGTAGCGCGGTGACTGAACAAAATTAGAGTCGTTGATTTTATAATTCGGATTGATTCCCATCCCCGTCAGTGTATGGTTATTTTGACTTAATTCCGTGTTGATATAGCTTACATAATCCCTGAAACGCGCCTGAGCCTCGTGAAGCGTCCGCACTCGTCCGAGGGAGATTTCAAAGTTGTTGTAGGAACAGTCAAAGGAAAAGACATCGCTCGTGTCCTCGCAGACAGCTTCGTGACAAACTCCGTTGTCGTCAAACTTTTGCGGAGTGAATCCGAAATGACTGATTGCTTTTTCGACAGCGTCTATACAGACGTATTTCTCGGTTTTTTCTCCGCTCAGATTTACTATCGGCATTTCGATTTCAATTCCGATATAGCTTGCGCGGGGCTTCTGAAGCGGGGTGATAAAACGGTCGTATATCAATTTCTGAGCGTTCATTTTTATTCTCCTTAGAGCTCGTTGAGCATTTTATAGTCCCGAATAAGCCATATACAGCGGATTGTACGCGGCAGGGTCAAAGAAATACTCGTGGTTGTGCTTTGTACCTGTAAAAATATGCTCACCCTCGCGGTAGCCGAGCAGTGTCATAAACTCAACATTTTCCCAGCCGCTTTCGGATAACGGCTGAGTTGAAAAAGTAATGCCCTCTTTCTCATTACGATAATAGAGCGAATCGCGGAAGTTTGAGTGCGCGTACATAACTTCTCCGTCATAGATAAGCAGATTAAGCTTGTTTTTAGGCGAGCTGTTTATTATGATTTCGTCGAGAATCCCGAAACGTTCTTCAGCCGTTAAATCACGTCCAAGCTCAGCGCTCTTTTTGTTTATACTGTCAACAATGTAGAGAAGAATTCTCTCGCTGTCGGTTTCTCCCTTTTGCAGAAAAACATATTTGCCGATATTATCGCTTTCAAAAATCGTCCCGTTGTGAATCAGCGTCCAAGTTCTGCCGCTGTTGTCAACCGACGTAAAAGGGTGGCAGTTGTCGTATTCCTCGTGACCGATTGTCGCGAGACGAATATGAGCGAGAGCTGTTTTTGCCTTTATAGATCTTTTGAGCCTTTCAGCCAACAGCTCGCTTTTATCCGCCCGACATTCTTCTTTTAATATTTCAGTGTCAGATTTATTAATGATTGCCAGCCCCCAGCCATTTGGATGTTCTGAGCAATGGGAATAAAACCGTCGCAAATCGCTGTTCAGTTCTCGTTCAAGCTTTCCAGAGAAGCCGTATATTTCGCACATAATAAAAACTCCTGTAAATAGAAAAAGAGGCGTTTCCACGCCTCCGAATAATAACAATAACCTTTGTTGTCAATTGATAGAGGCAGTATTCAGACATAAAAAGCAAGACGACATACACATATCGCCTCGCATCATACTTTTACAGGAAAACATCTTCATAATAAGCTGCCTCAAATCTAAAATATATTAAACCTATCTATATAGTAGGTTAATTATATAATAAAAGAGTTGTTTTGTCAATATTTTAGAAGTGACAAAAACAAACACCCCGCTATGTAACGGGGTGTTTAGCTGACAGCTTTTTCTCTAAGCAGTAATTTCAGCGTGTCGCTTTTGCGTTACAACTTTTATTTCCGCATTTTTTAGAGAAGTGTTTTACTTTTTTTGTACGGCAATTTCCGCAGGAGCAGCATTTTTTCTGATTTTTAGTCGTTATTTTACAGTTGTTGCCCTTGCATATTTTGCTCAAAAGCTTATCAACGCGTTCACAGCTTGTGCCGCTGCAGCAAATAACGTTGGCTTGAGCGCATTTTTTTACTTCCGCGGCTCCCGCTACAGAAATTGCGCCTGAAACCAATGCCGTTGCCGAAAGAGCGACAGCGATGATTTTTGATATATACTTCATTATAACCTCCATATGTTTACTGGGCGTTAACGCTGTTATTATAATACTGCTTTTTACGAGTGTTTTCAACGCACAAATAATGGAAGTAGTTTGAATCTGATGTATATAAAATAAATATAGGTTCAAAAATTGAGTCGCTAAACAAAGATAAGGGATTATTATTGTATGATATTCCAAATATTACTTTCCACAATAGTATATCAGATGAAGTCGGAAACCTCTTTGTATTTTATTATTCTCTATTTGGATAATAACACACAAAAAGTAAAAATTGCTAGAAAATTCCCATAATTGTAGATAATTGATTCCCAAGATTGTAGAAAATTATATGTTTTTATATTGTACCTTATGTTAAGGACAGAATAAATTACAGAACAACACAACACGTAAAACAGCCTCTCACGTGAGAGGCTGAATTAACATTTTAAATTAATCACTGAAACGCCGTTTTCGGCGTTTTTTATTTCGTGTTGCGGTTTATAAATCTCGTTCTGCGTTTAGAGTAGATGATTTTCTGCCCCGTATAAAGCCCGTAGTAGCCCGACAGCATATAACTTATACATACCGCTACGGCAAACAGTACAATACCTTTAGCACCGAACATTTCTACAGAGAGAATAATGGATGCTATGGGACAGTTGACAACGGCGCAAAACAGGGCGATTAAGCCCGTCGCGGCGGCAAACTCTGTCGGCAAACCGATAAGACTTCCGATAAGTGAGCCGAGCGTCGCGCCGATAAAGAACGTCGGAATAATCTCGCCGCCCTTGTAGCCGAAGCCGATTGTAATCGCTGTAAAGATTATTTTTAACACAAAGTCGTAAGGCAAAACAGCCTTGCCCGCCAGAGCGTCAATGATAACATTACCGCCTGTACCCGAGTAGCGTGTTCCTATAAAAAAGGTCAGAATTACAATAGCCGTACCGCCGACCGCAACCCTCAGGTATTCATTCTTGAAGAATTTTGCGGCGAGCTTGTGAGACCATTTTAGCGCCAGACAAAATACAATGCTCACCAACGCGCATCCTATTCCGATGACCGCGGTAAGAAGTACCGAGGTCAGGTTGAGCTTTGGAATGCTTTCTATAATAAAAGCGGCTGAGTTGAGCCCAAGCAGCTTTGTTGTCCAGAACGCGGTGAGCGCCGAAACTATGCACGGAACAAACGAGCTGTAGTAGATTATGCCGACCGAAATAACTTCCATAGCGAAAATCGCGGCGGTGAGCGGCGTTCCGAACAGAGCCGAGAAAAGCCCCGACATTCCGCACATAACAGCCATATGCATATCTTTTTCGTTAAAGTGAAAGATTCTTCCTATAAAGCTTCCGAGCGTTCCGCCGAGCTGCAAAGCCGCGCCCTCGCGTCCTGCCGAGCCGCCGAAAAGGTGAGTAATTACGGTGGAAACAAAAATAACAGGAGCGAGTAGAATCGGCAGCTTGCCGTCAGTACGCACGGAGTTTAAAATGAGGTTTGTATCGCCCTGACCCGAAAGCTTTGTCACACGGTAGAGCAGCGCGATTAAAAGACCGCCCAAAGGAAGAAGGTAACAAAGCCACGGGTTATCTGTGCGCAAGCCCGTTACATAATCAATCGAGTACCGAAACGCCGTGCCGACCAAGCCGCCGAGCGCTCCGGCAATCGCCGCGAAAAATATCCACTTTACGAACGAAAAGGCGTATTGACGCACCCTCGTTGCGTCGTGAGTTAAAATGTCTTTGAATTTGTCCATAGAATCACCGAATAAGTATAGGATAACAGGTTTTATTCTTCGGGTATTTCAAAGTATTTGAGATACTCTTTGAATTTGTCCTGAGCAGTAAGGCAAGTGTCACGGAGATAGCCTTTTTCAGATTTCCACTCGCTTAATCCTCGATAGTAAAACATTTTTAATTCGTCGTCAATTATGAACGGAACAATATGATTTCTCAGGCATTCCTTAAACAGGATTAATCTGCCGACTCTGCCGTTGCCGTCCTGAAAAGGATGAATGCGTTCAAATCTGTAGTGGAAGTCAAGCAGGTCATCAAGTGTTTTGTCTTGTGATTTGTTATAATCTGATAGAAGTTTTTTCATCTCATCCGAGACATCTTCTGGTTCGGTGGTAACTTTACCGCCAACCTCATTCGGCAGTTTTTTGTATTCTCCGACGGCAAACCAATCTTTGCGGCTATCGCTTGTTCCGTTTTTGAGTGTAAGGTGAAGTCGCTTGATGAAGTTTTCGTTGAGCGTACGGGAAGCGTTATCTATAATCATATCAATACATTTAAAGTGGTTAGCGGTCTCAACAATGTCATCCACATTTACGGCAGAATTTTCAATGCCTATAGTGTTGGTCTCGAAGATATATCGTGTCTGGTCGTAAGTGAGCTTGCTGCCCTCGATGTGATTGGAGTTGTAGGTCAATTCAATTTGTATTTTATGGTAAATACCGCCGTGAAGCTTAGATGCCTTTTCTTCCTTTAATCTGTCGAGCAAAGGAAACGGCTTAGCTTTTGATTTTGCTTTTCTGGGATTAATTGCGTTCTCGGGAATATACCATGTTTTACCTTTGATAAATGCACCGTCAATTTTCCCCAGAGCGCAGTAATTTCGAATAGTGCGTTCGGAGCTATCCCAAAGCTTTGCGATTTCAGATATTGTTATATATTTCATACTTATCACCGATAATATTATAGCACACTATCGGCAAAATATCAACTAAATTTCTTTTATCAGACATGCCGATAAAAATCTCTCACACATGCGGTAAGAGACTGAATTAGCAGTTTAACTATTGTACACTCAAAGGGGAAAAGTTCACCCTAAATAAGCCAGTGTTTAAGCCGGATTTTGGCGCGGAATTGAAAAGGAAAGGTAGTTATACCCATAATCCCTGATTCGCGCAAATACACCCTTTTTGAGCGATCTGAGAGCCTTCTTTTTTGAGAGGATTTGTTGAATCAGACATATAATAACATCTATTTGCTTATATAAATGGAGTAAATTCCGAACAAATAGCAATAACCGAATCGATAATTTTGTTCATCAAGTCAGCATAGTTCTCCTGCTTGTTGTAATTCAAGCCAGGGATGTAAGTGCAAATTAGTAAACCTCGTCTTATGTTTATATACAGTTTTATAGCATTATGTTAAATAGCATAACAACCCCCTGTTCAATGTAGTTTGAACAGGGGGTTGCTTAAATTGTTCTATTTGCTGTTTTAATTTACAACTTTACCTGTGCCGTGGCAGGTGTCGCAATCTCTTGTTAATCTGGTCGCGCCCGCGTACATTCCCATAATATACCTGTAAACGGTAACGCCTGTATATACATAGCCGTAGCCGTCGCAGCTGGAACATTTGACAAACTTGTTGGCAATTCTGACGTTTGCCGTAACCGTAACTGACTTCGATTTATAATCAGCGTTGCCCTTGGCGGTAACTTTCAGCTTAACCTTATAGTTGCCTTTTTTATAGGTGCCCTTCTTGAGTGTAATAGCGCCAGTCTTAGCGTTTACTTTAATCTTCTTATAAAGCGCGCCCGAGGTGCCTTTCTTGACCTTCTTGACAACAACCTTGCCCTTAGCTTTGGTGATTTTAACAGGCTTGACTGTCTTTTTAGCCTTTTTGAGGTTTGAAACTGTCAGGTCGTTGAGCTTCGTAGTAACCGAAACCGTATTAGCGGATTTGCCGAGGATTTTTATTTTGACTGTTTTGTTAATAGTCTTTTTGTCGTAGTCGGCGTTGCCCGCGGCGGTAATCTTCAGCTTAACCTTATATGTGCCAGCCTTGTAGCTGCCCTTTTTAATTTTAATCTCGCCTGTCTTAGCTTTGACTGAGATTTTCTTATAGATTTTGCTTGATGTGCCGCTCTTTACCTTGGTAACCTTAACAGTACCCTTAGCGCCCGTGATTTTGAGAGGCTTGACTGTCTTAGCCGCCTTTTTGAGCGCGGAAGCTTTCACCTTCTTTGTGGTGACTGTAACTGCCATCGGATTCTCACCCGTAGACACTTCCTTATCGGACCAGACACCGCTGAAGTTCTTTGTGTTCCAATCCTTGTTAAGGGATGTCCACTTTGTCGCGGTAAAATGGTTTTTGGTATGATTAACCGTTATATCATCAGACTGATGGATAGTATATCCCCATGATTTATCATCCAGCTCATCATAGCCCAAATCTTTGTCCATAAGCACGAACACAACCTTGTCCGAAAGTCCGTAGAAAGTGATTGTTCCATTCTCATCCTCCGCTGTGCGCCACGAGCCTTCTTCGCCGTCGGACCATGTCCACGCGTACCAGTAGCCCTTTTCGGTAACAATGCCTGGATGAAAGTAACTGGGCGCACCAGCGAAAACGGTAATTGGCGCCGATACAAGTATACTGAGCAGCATAAGCACGCTGAGCATTACGCATAGTGATTTTTTGAATTTTGTCATAGTTTCCTCCTTTAACATATAAACATCGGTGGATTATCTGTTGCCTATATTCTATCATACTTCTTTGAAAATTGTTGCACAAAATTTCAGCGATGTATTTGTGCAAAAGGCATAAAGAAAAGGGCTGACTTTTGAAGTCAGCCCTTTAATAATAACTATAGATTATTTCTTTTTCTTTTTGCCTAACATAATGTTAGTGAGAATACCGAGGATAAGCGCGCAGGCAACCTCAGTGATTGTAACGTTGCCGAAGTTGAGAACCATTCCGCCGACGCCCGCGATGAGGATAACCGATGCGGTAAAGAGGTTGCGGTTGTCGTCGAGGTCAACCTTCTGGAGCATCTTAAGACCCGATACAGCGATGAAGCCGTAGAGAGCGATACATACGCCGCCCATTACACAAGCGGGAATTGTAGAAAGGAACGCTACAAAAGGAGCGATAAACGAAATGAGGATAGCCTCAATAGCTGTAACGATGATAGTCGCTACCGAAGCGTTCTTTGTGATAGCTACACAGCCTACAGACTCGCCGTATGTTGTGTTGGGGCATCCGCCGAAGAACGCGCCTACCATTGAACCAACGCCGTCGCCGAGGAGTGTGTTCGAAAGGCCGGGATCCTCGAGAAGGTCCTTCTCAATGATTGATGAGAGGTTCTTATGGTCAGCGATATGCTCGGCAAATACAACAAACGCAACAGGAATATACGCAACTGCGATTGTGCCTACATAGCTGCCGTTGAGTTCGCCGAAGGAACCGAACGCCTTAAGGAATGTAAAGTCAGGCAGAGCGATAAAGCTTTTAACGCTTACATTCTGGAACAGTGATGTGAGAGCTGAATAGTCAATAACTTTTAAAGCGTCGTTGCCGGTCACGCTGCCGATAATATAGAATATTGAAGCTGTCGCGTAACCCGCGAGAATACCTATAATAAACGGAATGAGCTTGCCCATCTTCTTGCCGTAAACGGAGCAGAGCATTGTAACCGCTAAAGTAATAAGACCGCAGATAATCATAATATAAACGTTCATCGGGTCTTTAGCCGCCGCGAATTTGTCAGCGGTAGCGCCAAGGTCGCCGATAGC
Source organism: bacterium (assembly GCA_020625875.1). Classification (GTDB taxonomy): domain Bacteria; phylum Bacillota; class Clostridia; order Oscillospirales; family Acutalibacteraceae; genus Ruminococcoides. The sequence continues at coordinate 134,913 of JAHLAX010000070.1, read as the reverse complement.
GTTGCCGGCGAGTGAAAGTCCGATAATCGCTACTGTAGGTCCGATAACAACAGCGGGCATAAGCTTGCTTACCCAGTTAACGCCTACCGCCTTAACGATAAGAGCGATAACTACATAAACGAGACCAGCCAAAATCGCGCCGATGATAAGTCCCATATAGCCGAGACCTACCGCTACGCCGCCGCCGAAAGCAGCTGCCATTGAGCCGAGGAACGCGAATGACGAACCAAGGAATACAGGGCTTTTAGCTCTTGTAAAAGCAACATAAACCAAAGTACCGATACCCGCGCCGAACAGAGCGGCTGAAGTGCTCATACCGTGACCGACAATCATAGGAACCGCGATTGTAGCCGCCATAATAGCGAGCAGCTGCTGGAACGCGAAAACGAGAATTGCCGGGAACTTAGGTCTGTCTTTTACGCCGTAAATCATTTTCATACTTAATTTCCCCCTTAAATAATAGTGTGTTTAGAGTAGTCTTAAACGTACCAAGTAGACATTATATCGAAAAAGGGGCGATATTACAACAGTTTTTCCGTAATTTAGATATATTTCGGCTTTTTTAACGTCTGTCAGTTGACTTTTGGCATTCTTTTTTGTAATATTAAACTATAAATATATTTGAAAGGATGTATATAATGGACAAAGTACATATTATGACTCACCCGCTTATCAAGCACAAAATAACTATGCTCCGTATGGAAACTACGGTTACTAATGATTTCAGAAGCTTAGTTGAGGAAATTACCATACTTATGGGTTATGAGGCTCTCAGCGATTTAAAAACAACAGATATTGAGATTAAAACGCCTATCGAGGACACCGTTCAGCCTATCATCGACGGCAAAAAGCTGGCGATTGTTCCGATTCTCAGAGCTGGCTTGGGAATGGTTAGCGGTATGCTGGAGCTTGTTCCGCTCGCCAAGGTTGGTCATATCGGTATGTACCGCGACGAGGAAACTCACCTGCCTCATTCCTACTACTGCAAGCTTCCTCCCATTATTGACAGAAGACTTATCGTTGTAGTTGACCCGATGCTCGCTACAGGCGGCTCGCTTATCGACGCTGTCAGCGAGATTAAAAAGCAGGGCGGCAAAGAGATTAAGTGTATGTGTATTATCGCTGCTCCCGAGGGAGTAGAGGCGTTTACAAAGGTTCACCCCGACGTTGATTTATACATCGGATGTATGGACCGCTGCCTCAACAGCGACGCATATATTTGTCCTGGTCTCGGCGACGCGGGCGACAGAATCTTCGGAACGAAGTAATTATAGTAGTTGTCAGTAGTCAGTAATCAGTTTTTAGTTAGTCATTAACAAACAAAAAACAAATCGGCAGAACATCTCTCGGGAGAAGTTCTGCCGTTTCTTTGTGCTTATTTTGTTGCGTGAATAATTGACTACTGACTACTTAACTATTATCTTACATCTAAGTTTAACACCGTTGGTGGTGACGGTGATTGTCGACTTGCCTTTATTCTTGGCTTTGACAACGCCCTTTGCCGAGACTGTGGCTACCTTTTTGTTTGATGATACAAACTTAGCTTTGCCGACTTTACCCGTAATCTTCAGAGTAAAGCTCTTGCCCTTCTTGAGCGTTTTTGAGCTTGAGTTGAGCTTAGGGTTCTTAACTGTAACTTTAAAAGTCGCGCTCGCGCCGTTGTTCCTTACGGTGATTTTGGCCGTGCCCTTTTTGAGCGCGGTTATTTTTCCGCTTGAGCTCACCTTGGCAACCTTGGTGTTGCTGCTTTTGTAAGTGGTTTTGCCCTTAGCGTTGCGGACGCTCGCCTTAATGCTGTATGTACCTTTTACATATACGCTCGCTGAAGTCTTAGCGAGAGAGACGTAGGTCTGCTTGGCGGGGTCGGAGTCTGTGTTTTTAAGCGGAAGCAGATATATTGTTTCAGAACCACCGAGTTCATCATCTAAACCAGCGATAAGCTTTTCGAGCTCTTTCATCATATCGGTTTCAGACACCGATGTTTTTGTTTTGACGCGCGCTGATTTGCTGAAGAGGTCATCAAAATCATCATCATCGTCGTCATCGAAATCGTCATCATAGTCCGACTCATCGGCAGTGAATCCGATAAAGCAGCCCGGGATTGTTGTGCCGAAAATCTTTTTGTCTGACAGCGAATTGGTAACGGAGTACTTTGAAGCGGTGAATTTGTCGGTATCAGGGTTGTAGGTGTATGTATCGCCCAAGCCGTAAACATACGCGCCGTTACAGAACACGCCGTTTTCGCCGAGTCCGACATTTCCCTGATATTTGTAATACTTATTACCGTTAGTATCGGTATAAAGAACCTCGCCATCGTCGGTGTCGAGAGCGCACGCGGACTTAGTCCAGCTTGTTCCGTCATATACAATCGGCGCGGGCATTTTGCCGCTTTGGTCAGCGCCGTAAACGCCGACGAGCTTGTTGTTGTACACTACAAACTGAGTGAACGCTCTGCCCTCGGGGAGCTTAAATCCTTCGTCCTCAACAAAGGCTTTGGCGCCTGAATCATACTTATAAACCTTGTCGGAGAAGCGGTTGTCCTCGGTCTTGTCATAACCGCCGAGAATATAAATCTTGCCTTTATAGGCTGCCATTGCCGCGCCTTCAATAGGAATATTCGGCGCTTCGCAGACAAGCGTGGTTGTCTTTTTGCTTAAGTCATAATACCCGAGCGCTACCTCGTAGCCTATGTCATACTCGGCTTTTGTTACAGAGCCCTGTGCGACAAAGTATATTTTGTTGTTATAATATGCCGCGCAGGTTATTTTGGGATCATATTTGCTGTCTATAAGCTTTGTTGCGTCGATGCTGCCGACCGTGTCGCAGGAATACTTGTCCTTCGCAATTTTATACGAAAGTTTTTCGACCATACCTGTCGTTTTGCTGACAAAATAGGATTCCTTGTCCGCTAATACAGTAATTACGTTGCTTGTGTTTGAGGGGGAGGAGGTAACCTTTTTTGTGGCGGGATACATCGGCTTGTTAGACAAAAACGTATTATAGATGATTGTTCCGTAATCGTTTTTGACTGCTACGGAAATCTTGTTTGTGTTATAGCCGTTGTCAGGAATTGTAATCTTCTTATCGGTTATTGTCGGAGATTCAACCGCTGTGCCGTTCACAGAGACTTCGGTCGTGTTGTTCATCGAACCTTCGATTTCAACGTTCTTTCCGTCGCTTGAGAACTTAACGTCGGTGATAATCGGCGGAACCTTGTTAAGGTTATCGAGCGAGAGCGTTCTTCCGCTAACTGTTTTGCCCTCGAGGCTGTCGTTTTTGCGCCCTGTATTGCATAGCATATTCTTTATATCAACGGGCGATACATCGGGATAGTTGAGGCTCACGAGAGCCGCCGCTCCCGCTACATAGGCGCTCGCCATAGATGTGCCGCTGTAAAAATCATACTTGCCGAATTCGGACGCGTCAACGCCCTGCTTGCTTACGGCAAAATCGTCGATATAGAGCTCGTCGCCCTTTTTGGGGACCAGATAAATCTGGAGTTTTCTCTCCGTGGCTTTTTTGTATTTTAACGTAGTTTTTGGATTGATTTTGTATTCAAAATGATCCCAAGAGGTGTTGTCGGTTGCCAAAAGGAATTCATCGGTAGAGTAGTTGCCTTCATAAATTCCGAAGTCGGCGGGAACATCTATCGCCGCGCCGAGCAGGTAATCGCTCGAGCTTCTTGCCATAAAGCTGATTCTGTAGGCGTCGTCCTCATTCTCGATAGTGAACGGAATTTCAACCACTGTGTATGTCGGCTTGCTCGCCGCTTCATAATCCACATCGTCGTTAAAAGTTATTTTCGCTGACTTTCCGCCTTTGTCAAAGGCGGTATCGGATAAGGTGACAGAGAAGTTACTGTTGATAGTCCAGCTTTCGCTTGTTTTTGTTGTTTTTTGAGGATAGCCGAAATCGCCCTCGGACATAGTATTGTAGTTCTGATAATTCGCCGTGAGCGCGCCTAATTGCTCTGCCGTATAGATTGAGGGGTTAAAGCAGTTGTCGCAAACTGTTGAGAGAATCTCATTACCCGCGGCGGCAACGTCAACATATTTAGATGAATAATTTGAATAAGAAACGAATTTGTCGTTCTCATCGGTAGCCGCGACGGTAATCAGATACTTGCTGTCGCAGCACGCTGGGAGTATGTATTCGTACTCATCGTCAAAGAATCCGCCGAAATAATCGTCCTCATCATATTCAATACTCTCTAAATCTTCGCTCTCGTTGCCCGAAGCTGTTACGGTTATTACGCCGCTTTCGCCGAGCTCGTTAAAGATTTCTTCATACGCTTTTTTCTCATCCTCATCGCCTTCGTCGCCGTAGGAGCAGTTAACAGCCTTTATATTGGCGCCCAGCTTGACCGCGCGGCTCACGTATTCAAACGCGGCAAACTCGCCGCTCGCGTAGCCGATGCCCTCGTCGTCAAAGACCTTCAGAGGAAGGATTTTGACATTCTGTTTGTTGACGCCGCTGATTCCCTTTTCGTTATCTCCGACGCCCGCGATAATACCCGCGACGTGAGTTCCGTGACCGTTGTCGTCAGAGGGCTTGCCATTTTTTGAATAACCCGAAAAGTCATAGCCCTGCTTGCCGACAAGCTTTGAACCGTAGGGGTTTGTCCATATAGCGTCCTTTAAATCCTCGTGCTCAAAGTCGATACCTGTGTCAAGAACCGCGACAATAACATCTTTGTCAGACTGAGCCGCCTTGTTCCAGAGCCCGCTCGCTTTGATGTCTTTGTCCTCGGTGCCTCCAAACTGGCCCGTGTTCTCGAGCGCCCACTGGTACTTGCTGTAGGTGTCGTTGGTGATACTCTTTATCTTTTTTCTATAGTTAGGGAAGGCGTATTTTACGCCTTTCTTTTTATTCGCGTTCTTAACGAGCTGAGCGGTTGACAGCGTTTTAGATTTTAATACAGCCATTTTTACGCTGTCGCCGCCGTCTGTGTCAATTTTGATTGTATCCTTAAGCGATACATCGCTGCCGTAAACAGCGGACGCTTTTGATGTCGCGGAATACTCGTTGCCCGCGTTATCATTAAGCACAACTATAGCCTCGCCCTCGGCATAATCCGTGGACGACGCTTTTTTATTCTCTGGCTTAATCAGCGCGTTAGCGGGAATAACCGCCGCCGAAATAATCATCAATGTTGAAATAAGCACGCATAATAGACGTTTAGTCATTTCATATTTCCTCCTTGTGAGTTTATAATAATGTTATAGCATAATATCATTCACATTTCAATGATTTTTTTAGTACTTTTAAGTACTATTATAATGATGATAACATTTACTTATGATAAAGTCAATAGTATCAATTGATACTACGGAAGTGAGAAAATGTATTTCAGGCGACTGAGAGACCTGCGTGAGGACAAGGATTTAAAACAAACGGATATTGCCGAATACCTCGGAATACAACAGACGGTGTATTCACGATACGAAAGAGGATTTCAAACCATTCCGGTTGAGCATCTTATTAAGCTTGCGGACTTTTATGACGTTACAACTGATTACCTTTTAGGCAGAGGATAACCCGCCGATTTTATTCGGCGGGTATTATTATACTGTTTTGATTTCATAATCATAGCCGTCGGCGAGCTTAAAGCTGTCATCTATAGGCTTTGAGATATAGAGCTTATTGTCCTTGGTCAGCATAATAAAATCAAAGTTCTTTTTCGACTTATAATACTCTATCGCTTTATCCTTGCCCATAACAAAGAGCGCTGTGGAGAGCGCGTCAGCGCGGGTACCGTCCTCTGAGATTACCGAGACCGACTTGAGCTCATTCTGAACGGGGCATCCTGTTTTTGGGTCAATAATGTGGATGTAGGTTTTGCCGTCCTTGCCCTTAAAGCTGCGCTCATAACCTCCCGAAGTCGCGACAACTGTGTCGTGGCAGCTTAGGTATCCGAACCAGTCTGAGTTCTTGTCAGGGTCTGCAATCGCTACATTCCAGTTTTTGCCGTCAGCCTTTTTATTGTAGGCGAGTATAGTTCCGCCAAAATCCAGAATCGCGGATTTCGCACCCTCTTCTCTGAGGTCTTCGCGGCATTTGTCGGCGGCGTAGCCCTTGGCTATAGCGCCGAGGTCAACTTCCGTTCCTTTGGGCAGAACAGCGCCTGTTTTATCTAGTCTGACTTTTTTATAATCAACGTTTTTTAATAGCTCGTTGATTTTACTTTTTGACGGTATTTTATAATCGCCGCTGATAAAGCCCCATTCCTTAACTAATGGATAAACGGTAATATCGAGCGAGCCCTCGAGCTCCCCGCATAATTCAAGCGCTCGCGCCAAAGGTTTGCGTGACACATCGCTGATATTGTGGTCGCCGTATTTGTTGAGCATACCAATATCGCCCGTTTCGGTGGTAGATAACTCTCTGTCGAGTTCTTTTACCGTGTTTATCACGCTTTTCATCGCCCACTCGGACGTGCCGCCGTAAATATCAAATTTCATAAAGGTGTCCATAGCCGTGAGCGAATCGTGAGCTTCCTGCGGTGTGCAGGCGCAAACGGACGCCGCGGCGATTACAACCAGTATTAATGATATTAGTTTTTTCATAGTCATCATCTCAGATTTAGAGTAACATAAAAGACAGGGTGTGTCAATTTGACTACGCTAAAAAAATAGGTTAAAATGTCAGTATGAAAAACAAGGTATTAATCATTATAGCGGCGGCGATTTTTATTATCGGTATCGCGGGATGTGTTTTTGTATTGAACGCGCCCGAAAAGGACGCCGTTGTAATAAAACGCGACGATAAAATCTTATACACAATTGACCTCAAAACAACTGAGGATAAGATCTTTGGCATAGAATACAAGGGCAGCAAAAACACGGTCGAGATAAAAGACGGCAGAATCCGCGTAAAAGACGCTGACTGTCCCGACAAGGTGTGCGTAAAAACAGGCTGGCTGAGCTCGTCAGCTGTGCCGATAGTTTGTCTGCCGAATCACCTTGTGATTGAGTTTGAGAACAAATCTGAAATAATAGACGCGGTGGCAGGTTGATATGAAGGCGAAACGTTTGGCTGAGCTCGGCGTACTGACCGCCGCGGCTCTGATAATATTTATAATTGAATCGTGGATTCCGTACCCGTTCCCAATACCTGGAATAAAGCTCGGACTCGCTAACATCATCACCGTTTACGCGGTTTATCAATATCGCGCGTTTGAGGCGGCGGCAGTGTTGTTCGTGAGAATAGTGCTGGGCGCTGTTTTCGGCGGTAATCTTTATGCGCTGATTTACAGCCTGGCGGGCGGAGTCCTTTGCCTTTTGGGTATGCTGCTGCTCAAAAAGGTTATTGACGAAAAACACCTTTGGCTCGCTAGTGTGTTTGGCGCGGTACTCCACAACACGGGGCAGATTATCGCGGCGATGATACTGCTTCAGACGCCCGCGATTATCGCTTACTATCCGTTCTTGATTGTGGCGGGATGTCTGTCGGGAGCGTTCACAGGGCTGTGCGCGCAGCTGGTGAGTAAAAGATTAAAAAAGTTCTACAATATAGACGAATAAAAATAGGTTTTTTATACTAAAAATTTTATTTTTTTTAGAATGTTTAATAGGTAACAAAAAAACAGGAGGAAACGAGATGAAATTAATACAGAGTTTTTCGGTAGACCATATGCGGATTGTACCCGGTATTTTTACAAGCAGGGTTGATTATCTGGGCGACTATACGGTTACCACCTATGATATACGGCTCAAAAAACCTAACAGAGAGCCCGTTATTGACGTCGCGGCGATGCACTCGCTCGAGCATATTATAGCGACTTATCTTCGCAACGACGCTGAATGGAAGGACGAGGTTATCTACTGGGGACCTATGGGCTGTCTTACGGGCTTTTATCTCATCCTCAAAGGCAGCCGCGCGCCGCGGGAGATTTATGAGCTGGTTCTGAATGCTTTTAAATCCGTAAACGAAGCGCAGGAGGTGCCTGGCACCACACCCGAAAACTGCGGATACTATCGTATGCATAATCTTGAGATGGCAAAATGGTACGCTAACGAGTTCGCGTCTTATCTTGAAGCTAACGCCGAGAACAGCGCTATCTTTGAATATCCCAAGACAGAGCGGCTTATGACAGACGACGGACAGCAGTTCTTTGATTCGTAAATAATTGTTTAAACAAGGGTTCCCGTTATCCAAAAAATTCCGCATAGGAGGAACGTTAATGTTTGATCCTCAAACAAACAAATATCCGTATACCGAACAGACGGATCAGCATTATATAAAAATCAAAAAAGACCGAGGAATTGCCTTTGACGCGGACTACCCGTATATTGACACAAGCGGGTGGTTTCGCTTTGTGGACTTTCTTGTCCGTGTTTTGTTGCGTTTGTTTGTGTTTCCCGCCACATATATTCGTCTGGGGCTGAAAATCAACGGGAAAAGCAATCTGAAAAAGCACAGAGACGAGCTCGACCGCGGGGTTGTTTCTGTGTGTAATCATATTCATATGTGGGATTATCTCGGTATTCTCTGCGCCATTAAGCCGCGGCGTCCGCGGCTGCTGACGTGGGCTAAGAATATCAACGGCGAGAACGGAGCTTTGATTCGCCACGTCGGCGGAGTGCCGATTCCCGAGAGAGATGTCAAAGCGACAAAAGCGTATCTGAACACAATCCGTAGTTTACTCGGCAGCGGCGGTTGGCTTCATATTTACGCCGAGGGGAGTATGTGGGAGTATTACGCGCCCATAAGACCGTTCAAGCAGGGCGCCGCGTATTTTGCCTGCGACAGCGGTGTTCCTGTTCTGCCTATGGCGTATTCCTACCGCAAGCCGAATTGGTTTAGACGAAAGGTATTGCGCCAGATTGCCTGCCTGACACTGAATATAGGCGAGCCGATTTATGTCGATGAATCTCTGCCCAAAAAGGAACGCCAAAGGGACTTGACCGTGAGATGCCACGAGGCGGTCTGCGCGTTGGCGGGTTTTGAAAAAGGAGAGAATATTTATCCGCCCGTCTTTAACCGCGACAAAAGGATTGACTACTATACCGATACATACGGCATCGGGTACAAGGGTTCATGGTGAAGACGTTTGGTAATACTTCTAAGAAGGCTGTGGTCTACAGCGACAAATTAATAACAAAAGATTTACCGTCCGAAATGATTCGGACGGTTTTTTCGTTGTACTGAAACAATAAAAACGCGGCGGTTTTTATAATTTCTCAAATTATTATAGAGAAATATTCAACAATTACTTGATTTTTTGTGTAAAATGTTATAGAATTAAACTGTTATAATATATGGTCCAGTATAGGGCGAAGTATATCTCCCTCGGAGATTTAGGAGGTTTTGTTTATGGTGAAGAATTTTAAGCGGCTGTCAAAGAGGCTCATCGCCACGCTTCTCAGTGTGATACTTGTGGCGTCGGTCTTTGCTGCTCTGCCCATGACCGCAGGCGCGACAGATACATGGAGTGTAAATAGTAGTTCATACATAATGTTCGATAGTTTGGGATATAATTGGACTCTAACAAGAATTTACGCTTTGGTAGTAGCTGGTGACAAAGTATATGTTGTTAATATGGGAAGCGGTGTAAAAGATTATACAAAAATTAAATATCAAGCAATAAACACAACTTCTTCCAATTCACTTATGAAACTAGAAGGTTTTTCGTGGTCAAATGTAGATTATATCACTTTTGTTACGGCAAATTCAGGAACTGCGTTGGAAAACTCAGTTTTAAATAAAACAGCATTGTTTAGTGGAGATAGCGTAATTTCTGGTGATGCTGTTTATAAAATATCTGGGTATACCGCTAATTATTCTACTCCAATAAATGACAATACTGCTCAGCGATATTGTTTTATTCCTGCTTCGAGCTCAAACGGTGCTACACTTTCAATGGAAAAGCTTGACGCTAGTGGTGGTGCTAATGCATCTCAAACAATTCGAATTCGAGATAATTATGGAAATAACGTTAATACTAATAGTCTTGGGGTATCAGTAGATATTTCTACATATAAGAGTGCGACTTCACTTACAGTTTCTCCAACTGACGAATCATCTCAAAGTGGAGTTACGGCAGACACTGAAATCCATGTTTTATATTCAACCTCTTATACACTTACAGCTAATCAAGGAACGGCAACTTTTATTGGTTGGTATGATAAAGATAATCAGCTCGTATCTAATAATACAACTATTACGAGAACAGTAAATAGAGTTGATACATTAACTGCCAAATTTGAAACACCCGGATTTCCTCAAACCGCGAACGCGGGCGAGGGCGGTACAGCTTCAGTTTCGGACGGTAATAATTCAGGAACAAGTATTACTGTTGATTCGGGCGCGGATGTAACCTTTACCGCTATGCCCGATGCGAACTATAAGTTTGACGGTTGGTATAATAACAGCTCCTTTACGGGTGACGCGGTATCTACCAATGACCCCTATACAATCGAAGATGTAGATTCCACGCACACTTTATACGCAAAATTCTCCTCGATTACCGATACCGAAGGAGTCGCGTTTAATGACACAAATAAGAATGGCGGAGCAAGGGACCAAAACGAAACCGAGTTGAGCGATCAGGCAAAGAGCTTTTACCAAGATGAACTTAGAAATGTTGTCGTTTATAAAGACGCTGCCGAAGACCCGACCGAAGAAACAACAGAACCAGCTACAGAAGGAGCAACCGAAGAACCATCCGAAGCTGCTGAAGAAACAGGCACGCACACCTTTAGCGAGGGCAATACCAATGTGTATAGAACCTTTGAGGATTATGCCGAAAAAGAGGATAACGACGCGTCAAACTCCTATAATGCAGCACAGAATAATACTTTATACACAGCGCTGCACAATATTATGAAGAATACGCATTCTCACGGCGTTTCTTATTCCGGGTACGGTCCGAATGCTCTTGCTACATATTGGCTGTATACAGACACCTCGTCCAAAAACTATGGCAGAGAAGATAATCGCCATGTTTATACAATGTTTTATTCAGATGAAGACTGCTTTAATGATGTAGATATGCAGCGCGAGCACATCTGGCCCAAGAGTAAGGCATCCTACTACGAAAAGACAGGTCTCGGAGGCTCGGATTTGCATCACCTGCGCCCCTCGTATAAAACAGTCAACAATATAAAATCAAACTGGGGATTCGCCGATATTAAAACAGAAAACGGCTCGGGCGGTTATTCGTTAAATACGACAAAAACAACATGGTCAAAGCTGCGTACGGTTGAGTATCCCCAAAACCAAATCTCGCTATGGAGAGCTGAGGACAGCAGCGGACAAACCTTTATTGATGTAAAGGACGATGTGCGCGGAGATGTTGCCCGTATTCTGCTTTATGTATATACCAGATGGCAACAGCCGAATTTGTACTCAAACATTGTTGACGGAAACGGAGACCCGGATACATCCAAGCTGCCTGACCTTGATTCTGACGACAGCAAGGACACGGGCGAAAGGGTTATATATGACCTGGATACACTGCTCAAATGGATGAAGGAAGACCCCGTAAGCAAATGGGAGATGAAGCGCAACGACCTCACCGAGGATATTCAGGGCAACCGCAACGTGTTCATCGACTATCCCGAACTCGCGTGGTTGATGTTCGACCAGACTGTACCCAGCGATATGGATACCCCCTCGGGTATGGCGAAAGATCAGGATAATTCAGAAAATACTGATATTCAAAAAACTAATGATAATCGTCATTATGATGATCCGATTTCGATTGACTTTTCTTCTGTATCTGGTAACGGTAAGGCGGATATTAAAGCGTATAACAATACAGCCAAGAAATATGTCAAGGATGGCGACAGAGTTGACAGAGGCGATATTATTACATATACCATTAAGCCCGACCAATCAGCAATTACCACTATTAAAGAGTATAAGTCCATAGCGAATTCGGGCGCGGGTATGGTTAATACAATAGCGACGCTAAATAGTGTCACTTCAGAGTATTCATTCACAAGGCGGGCAGGATATTATGCCGGAGTTCCAAATGTTGACCCACAGTCTGAAACGAATTATAAAAAAGAAAGAATTAAGGTTACGCTGAATTCACAAGTCTGCGAGCTTAGCTTTAAGATTAACAGCAAAACCGCTACAGGCAACGCTGGCGGTTCGGGCTCGGGTATGGTTACAGCGATGAGAAACGACACGAAAGCTGTACTCGAAAACGGCGATACTGTTCCGAACGGCACAAGCGTTACACTCTACTTTACGCCCGACTATGGTTCAAGATTCGCTGGTTTGACATACGTTAATACACAAACGGCTGAAAGTATCAGCGGTACAAGCAGCTATAAGTATACAACGACGCTGGATTGTTCAAGCGGTATTGCCCGCACAAGAAAGTTTACCGTCTACTTCGCCCAGACATGGAACGCCGGCGCGGCTGACCCCGATAAGGATAAACACATAAACAACAAGGGTATGCGCCCCGACGCTGAAGACCCGTATGGCGACAGGGCAGACTTTACCGAGAACTTTGAAATCTGCGGCGTTCAGGTAAAGCACGACGATAATAATTCCGAGAACAAGGCGCTCAGGTTTATATCGGTAATCGACAAAAACATTCTCGCCAAGGCTGAATCGTACGGTTATGTAATCGGCTTTACAAATATGGAACTTGACAATAAGACAATCAACAGATATGCCTATAATTATGTCAAAGACGGCAACACCAGATCAATGACAACGATTGATTGTACAGGTACCAGCAATTCATCGTTCGATACATACGGTGACAATTATACGGAAACGAACTATAAATATATTACCATAGCTATTAATAACATTCAGGCGGGCGGAACTATCGGACTGAACACCAAGCTTATCGCCAGACCTTATGTAGAGCTTAAGGACGAATATGTGGGCGAAGGCGCTCCCGAGGTAATATACGGTCAGTACGTTGACACATCTACAGGCGAAGCGTTCTGCGCTTGCTCAGGCTCGTATAGTGAAATCGCGGGCTAAAGGAGGAATTATGATGAAAAAATTATTTGATACTACCTCCGCTTTGGAATACAAAACCCCGATAATTAATGTCTATGAACTCGAAAAGCGCGATGTTCTAACAGTTTCGGTCACGGTCAACGGTGAAGATAACGTAGGTGTTGACGCGGCTAACGCGTTTCAGTTCGGCGATAGCGGCGGTCCTGTTGATTTGTTTAACCAGTTATTCGGTTCAGGCAGCTAAAATTGTTGACAAAACAGAATAAGATAAGGCACTCACAACAGTGGGTGCCTTGTTTTTGTAAAAAATATATCATATTATGTTGCCGCTCATTAGAGCGCTTTCTATTCTATTGTTATCAGCTTTCCTATATTATATCTGTTGCTGTAACCCGCTAAATATATCTGAATTTCGCTCACATCGTTAATTGACAGCTTTCCGTCGTTATTTGCGTCAGACGCGGCGATACTAAAACCGCTCAGCGTATTGTAACCCGCCAGATAAAGCTGAATCAAAGTCGCGTCGTCAATCGTTACCGCGCCGTTGTTGTCGGCATCGCCGAGAATAACGGTGTCTTTTTTTATGTACAGAAAAGTTTTCAGAGATTCAAGCGGATGTCCGTCAGGGTCAAAGAGCGAGGTGGGAATACACGCCGTAGCGCCGTAGTACAGCCCCGCGTCGTCGGGGTCGTAGTCAACGGAGTAAGAGCTCGCCCAGCCAGCGCCGAAGGCTTCGCGCTTTTCGCTGCGTTCTGCTTCACTGTCGCCGGGAACATCAATCCACGCGGGTTCCCAGTAGAACACGCCGACCGCGTAATCGCCCAATTCAACCATAGCCTTGGCGCATGCGGCTATTTCGTGCGCCTGCCCCTGTACGCTTCGTTCATACGCGCCCGCGTTCTCTGAGTCGTACGCCCACGAGGTTTCGGCAATCATAACCCTTTTGCCTGTAAGGCTGTGTACCGCTTTGAGCTGTTCCTTGAGGTTTTCGACAGTTCCGTGATACTCGGGATAGAACGAGGTCGAAAAAATATCGTAATTTACATTATAAGTCTGCAAATCCTGAGCGAAATCAGCGTAAGCTTTTTGCTCGGGATTAGTGAAATGAGTGGCAATCAGAATGCTTCCGTCAGTATCTCTGACAGCTTGTGCAGCCGAGCGCATCAGCGTATAGCGCTTTTCTTTGTCGGTTTCACCGCACAGTCCGCCCGTGGTTTCGTTACCCACCTGAACCATACCGATTTTTACACCGCTTTGCTGTATCTTTTGGATGCTTTCAGCCGTATAGTTATAGATGGCGGCGTTTTTTTCGTCGAAACTCATATTAAGCCACGACTTTGGAGCCTTCTGCTTGCCGGGGTCTGCCCAGAAATCTGAATAGTGAAAATCTACGAGCAGCCCCATATTATACGCCGCGGCGCGCCTGCCGAGCTCAATCGCGGTTTCAACTGTGCAGTTGCCTCCGCCGTAGCCGTTGCCGTTCTCGTCAAACGGATTATTCCATACCCTTACCCTAATATAATTAAAGCCTGACTCGCTCAGCGTTTTCAGCAAATCCTGTTCCTTGCCGTCAAAGCCGTAGAACACCCTGCCGCTCGCTTCGAGCGACAATAGGCTCGAAATATCCGCGCCTGTGATAAAGTCTTCCGATATACTGTCGATTTTCTGTACTGATATGTTTTCGCTCAGCGAAGAAGCACCGACAGACGAGCAGAGCAGCATAATCGGCAACAATAACAGAGCAAGCCACATTTTGGCGGTGCGTTTCATTTATAACCGCCTCCTAAATAATCATTTTAATAACTATCGTATAAAAAGTCAGCCCAGTAATACTGGCTCATATACTCGTTCTCATAGGAGTTTACGGCGCCCGCGTCAAGCTCTTTGAAACGGTAATAGTCGCAGTCGAGCGTGTCAACGTTAACCGCGAGAGCGTTGTAGCTTTTTACGATAGCGCTTTCGGCACCGATTTTTTTAAGGCTCTTTATCATCGCCGCTATGAGAGTCTGGAGGTAGCTTTGCTGCTTTTTGTCGTATGGTTCGTCCTCAAACAGCGCCGCCGCAATCTCTCTGGTGGAGCAGGAGCTGCCGTGACGGTGCACAAGATACGCGAAGATTTCTTTGGAGCGGCTTCTTTCAAAATGAACATTCTTGCCGTCGGGAGTGAATACGTCAAAGTTGCCGAAGCACTGCACCCTTAACAGAGCGTTGTCCTTGGGGACAATCGGGAATCTCAGTTCCTCAAGCTCGGTTTTTACAGCCTCAACCGTGACAGGCTTCATAATATACCCGCTGGCGCGCAGTCGCATAGCGTCGCCTGTGTATTCCGAAAAGCCTGTAACAAATATGATATTCATCTTGGGGTTGACCTTTTTGAGCTCGCCCGCGAGCTCCACGCCCGTCATACCGCTCATATGTATGTCCAGAAAGGCGATGTCGCCGCCGTTTTCCTTGGCGTCCTCGAGCAGTTCATCGGGATATTCAAACGAAGCTATTTCAGCGTCGGGCTTAGCTTCTTTAACAGCTGTTTCGAGCATCTGAAGCATCAGAGGCTCGTCGTCTACGCACAGTATTCTCATTTTGTTTCTCCTTTTGGAATAATGATTTTAGCTACGGTGCCCTCGCCGATTACGCTTGTTATAACTACATCGGCGTTGCACATTTCTTTAAGACGGCGTTTGATATTATCCATACCGATGTGGGAACGGCCGTCGTTCTTCTTTTCGTTTATATCAAAGCCCGTGCCGTCGTCCGACACAATGACCTCAAAGGCTTTTTCGGTTTCTTTAGTAGCTATCGTCAGCGTGCCGCCGCCCTTCTTCTTGCTCAGACCGTGCTTGACAGCGTTTTCGGCGAGCGGCTGAATAGTCAGCTGAGGCAGCTCAAAATTCGTCGCCTGAATATCGTATTCTATGTTGAGCTTCTTGCCGAAGCGCAGCTTTTCGATATATAAATACTTTTTTAAATGCTCCAGTTCCTGCTCAAAGGGAATCGGGGTTGTTTGTTTTAAGGAATCCATATTGCTCCTGAGGTATTGCGCAAAGGTTATTGTCGCCTGGCTCGCCGTATCGGGGTCAAGCTTGCACAGCATCGCTATAGAGCTCAGCGCGTTATACATAAAGTGCGGCTGAATCTGGCTGACCATAACGCGTACCTTCGATTCATAAAGCTCCTTTTCGGCGGCGATAAGCTTTTGCTCGCGCTTGGCAACAACCACGCCGAATATGAGCACAATCGAAATCAGCATAGCGGGGAATTCTGTTGTCAAGCCATAGGCGTAGCCCGTTATAAACTGATTCGCGACAGGTATCAGTACGAACGATGCGGTAATCAGCCTTTCCTTAACAGGCGTTTTTGAAACAATAAAGCCTATAATAACAATAATAAGACCGATAGCGAGATAAGTCTGACTCCACATAAACAGCGGCTCTCGGTGATATACGCCCTCGCTGTCAATGCTGAAAAACAGCGGAACCCAAAAGTTTATAATGCAGGATATGAGCGTAGGCACCAGCAGAACATTCATTATTATGCTCGCGATATTGCCGAACTTTCCGTCCAGCTCAAGCGCCGTGAATACATATCGCCATAAAAAGAATATCAGCAGAGTCGAACCCGTATAATTCAGAATGTTTGATAGGAGATTCAGCGTCGCGAGCTCTTTTATGCCCTGTACTATCCAACAGCAAATATCCGTGAAGAGTACGAACGAGGTTGACGAGATAAGCAGGGCAAAGGTGCGCGTGTGTTCGCTGAAGCCCTCTCTGTCCTGAGCGATACTGTACAAAAGCACAGTAGCTACCGCCATACTTACGATGTCAGCTCCGAGGTTAAATACCGAGGTGGCGGGCATATTGTCAAAGCCTCTTATACGCCAGAATACTATCGCGGCAACAGTAAAAACAAGCGAAACAACGAAACACAGCGGCATAATCCATTTGTGTTTATTCCAAAAGTCGTTTATTTTTGTAACAAGCTCCACCGCCGACACTCCTTTATAATGTATATAACCATATTATATTAAATTTTGTTTTTTTGCAAATTTTTTTAGAAACTATGGTTTTTTGTTGTACTTTTGTTGTTGAGTGCCTGATATAATCAGCGTAAAGAAATGATAGTTGCTTTCATTTAGAAGTTTACTATACATTATCTCCTTGAATCGCTCGGTTTTGTCTGCCGGGCGGTTCTTTTTTGAATTTTATAAAATTTTAAAAAACAACAGATTTTGTTGTACTTCTGTTGTAGTCGGTCTGATATACTTTGGTCACAGTCAAGGGGAAACCCAAAGAAATGAAAAAAGGAGATAATCAAAATGACAAAGACAAAAGACATCATCAAATCCTTAGCGGTAGTAATACTCTCAATCTTCATCACAGCTTCAGCAACAGCAATTATGTGTTCTGTAAACGCGAACGCCGCAACGGTAAAAACATCTTCACAGAAGGCTGTAGTCAATCAGCTCCCCAAAGAGACAAGCAAAATCAACCAGTTCGCCAAAGCTTATACATTCAAGGCGACAGGAAAAACATCCTACGGCTATGATTGGACATACAAATCAGATTATAATAATTTAAAGGTAAAATGCAGCTACGACTTCAAGGCTCACAAATACACTTTCAGAATTACAGGCACTGCCTACGGACTCAACCACCTTACTCTCAAATATAAGACATCCGACAAGAAATGGGCGAGCCAGAAAATGACAATTTTCGTAGACAGCGAAAAATACATTATGAGAACAGCATAAGTACTTTTAACAACGCCACCGCGAAACGCGGTGGCTTTTTTGTGCACTTAGTATACGAGCGAAAAATTGTGTTATTTTTCTTTAAAATAATTCTATATTAGAATTATAATGAATTTTTTTGTGATAATATTTAACATAGGAACGCACGTTCATAAAAGAGCTGTGTGATGATAGAAAAGGAGGAATTGAAATTGCGGAAACAAAACAAAAGGACAGCTAAGTTTTCAAAACGTATACTGTCGCTTTTGGTCGCGCTCGCTATTGCGGTGTCGATGTTTACCGTGATGTCGATAGCGTCAGCCAGCAGTTCTGATAAATACTATCTCGATATCACAAACAATGCCGACTGGAAACCCGCTTCGGGCGAGAAGCTTTGCGCGACTTTTACAAAATCCAATTCAAGCCAGACAGGCGAGGTAAAGGAATTTACCACAGTTACTGCCAACAAGCTTTATAGGGTGACTGGTGTTCCTGCCGACGCCGCTAACATCCAGATTTATTTGGTCAGAAACGGTTTAAAAATGCTCAGCACTGTACCCGCTGTGGGTAAAAAGCGAGTATTTTTCAACAATACCAAAGCAAACTGGATAACCCCTCATATCTATTCGTGGACAGGCGCGGGTGAAACTGATTCAACCCGTAACGCTCAGTGGCCCGGCGCGGCTATGACCAAAATTGAGGGAACCAGCTATTGGTACTATGACGCTCCCTTCGACAATGTTATCTTTAACAACGGATTGAGCGGCACTTATACCGTTCAGACCGAGGACCTCAAAATCGAGGGCAATAATCCCGTGTTCTCATCACCGACAGGTTCAACATGGGATTCAGCGCCTTATTACAAAAAGTATACTTCAGGCTCGCTCAACCAGAACACAACAGGCAACGACCTTTATGTTCAGAAGAACGACAGCTTAAAGCTCAGCAAATATGCTTACAGCGAGGCTAATAACGACGCGCAGCCCAGGTCATATAACAACAAACAGGTTATCTATATGTATAACCCTGACTGGACAGACACTTTAAAGGTCAAGGTTACCTGGGACTTAAACGACCCCTACCGTACTACCGTCACAATGACAAAGCTCACTGACGACAACAAGCCCGCGGGCGTGTTTGACGGCAAGATTCCCGACGGTTTCTATAAGGTAGAAGTTCCTAATGACGCCAAAATCCAGTTCAGCTATAATCTCGCGACCTCCAACGTTACAAGCGTTCCCACAGGTCAGCAGGATATGTGCTACAACCTCAAGAACGGCGCCAACGTATGGTGCTATCTCGGCGACGCTCTCGGCGAGGTTACCGACTTCTCGGTAGGCGTTGAGGAAGGAAACGCGCACGACTCGAATAAGAACTTCGCGTTCTGGACAGACGCTGTTTATTACGACTACCTCTCTGACCATGAGCTCAAAAACTCCTCGTGGCTTAAACCTATAAAAGCAGGTACAAATCCCGAGGACCATGGCAACAACAACTACGACGGCGCTGATGACGACTGGTACGAGTTCTATAACTTCAATAAGAAAATCAGCGATATGGCGGCTGCCAACGACTCTTGGAAATATCCGCTCTATTTCGGCAACTTCTGCGCTAACTGGGACGCGTACCTCAACTACGTGAACGGCACGGGCTACAAGCCCGCCAGCCGTGACGAAAACGGCGTGGGTTACTTCGGACCCAACGCGACAGGTCTCACACGCTTTGACTATGTCGCGAACAACTCCAACGGCTTAAAGCCCGACGCCAACCAGGTAACGGCAAGTTTTAACTATGCCGTTCAGGGACTCGCTTATTCTACAAGCGAAAACGGCAAAAGCTCGCTCAGCCGCGACGGCTCAATCCAGTATGCCGACGGCAAGACTATGCCTTACTTCGACAGCGAGTGGCTCAAACAACAGCAGGTCAGCGGCAAGCCTATAGGCAAAACAATCCGCTCATCCTTCCCCTTCTATAAAAAGACAGAGGGCGGCGTAACAACATATACATTCGACTCACAGAACGCCACCGACAACGTGTTCTTCAACTGGAACGGCTATGAGCCCAAGTCGGTAGGCTACGGCAGAGGCATGGACTACGGCGTGGACGACGGTCTGCGCAACTTTATGGGCAACACTCCCGCCACAAAGGGTATCTTCCCCTTCAACAACACGGCAAAGACCAAAGACAACCGCGGCGGCAACGACAACCTCGACTACGGCTTCGGTATCAAGATTAATATGGACTTCCGTGTTCCCGAGGGCGGCAAGCTCGCCAACCACAACGACGTTAAGTTCGAGTATTCGGGCGACGACGACCTCTGGGTATATATCTCCGAGTACGGCGACGACGGCAAGCTCACAAACTCCCGTCTCGCGCTCGACCTCGGCGGCAACCATAAAAAGGCTGAGGGCGAAATCAACTTCAACACTATGAAGGCTACCGCCAAGAAGGTAGTAAGCCTCAAGGACAGCCCTAATTACAGCAGAGACAGAATCTATATCAGAGACAAGAGCAACTGGGGCAGCGTTTACGCCTGGGCTTGGAACAAAGGCGACGACGGCAAGTGGTTCAAGGCTACTAAGGACAACAACACAGGTCTTTACTATATCAAAGCCAACCAGCAGGCGGAAGGCGGCACAGACCGCTTCGACTCCAAGACGATGTTTACCCTTAACAAGAATCAGAGCGACTGGACAAACGTAGCCCAGGGTAAGGTCGGCGATACATTCACCGACGACAACGGCAACGGTTCGGGCGCGGGTAAGGATACCATCGCTAACCACTGGGGCAAGGTCACAGGCACAGACAACATCAACAAAATCGAGCAGGCTGCCGCCAATGAGCTCTACGAGTACAGCGATGAGAAGGTGACAAACTTCGGCTTTGAGCAGAAGCGTGACACAACCTACGCTCAGCTCGACCCGACCAAGACATATCACCTCACAGTATTCTATATGGAGCGCGGTATGATCGAGAGTAACGCGATGATGAAGTTCACGATGACTCCCGCTCAGAACGACCTCAAGGTTAAAAAGACTGTTGATACAACTGATGTTAACCACGGTCTCGAGGACGCGCTTAAAGATCAGAAGTTTGAATTCACCAACAGCGAGGAAGGCGCGCTCAACACAACAGCCCGTTACACTCTCAACAACGAGGCAAACACAAGAACCGTTGACGGAACAACAGGCGTATATGAGCTCTCTGACAGCGATGTAGCTGACTTCTATAACCAGTACACAACAGGCAACAAAATAACCGTTACAGAGAAGAATCGCCAGTCAGGCGTTGAGTACAGCACCAAATGGCAGGTCGTCGATAACGCCAAAGGTACAATAGTTGCTCCGAACAGCGCTACAACCGCCTACAAAGACGGTAAGACAACAGATCCGTTCACGCTTAAGGATTCGACGCTCGCTACCAATAACGCCAAGCTTCAGGCTAATATAGTAAACACACCCGACGTTCAGTCGCTCACGCTCTCCAAAAAAGTAAGGAGCGAGGACGACACAACCGACATCGACACCGACAAGGAATTCAAGTTCCGCGTCAAGATTGACGTTGACGGCAACGGAACCTACAAGGCTTATCCGCTTAAATATACGGTAGCTTCGGGCGGCGACACAACGGTTCTCCAGACTGACGCCAACACGGGCGAGTTCAGGTTCTCGGCTAAGGACACAGTTACAATCGAGGGGCTTCCCAAAGGCGCTGGCTATCAGATTGAGGAGGTCGCGACCCCTGGTTACGCTCCGCTGAGAGTAAAAGTTGACGGCGGCTCGGACGACGCGTTCGACGGTCTTATGACGGGCTCAATCTCCGACCACGACAGCACGGTTGCGTTCACAAACCGTGAAAAGCCGATTTCCACAACACTCAAGGCTAAAAAATACATCACAGACGGACAGAACAGAACTCTTTACACCACAGGCGGCTTAAACACTCAAAACGAGCTGTTCAGCTTTACGGCTCATGGCCTCGGTGAGTTTGAGTACGAAAACGGCTCGACACAAAAGAGTATCGATGTGTCCAACACAGAAAAGACAATCCAGCCCGTTAACAATGACGGCGAGATTATATTCAACAATAAGGGCGGTACAGATAAATTCCTGCACTTTACTCAGGAAGGCGTATATCTCTATTCAATTGTTGAGAACGGAATTGTTGTTGACAACGATAAGTCTTCACAGGCTAATCTTACAACATACAAAGACGACATCGGCGTAGATACACAGAAGTATATCGCTAAGGTTACGGTAAGCTTAAACAACAGAGAGCTTGTTGTTAATGACGGCGATATAGAATACTACAAGTGGGACGGTACAGATCCGACACCCGATACCTTCACGGCGGCGAACAAGGTAACTGAGATTGAGTTTGAAAACCCGATTCAGAAAAAGGGAAAACTTACTATCAACAAAGAGGATTCCATGAACACACTGGACGGCGTTGAGTTCACTGTTTATAAGGTAGGCGCCGAAAATGAAGAGATTACCGCCAATACCGAGGTAGCTGGTACAGCGATTACCCAAAACGGTAAGGTAGTATTTAGCGATCTCGACATCTACGAAAAAACAAACGGCAAGTATTTTGGACTTATGGACTATCAGTGGTACGCGGTTAAGGAGACCACAGCCAAGGACGGCTACTTCAGAGAACCCACAATCCGCTACTTCAAGCTCCCGATACTTGACGGCAACGATGTTAAGTACGAAATAGAGTTTACATATGTAAACGGAGCTCTCAAATCGCCCAGCAGCGGTTCGTTCGGCTCATTTGCTATTCCGATAGGAATCGCGCTCGTAATTCTCTCAATGTTAAGTGTGGGCGCGTATATGATGTACGCGAACAGAAAACCGTTAAAGCACGCTTGTAAGAGATATTAATATGTATAGTTAGGAGATTAGAATAATGAAATTTACTAAAAGAATCGCGGCAATAATTCTCGCGGCAATCCTGCTTATCGCAGTTGTTCCGACAGCTTTCGCTCAGGGCGAGGAGCTCACTTTCCAGTGTGAAAAAGGTACATTTGAATACACAATTTATAAAGTAGCGTCACTCGCGAGCACAGACACAGGCGCTTACACTTTTGAGCAGGGTCTTGCTGAAGTTGTAAAGACAGAAATCAACACAGCCAACTCATCGGGCGCCAATCTTCTCGCTGCTCTCGACGCGGCATATATCACTGACGCTTCATCAGTCGGCGCGAAGCTCGACGGCGTTGTTAAGAAAAACAGCACTAAAACTGTTACAGAACCTGGTATCTACTACGCTCGCGTTTCCAAGGAAGATCCCAACGCTACCGCAGCCAGCAACTCTGTAATCGTATGGCCCGAGTATAAGAACAACGCTTGGGATTACGGCACAAACGGCAAGCTCACGGTTGACCTCGGCGAAAAGGTTGACGCAGGCAATCCCGAAGTTCACAAGCAGTTCACAGACAAAGCCGCTACAGTTACTTCCGATTATTCCGGTATGAATGACGCTGACGGCGTAAGCTTCACACTCACAGCAAGCACAGTCGGCTCAGCTACAAAGAAAGCTTCAAGATACGTAATCTGGGATAAAATGTTCAAAGGTCTTACCTTCGACAAGAATTCCGTAGAGATTTATTATGATTCCGTAAGCGATAACAACAAGGCTGCCAACGGCGCCTTCACAGTTGCTTCCACAACATTCAACGCCAACACAGAGCCCGCTACTTACGACGCAAACAGCGATGCTGATTATATCGGCGGTACATACATCACCGTAACAGCTACCGATGACCTTCTCGCTTCCGACGCGTTCTATAACCACAACAAGGTTATCGTTGTTTACAAGGCTGACCTCAATAAGGACGCCAGAATCGGCACAGCCAAGGGCAACCCCAACAAGGACGGTCTTCTCTACAACACAAACGGCTCTCTCTTAGGCGAAGAGGTTAAGGTTTATACATGTGTAGCCAGAATCAAGAAGGTTAACGGCAACAAGACAAACGCGGCTCTCAAGGGAGCTACACTCGCTATCTACAGCGGCGATACAAAGCTCGCAAGCGGCACATCTGATAACAACGGTCTTGTTAAGTTTATGGTTAACGGCAGCACAACCGACGAGTTTGTTCTCGCTCCCGGTTCCTACAAAATCAAGGAGACAGCCGCTCCCTCGGGCTATGTGCTCAGCAAGGACACAGTAAGCTTTACAATTAACGACAGCGATATTACAGCTGACGGTGTGTTCAATGTTGCGACAGACTTTAAGAACTACACAACAGTCGCTCCCAAGACAGGCGGCGAAGGCACAATGATTTTCACAATTGTGGGCGCTTCTCTCGTACTTATCGCGGGTATCCTCGCTGTTATAGTTCTCAAAAAGAGATCTAAAAAAACTGAACAGTAATCAGTAACATCAAAATAATGGCGGCTCGAGAAATCGAGCCGCTTTCTTCTTGAAAAAACTCTGTTGCTGTATTATAATTACAGTATATTCTGTAAAAGGA
Organism: bacterium; assembly: GCA_020625875.1. GTDB lineage: Bacteria > Bacillota > Clostridia > Oscillospirales > Acutalibacteraceae > Ruminococcoides. The sequence continues at coordinate 110,776 of JAHLAX010000070.1, read as the reverse complement.
CTGGCTGTATGAAAAAGTATTTGCCTATAATTGCTGTTATTCTGATATTCTTAATCGGCGTGGGCGTACTCTGTTATCCGCTTGTGAGCTCCGTAATCAATAATATGGCGGCACTCGGCGACGAGGGTACATATATCCAAAAAACCGAACAAAAAGATACAGCTCAGATAAAAAAGCTGTTTCATCAGGCTGAGGCCTATAACCGCGGGCTGTACGAGAACGTGATTTATGACAGCGCGCTCATAACAGACCCTTTTGAAATAAAAGAATACACAAAACTGAATGATAAGTATAAGAATATTCTCAACGTAGACGGCAGCGGAACAATCGGTTATATAAAAATACCCAAAATCGCCGTAAATCTTCCGATTTATCACGGCACAAGCAAAAAAGTTCTCGCGAAAGGCGCGGGGCACCTCAGGAATTCTTCGTTCCCGATTGGCGGAAAAAACACCCACAGCGTTATCTCAGCGCACTCAGCTTACCCTGGCGAGACCTTTTTTGACTATCTTACCGATATAAAAAAAGGCGACGAATTCTATATAAAAGTTCTTAACCGAACATTGAAATACAAGGTCGACCAAATCAAGGTTGTTCTCCCCGAACAGGTCGCTGACCTGCGGATTTTCAAGGGCAAGGACTATTGTACTCTGCTCACCTGTACTCCGTATTCCGTCAACACTCACCGCCTGCTTGTCAGAGGAACCCGAGTGCCCTACAGCAAGTCTGAGGAGCCGAACTATACCACTGTCAGCGTCGGCGATGACGGGCTGTTTTTCTTCGGCTACAAGATACCTTACGCTGTGCTCGGCGCGGGGATTGCCGTGTTTGTCGGCTTTGTGGTTTTGATTGTTGTATTAATTGCAAAAACCAAGCGAAAGGGAAGACGAGTAAAAAATGAACAAAAAGCTTAAAATCCTGACTGTCGTAGCCGCAGTTCTCTTTATTGTGGGAGTAGGATTTTTGCTGTTCGCTCCGATTTCAAACCAAATCGGCAAAATTAATGCCGAAAAGGCGGTAGCGCAATTCGACGAAACCAAAAGCAAAACAAAGCAAAGCGTTGTCATAAAAGGCAAGAAAATAACTTCGGCAAAAGAGCTCGAACCATATATAAAAAGCGGTGACTATACCGTTGATGACAGTTCTTCCGTTGTGTTCAAAAAAGACATCAAACGGCTTAAGAAAGACAGCGAAAGCTACAACAAAAGGCTATGGAAAACTCAGGGCACCAAGGCTATGATAGGCTACGAGAAGCCCGCGCTTGACCTTACAAAATACGGGATTTATAACGGTGTTTACTGCTACCTGTCAGCGCCGAGTATCGGGCTTGACCTGCCCGTGTATCTCGGCTCATCCGACCAGAAGATGAGCTGGGGAGCGGCGCATATGTACGGCACTTCTCTGCCAATCGGCGGCAGCGGCACCAACGCGTCCATAGCGGGGCATACTGGCTATATCGGCAGAATATTCTTCGACAATATCCGCTCTCTGAAAAAGGGCGATGAGGTCGCGGTTACCACCTATTGGAACAAATTGAAATACAAAGTAGTCGATACTACTGTCATCAAGCCTAACGAGTTTTCAAGTCTTGCCTTAGGTGATGACGAACAGCAGCAACTCAACCTGCTCACCTGTATAAAGAACGACAAGGGCGGGTTTGACAGATATGTTGTTATATGTGAAAGATAAACGAGCATAAAAATACCCCTCGCGAATCAAACGCGAGGGGAAATTTTATGATTATCAATCCATCTGGATGAATTTTTTGATTGCTTTGATAGCTCTGTCAGCGGCGAGCTGCTTGAATTCTTCGTAATTTTCAACCTTATTGTATTTAAGGTCGTCGCTTATGGAGTGGAGAATTCCGAACGGCACATTGTTCATATAACATACGTGACCTACCGCGCCGCCTTCCATCTCGCAGCATACGGCTTTGAAGTTATAAGCGATAGTCTCACGCTCGCCTCGGTAAACAATGAACATATCGCCTGTAGCGATACGACCTTTCACTACGTGAGCGCCGAGATTCTCACAGCATTTGGCGAGCTTTTCACAAACTTCCTTGTCCGCGGGGATTTCAATTCGTTTTTCGTCGGGGAATGTAATCTGACCTCTCGGTTCTTTTAGAGCGGTGCAATTGATGTCGTGCTCTACGCAGTCTGTTGAAACAACAATATCGCCGATTGTAAGATTTTTTGTAAGACTGCCAGCGATACCCGAGTTGATTATAACGTCGGGCTTGAACAAATCTATCATAATCTGAGTGCCTACAGCCGCGTTGACCTTGCCTACTCCGCATTCAAGCACTACAACATCCTTGTCAAAAATCTTTCCGCTTGTGAACTCCAGCCCTGCTTTTTTTGTAACTTCGGGGGAATCCATAAGTTCCTTGAGCCCGTTAACCTCAATTTTTAACGCACAGATTATACCAATCATTCTTTACACCTCTTCTTTTGAAATTTATCGAAAGCACGCTTTAGCTTCGTTTTCAGTATATCACGTAAAATAAAAATCTTCAACAGCTTTTAAATAAATTTTAAACATAAATAAAAGTAATTTATCGCTCGCTTATAAAACCTATTGACATAGTAGGTTAATAGGTGTATACTCTTTGTTGTACTTTCATATCAAATGAAAATAAGGAGCAGAACTATGAAAATCTACGCGGACAACGCCGCTACAACCAGAATGAGTGAGACGGCGATAAACACAATGCTCGACTGTATGAAAAACCTTTACGGTAATCCGTCGAGCCTCTATACAATAGGACAAGACGCGAAAACCCGCCTTGAATACGCGAGAGAAGAAATAGCGAAAATTATTAACGCCGAGCCGCGTGAGATTATTTTCACCTCAGGCGGGAGCGAGGCTGATAATCAGGCTATTCTTTCAGCCGCTAATAACGGTAAAAAGAAAGGTAAAACCCATATTATATCCACAGCTTTTGAACACCACGCTGTGCTTCATACGCTCAAAAAGCTTGAAAAACTTGGCTTCGAGATTACCCTGTTACCCGTTCACTCAAACGGCGTTGTCGATGTAAAGGAGCTAGAGGACGCTATCCGGGACGACACCTGTCTGGTCACGGTTATGACGGTTAATAACGAAATCGGAACAATCCAGCCCATAGCTGAGATAGGCGCTGTATGCAAACAGCGCGGCGTGCTGTTCCACACTGACGCGGTCCAGGCTGTAGGACATCTTCCGATTGACGTCAAAGCTATGAATATTGATATGCTCTCCGCGTCCGCGCATAAGTTCCACGGTCCCAAGGGCGTCGGATTCTTATATGTGCGCAAGGGCATAATACTCAGCAATCTGATTGAGGGTGGCGCTCAGGAGAGAGGCAAGCGCGCGGGTACAGAGAATGTCGCTGGCATAGCGGCTATGGCGGCGGCGCTTAAGGAATCTGTCGCTAATATGGACAGGGATAAGGCTCATCTCACAAAAATCAGGGATTACCTGATAAACGGGCTTTCCGAGATTCCGCACAGCGCCCTAAACGGCGAATCAGAGCGCAGGATATACAGCAACGTCAATTTCAGCTTTGAGGGAATCGAGGGCGAGTCACTGCTCATTCTGCTCGACCGAAAAGGTATATCCGCCTCATCGGGCAGCGCCTGTACCTCGGGAGCACTCGACCCAAGCCACGTGCTGTTGTCCATCGGCAGAATCCACGATGTGGCTCACGGCTCGCTCAGACTGAGCCTTGAAGAAAACACGACAATCGAGCAGGCTGATTATATAATCGAATCCGTAAAAGAGGTAGTTGAGTATCTCAGGAGCTTTTCGCCCGTATGGCGTGATTTGATGACGGGCAAGCGAGTATTTATATTGAAATAGGGGAGATAGAAATGGCATTATACAGCGATAAGGTTATGGATCACTTTTATAATCCGAGGAATGTTGGCATCATCGAGAACGCTGACGGAGTAGGAGAGGTAGGCAACGCTAAATGCGGCGATATAATGAAGATGTACCTCAAAATCGACAACGATATTATCACCGACGTAAAGTTTGAAACATTCGGCTGCGCCAGCGCGATAGCCTCAAGCTCGATGGCTACGGAGCTGATTAAGGGTAAGCCCGTCAGCGAGGCGCTGGAGCTTACCAACAAAGCGGTTGCCGAGGCTCTGGACGGTTTGCCCGCTCACAAAATGCACTGTTCCGTGCTGGCTGAGGAGGCAATCCAGTCCGCAATTGAGGATTATCAATCAAAAAAATAATCATCATTCAAAAAAGTTCACTAATTCATCAAATAAATGTTGACAAATTGTAACAAAATGTTATAATTATATTAACTATTATTATAGTAAAATGGATGAAAGGGGCTTTGATAATGAAATTTGAATATTCCTCTCCAATGATTTCTGTTGAAGTCCTTGAAAAGACAGATGTCCTTTTGGCGTCTTCAGAACCATCCCCGGATCCCACGCCCGCGAAGAAAGAGCTCGAAAACGCTTATTTCGATATAGGCGAGTTGCTAATGAGTAATTCCTGGTGGTAGTAAAAAATCAGTTTGCGCCTTACGCTTGTAAGGCGCTTTTGTTTTGATTTGAGAAAAAGAAAAAGCTATGTGCAAAATATACAAAGTTTAGAGCGAAAATTTGTAGCGACTATTTTCAAATTTTATGTTATAATATTAAATAGATTAATATGCGTTATCCTAGGAGGAAAGAATATGAAAACAAAATCAATCACTATCCGCCGTGCTCTGAGCGCGGTGCTCGCGGTTTTGATTATCGCCGCCGTCGCTGTTTTCCCAGCTTCGGCAAAAAGCGGTACCGCGGGAAAATGCAAATGGTCATTCGATGAAAAGACAGGCGCGCTCAAGATAACGGGTAGCGGCGCGATTCCCGACTATTTTTATAACAATTCCGAGGCTGGCTGGGATAGCTTCGCTGACAAAATAAAGAGCGTTGTTATCGGCAACGACGTAACCGCAATCGGTCACGGCAGCTTTGACGAGTGCAGAAATATCACTTCGGTTAAGATAGGCACATCGGTCAAAAAGATAGGCTGCTACGCTTTCTATAACTGCACAAAGCTTGAGAAGCTCACAATCCCCGCGAACGTAACCTTAATCGATGACGGCGCGTTCAGAAAATGCTCCAAGCTCTCTGCGCTTTCGCTTAAATCAGGCGTAAAAAGCCTGGGTACATTGGCGTTTGGAGAGTGCAAGAGCCTAACCAAGGTTACAATTCCCGACAGCGTTACAACGCTATGGGCGCAGGTGTTTAAGAAGTGTACATCTCTTACGAGCGTTAAGTTTGGTAAAAAGGTCAAAGAGATTTCAGCCAATGAGTTCGACGGCTGTTCCGCTTTAAAGTCGGTTAAAATCCCATATACGGTCAAAACCATCGACGCCGAGGCGTATGGCAACTGCTCCGCGCTCAAAAAGGTTTTTATCCCCAACACGGTAACAACCGTTGACAAACACGCTTTCGGTTATAAGATTACATATTCCGCGAAGGAACAGAAATACACCAAGGTCAAGGGCTTTACAATCTACGCCGTTAAAAAGACCGCGGGCGCTAAATACGCGACGTCCAACAAGTTTACCGTCAAATATGTGGCGCTTTCAGCCTACAGCGCAAGTTTAAAGGTTAAGGGCACAAAAACTCTCACAGCGTCGGGCGGCAAAGTCAGCGGCTGGACTTCTTCGAACGAAAAAATCGCGAAGGTTAATGAAAGCGGCAAAATTACCGCCGTCAAGAAAGGCACGGCTTATATCACCGCCAAGATGACCAACGGCGCCGCGCCTGTGTGTAAGGTAGTAGTGAAATAATTAAACAACAGGGTTGGGATAATATGAAAAAATCGAGAAAGCTAATATCTGTGGCTTTAGTTCTTGCCGTGATACTGGGGTGTTTTATTCCGTACTCGGCAACGGCTTCAGCCAAAAAGATAGTGTACTCTAATAAAAAGGGTACAGCCAAGGTGGTTTGCGGCAAGTACAAAAAGACCTTCAACGCCAAAAACTACAAGAACAAAAAGGGCGAAAAAAGCTTTGCCAGAGCGCTTAACGAGGCTCTTAAGTACGCGGGCAAGAAGGCGACCGACAAGAAAAAGGCAAAGGTCACAATCTCTAAGGGATACTATACCTTTGACCGCACAATCCGTATTTACTCAAATACCGAACTGGTTGCTAAAGGCTGTGTAACGAAGTATCTCGGCAATCAGCTTTGCGCTAATTTCGACAAGGACAAGGCTTCAGCCAAGGGTTACAAGGGCGCGCGCAATATTACTATTACGGGCGGAACATGGAACGTAGCGATTCCTTATAAGAATGTTTTTAAGATTGGCAAGACCAACGAAAAGCTCGGTTCGTGCACGTTCAGGTTCGCGCACTGTAAAAACATTGTCATCCGCAACGCGACATTCATCGATAACTACACAAACCACGATATTGAGCTCGGCGGAGTTGACGGAGCGACGATTTATAATTGTAATTTCTACAACACAAAGAGCGTAAACACAGCGGACGCCCAGGGCACAGAGTCGGTACAGATTGATATATGCTACAAAAAGGCTATGCCCAACTATCCGTCCTATGATTACACTCCCTGCAAAAACATCACCGTTAAAAATAACACCTTCAAAAACAAGCTGCGCGCTGTCGGCTCGCACCACGCTATCCCCGGCAAGCTGTATGACAATATAAAGATTTACGGCAACAAGATGACCAACATCGGCGGCATTACAATTAACGGAATGTATTGGACAAATTCAAAGATTTATGACAATACAATGACAAATGTCGGCGCGGGAATCGACCTCATTTCTTTCGGCGACCACAATATGTACAACGAGAACAAGCTCTCCTACAGCAAGATTATCGCTCCGCTCAAAAAATCCAGAACCTATATTTACGGAAATACCGTATCAATACGCAAGAAGGATAATTTGCTCACATTCCGCTTTGGCGTAAGGGCGAGAGGAACCGATTGCAGCACCAAAGACAAGAACAGAAACCTGAACGTTCCCAACGGTTATTATTATCTGTACAATACTTTTTTGGGTACGGACGCCAAAGGCAACAAGCTGCCCAACAAAATCTCGGGCGCTTTCAACTCGGGAGTTGACCTCCGCTACGCGGTAGATTCGCGTATGAGCTATAACAAAGTCAATATGAACGGCTGCGACTACAGTGTGGCGTACGGCTTGTTCATCGACCATTGTCAGAACGCTGACATCTGGGGCAACAAGGCTACCGTTACAAACGCGGCGACCTCGATTCAGCGCAGCGGCGCGACAATCCGCGGCGGCGAGCTGATTGACTTTACCGAAAACAATATTAACGTAACCGACTACGGCGTTCAGCATATTTACGGACCGACAAGAGTATATATCCATAACAACGATATAGTATCCTCCCGCCTAAACTGCGTCTATCTCAGCGGCAAGGATGACCCTACTCCCAACGACACCAAGAAAATCAGCATTATTTCTAACGACTTTAAGTCTCCTAACAACGACGCGACAGACGCCTCAATTAAGATTATCGTGGCGAATATAGAGGTTACGGCGTACTCAAACGGCGATGTTCTCCATTGGTTCAGAGGTTCCGAGAACGAGCGTGGTCTCAAAATCAAGGAAATGGCTCTCAGCGATATATCGCTCGAAAGAACCGACAACGGAGTTTCGCTTGACTGGGAATGTGAGACCTATTATCAGGGCTTCAAGGTCTACAAATATGAAAACGACGAAGAGAAGGTTCTTGTCGGCGACACGACCGATATGCGCTTTTATGACAGATGCAGCGCCAAAGAAGTTATGTACGAGGTTGTTCCCTACGCGGTTAACGCGAAAGAGACAATCTACGGCGAACCGCTGTCGATTTATTCATTTATGGATGACGTAGAGGAGCCCGAAGACCCTGTCAGCTCTGAGGATAACCCCGTTTCTTCCGAGGACAACCCCTCGAGCTCCGAAGATAATCCCGTTTCTTCCGAGGATAATCCCTCGAGCTCCGAGGATAATCCTGCTTCTTCCGAAGACAACCCCACAAGCTCCGAGGATAATCCGACTGTTGACGACCCGATTAACAACAACCCGAGCAACGATTACCAGACAGACGGTCAGGGAAATTATTATTATATAGACGGCGAGGGGACAATTGTTTATATTGACCCGACAACAGGGCTCCCGCTGACAAATGACCAGACGCATGGCGGAACATAAAATATAAGGAGGTCGGCTTATGAAATCGACTATAGTAATCGGACACAAAAATCCAGACACAGATTCCATTTGTTCGGCTATCTGTTACGCTGATTTAAAGCATCAGATTACAGGTGAGGAATACACTCCCTGCCGCGCTGGCGAGATAAACAGCGAAACCGAATATGTGCTCAACCACTTCGGCGTAGAAACGCCGCGACTTATGGAGTCGATTGAGCCTACTGTTTCGGATGTTCAGTATCGTGAAACAGGCGGCATCGACCCCCAGAGCTCGCTCAAACGCGCGTGGGAATATATGCGCGACAACAACATTCAGACAGTTCCCGTTCTGACTAAGCGCGGCAAAATCAAGGGCATACTCACCCTGGGCGATCAGGCGCGTTTCTATATGGAGGATCAGGACCCGAGCGCTCTCTCTAAGGCTAAAACTCCCTACAGCAATATTGCCGACACACTTCAGGGCGAGGTTGTTGTGGGTGACCCCGACGAGTGCTTCTCCAAGGGCAAGGTCGTAGTAGCGGCGGCTAATCCCGACGTTATGGAGGATTATATTGACGAGCACGATATGGTTCTGCTCGGCGACCGCTATGAATCCCAGCTCTGCGCTATTGAGATGAAGGCGGGCTGTATTGTAATCGGTCTCGGCTCAAAGGTGCCAGTAACTATCAAGAAAATCGCTCAGGATATGGGCTGTACGGTTATCGTATCTCCGCTCGATACATATTCCTGCGCCAAGCTGATTAATCAGGCTGTGCCCGTAAGGCACATTATGCGCAAGGACAACATCATCACTTTTAATCTGAATGACCTTGTGTCGGACGTCAAAAACGCGGTTTCAAAGCTGAGAATACGATATTTCCCGATTATGGATGACGACAACAAGTACATCGGTATGATTTCTCAGCGTAATCTTCTTAACATAGAGCGCCGCAAGGTTATTCTCGTTGACCATAACGAAAAAGGTCAGGCGGTTGACGGCATACGCACGGGCGAGGTTATCGAGGTGATTGACCATCACCGCATAGATTCTATCGAGACTCTCAACCCGATATACTTCCGCAACCAGCCACTCGGCTGTACCGCGACGATTATCTCAATGATGTACAGAGAGAACAACAAGTCGATTTCGCCTACCATAGCGGGGCTGCTCTGCTCGGCGATTATCTCTGATACTCTGATGTTCCGCTCACCCACCTGCACTCCCGCTGACGAGAGCGCGGCGAGGTATCTGGCTCAGATTGCGGGAATTGATGTTGAGAAATACGCTCAGGCTATGTTCAACGCGGGCTCAAAGCTCGGCAAAAAGACCGCTGACGAAATCTTCCATATTGACTGCAAGCAGTTCAAGGCTGAGGGAGTTTCGCTGACGGTTTCTCAGGTAACGAGCGTCAGCGCCAAGGAGCTCGAAAAGACAAAGGCAAAGATGCTTCCATATATGGAAAACCTGCTGCCGAACTCAGGTATGGATATGCTCTTTATGATGCTTACCAATATTATTGAAGAAAGCACAGAGCTGCTCTTTATCGGCGCTAACTCAAAGAGTGTTGTACAGACCGCGTTCGAGGTTGAGCCCTCTGATTCTAGCGTAATATTAAAAGGCGTAGTCAGCCGCAAAAAGCAGGTGCTCAGCCCGCTTATCAACGCGATTGATACGCTTCAATGATATTACCAATTGACTATTTGTCGTTTTGGTGATAAAATATATACACATTTTTAAGAGAGGAAAGGTTAAAAATGAAAAAATTAGTTTCGTTATTACTCGCAGTTATGATGGTTGTTTCAATCTTCGCGATTGTTCCGCTGTCAGTCGACGCGGCGTCAACAAACTTTTCACTGGCTTTGAACAAAAAATACTCAGGAACTCTTGAGACAACAAGTTTGTACGGTGTTGTAATGTCAAGAGATTACCACTATTACAACTTCACAATGTCAAAGTCCAGTAACGTCAAGGTGTCGTTTTCGACAAAAGCCGACGTAAGCTGGAGCCTGAGAAGCTCGGATTATAGTGACAATACGGGCACACAGACAAAGAGTAAGCTTGTTTATCTGACAAAGGGTAAGAGTTATACTATTACTGTTTCCGGTAGCGGAAAATATGCCATAAAGGTAACAAAGGCTGCAGCCAACAAGCTTAAGCTTAAGAATAAATCGGGCAAGCTCGGCACAAGCAACAAAACTGTTAAATTCAGCTTTTCAGGTACAGGAGATTACGCCATTGATAACCTTAAGGTTACAAGCGGCAACAAAAAGATCGCGACTGTAACGCATCGTATCACTTCCTCAAAAAGCGGCACATTTACAATCACACCCAAAAAGATGGGTAAGGTGGTTATTACCCTCAAGATGAAGGGCGGCAACAAGCTTAAGTACACCGCTTATGTTACCAAGACATACTGGTTCATCGCCAAGGGCTGCAAGTCCAAGGCTCCCGCTCCCGCGGGCGTTAAGAAGCCCACATGGAAATCCGCCAACAAAAAGGTTGCCACAATCAACAAAAAGACAGGTAAGATTAACGCCAAGAAGGGCGGCAGAGTTAACTTCACCGCCAAGAAGGGCAAAATCTCCTACAAGGTAATCACTGTTGTTACAGATTATAAGGTTCTCGGCAAAAAGACCTACAAAAAAATCAAGAGCGTTGTAAACAACCCCGAAAAGCTCAAGATTTATAACGTATACAGGGGCTACTCAAAGCTTGTTTACACAGGCAAAAAGGTTCCTATTATTATGGTCGACTACGGCAGCACAAACGATTACGGCGCTATGACGCGTAAAAAGATGGTCGCGTGGTATGACGATGTTCACGAAATCAAGTACGCAACCTCATGGGATGAGGATAACATCATCGGCAAAAAAAGCATGAGCCCGAGCTCAATTAAATAAGTTGCAAAAAATATGGCAGTCACGTCAATGGCGTGACTGCCTTTTTGCGTAAATGTTTATATATAATTAACTATTATTTCAATTCCTCGAGTATTTCGGCTATCAGCTCGCGCTCGTCCATATGGTACTTAACGCCCTTTATTTCCTGATAGTCCTCGTGCCCCTTGCCGGCGAGTACAATAATATCGCCGTCCTCGGCGTTCTCGATGCAATATTTAATCGCGTCCTTGCGGTTGGGAACGACAACATATTCGCCGTCGGTCTTCGCGATTCCGACCTTGATGTCCTCTATGATGTCCATAACGTCCTCAAAGCGGCTGTTGTCCTCTGTGATAACGCTGAGGTCCGAGAGTCTTCCGCTCGTTTCGCCCATCTCATAACGGCGGACCTTGGGACGGTTTCCGCCCGCGCCGAACAGCGTGATAAGGCGGTGGGGCTCATATTGCCTGAGTGTTGTCAGTACATTCTCCATTGATAAGGCGTTGTGGGCGTAGTCAATGAGCAGCGTATAGTTGCCTGGTACGGGGACAATTTCAACCCTGCCCTTGACGGCTACCGCTTTAAGTCCGTCGAGTATGTTTTCGTTACTGATACCCATTTCGGCGCATACGCTTATAGCCGCGAGGGCGTTGTATACGCTGAAGTGCCCCGGTATCGCGACCTCAACATTCATCTCGCGCTTGCCGCTGAGCCTGAACTCAACGCCGAGGAAGCCCGCCTTTGAAAGCAGCTTGTCGTCTGAAGCGACAAAGTCTGAGCTTTTGTCAAAGCCGAAGGTCTCAATCTCACAGGTCGCGCCCTCGGTCATTGCCTGCCATTTTTCATCGTCGCGGTTCAGTATACCTGTCTTGCACTTTTTAAAGAGCATAGCCTTGCACTCAAGATACTCATCCATATCCTTGTGCTCCGCGCCTCCGATGTGGTCGTGCGAGAAGTTGGTGAAAATGCCGTAGTCAAAATCTATAGCGTCAACACGATGCCACTTCAGACCGATAGACGAAGCCTCGATAATCATCGCCTTGCAGCCCGCGTCAACCATATCGCGCATAGCCTTGTGAACCTCATAGCTCTCGGGCGTGGTGTTGTCGGTCTTGGTCTGTTTGTCGCCGATAATAATGCCGAGAGTGCCGATTGTGCCGCACTTTATGCCCGCGCGCTCGAGTATGCTCTTAATCATAGCCACGGTTGTGGTCTTGCCCTTTGTGCCTGTTATAGCTATTGTGGTGAGCTTTTCGGCGGGGTTTTCAAAGAAGTCCGCGCTCATATACGCGAGAGCCTCGCGCGTGTCCGCGACTTTGATTACCGCGGCGTCGTGCTCAATATCTACATCATCACTGACGATGATTGCCGCCGCGCCTTTTGAAGCCGCGTCCTGAGCGAATTTGTGGCCGTCGACGTTGTAACCCTTAAGACACACGAAAGCCGCGCCGTCCGTGACCTTTCGGGAATCATAGACTAAATCGGTAATCTCAACGTCTGTGTTTCCCTTTATAACACTGTATTCAATTGAACTGAGAACTTGTGATAATTTCATAAAATTCACCTCGGTTTTTTATGAACTTATTATAACAACAATTATTTAAAAATACAATAGTAAAATATTTTGCGGCAAATTGCACAAACTACTTAAAAATGAACCAATTATTTCATAATTGTAAAGGTGGTGAAATTTATCTTTTGTGGGAAAAGCCCATTTTTTTCAAAAAGTAATAGTAAAAATGCACAAAGCCTCTTTGATATATTGCACAATAATGAGGGATGATTTTTGTGCAAAACATAAAAAAAGCAAATTTTCTTAGTCAAAATGAACAATTATATAGACCTGTTTTGATATTTTAGACAAAAAGTACAAAGGGAGTTGTATTTTTATGTTAAAATGTGTTATTATTTATGTAGTGCAAAGGTGTCGTAGTCCCCAATTGTGCGGCGCCACACTTGGTACTTGTTAAAAGTGCTAAAAATATTTTTTAGAAAGAAGGAATTCACTATGAAAAGAATCATTGCTCTCGTATTGGCAGCAATGATGCTGGTAGCTGTTTTCGCGAGCTGCGGCGGCGGAGACGACAAGACATCCAGCACAACAAACAACTCAGGTTCAGGCAGTTCTTCAACTAACGAAAACGCCGGCAAGGGTTTTGACGCTAACGTAACTGACGCTGACTTCGGCGACGAGACAGGCGCTTCCCTTAAAGTATGGGGCCCCGATAAGTATATCGACCTCCTTACAAAGCAGTGCGACGCTTTCAAGAAGAAATACGCTGACAAGAAGATTAAGATCGAAGTAGTTGTACAGAGCGAAGACTCCGCCGCTACTCAGATGCAGACTGACGCGAAAGCGGGCGCTGACGTATTCGGCTTCGCTTCCGACCAGTTCACAAACCTCATCAACGCAGGTATCTTAAGCCCGATTAAGCCCTCATACGCTGCTGATATCGAGGCTACTAACGACAAGGCTTCCGTAGACATTTCGAAGGCTGAAAACAAGAACACAGGTAAAGAAGCTCTCTACGCTTATCCCGAGACAGGCAACGGCTACTTCCTCGTTTATGATAAGTCTGTAGTTTCCGATAAGGACGCTGGTTCCTTCGAGGCTATTCTCGACGATTGTAAGAAGGCTGGCAAGAAGTTCATCATGGACGTTGGTAACGGCTACTATGCTTGTATGTTCGTATTCACAGGCGGTCTCCGTCTTGAAGGTCTTGACAAAAACAACAAGCAGTTATTCAACAAGTATGATGAGAAAGAGGTTGCGGCTTCTATGAAGGCGTTCTCAAAGCTCATGCATGACTATAAGGGCACATTCGTAAGCGACGCTGTTTCGAATATTCCTTCAGGCTTTACTTCAACTTCAACAAGAGCTTCAAAGGTTGGCGCCGGTATCGACGGTAGCTGGGATTCAGCTGATATCGAGAAGGCTTTAGGCAAGAACTTCGGCGCTTCCAAGCTCCCCACAATCAATATCGACGGCAAAGACACTCAGATCTATTCAATGTACGGCTATAAGATGATCGGTGTTAACGCTAACTCCAAGTATCCCCGCACATCTCAGATTCTCGGTTACTACCTCGCAAGCGAGGAGTGCCAGACTCAGAGAGCTGAGGAACTCGGCTGGAGCCCGACAGCTACAAAGGTTATCGAGTCTAAGGTAGTTAAGGATAATCCCGCTATCTCCGCACTTGTTGAGCAGAGTAAGTATTCTATCCCGCAGGCTAACGTAGGCGCTATCTGGGATCCGTTCAAGAGCCTTGGTAACGAGCTTATGGCTGACAGCACAAATCCTGACACTTACGATTTCGTTACACTTCTTAAGAACACAATTAAGAACATCAACGGCTAATCAGTAAACTTTTTAAAATACAAGCAGCCTGCTTACGCGGGCTGCTTGATACCCCCTTAATAACAGGGACGTTATCATGTGGTTTTAAAAATTGTTTGGTTTAAATAATGATTTTTAAAACGAGGGGAACAGGATAACGAAAAACAAGGATTTAAAAACTATTATTTAAACTAAACTTGACTAAAGGAGAGTGATTAGATGAGATATATTGATTATATGCAGCTTAATCCTTTCCAAAAATTCGGTTATAACTTTACCCAGTTCTTTAAGAAACTACCCGGGAACATCGCGCGTTTCTTTAAATTCTTGGGACGTGCGATTGTACATTTCTTTGTAGCTGTAGGTAAAGGAATTGCCGGATACGGAAAAAGATTCGTTAAGGGCGATATCTTCGTAAAATTATCTTATCTTATTTTTGGCGTATCTAACATGGTTAGAGGCCAGATTATCAAAGGAATTATATTCCTGCTGACAGAAGCGGCTTACATAAGCTTTATGATCTTCTTCGCGTGGAACTATATCTCCAAGATTAACGTTGTCGGTACAGTAATCACTGGCGGTCAGGAAACCAAGGTTCCTCATTCGCTCGGTTACATAGCTAAGATGGAGACAATTGACGCTGACGGATTCCCTGTAACAGAGTTCGTAGACGACTCGATGCTCATCCTTCTTTACTCGGTACTTACAATAGTTGTTACAATTATTTTCTTCGCTATCTATATTGCGAACACCAAGAGCGCGTACAAGGTATATGAGGCTAAGAAAAACGGCGAGCCTATCCCCGGATTCAGACAGGAAATCAAGGCATTCTTTGACGAGAAGTTCCACATTACTCTTATGTCGCTTCCCTGCCTGCTAATCGGCTGCTTCACCGTGCTGCCTCTCATCTTTATGATTCTTATCGCGTTCACCACATACGATAAGACGCACCTGCCGCCAGGCAATCTGTTCCAGTGGGCAGGACTTGACAACTTCGGACAGCTCGTAAACTTCGCGGGAGGCGAAGCCAAGGCTCGCACCTTCCTCGACTTGGCGGGATGGACCATCATCTGGGCTATCTTCGCCACATTCTCCAACTACATCCTCGGTATGATTGTTGCTCTTATGATTAACAAGAAGGGCATCAAGCTCAAGGCTCTGTGGAGAACATTGTTCGTAGTAGTTGTAGCTGTTCCGCAGTTCGTATCCCTCCTTCTCATGGCTCAGATTCTCGCTGAGAACGGCGGTGCTCTCAACCAGCTTATCGAAATGATAACAGGCAACCATACGCCAATCAAATTCCTTAACGGTACGCCGCTTTCCGCGCGAATAACCGTTATCATTGTTAACATCTGGGTTGGTATTCCGTACACCATCCTCATCACCTCGGGTATTCTTATGAATATTCCCGCGGACCTCTATGAGTCGGCTACGATTGACGGCGCGGGTCCTGTCAAGAGCTTTACAAAGATTACTCTGCCGTATATGCTCTTCGTTACAACCCCGTACCTCATCACAAGCTTCATCGGCAATATCAACAACTTTAACGTTATCTACCTCTTGACGGGTGGCGGTCCGTCCAATCCCGACTACTACAACGCGGGCTACACGGACATCCTTGTTACATGGCTGTTCAACCTGACCATGGGCGAAAGACAGGACTACAAGCTCGCCGCCGCCATAGGTATCCTTGTATTTATTGTTTGCGCGACCTTGTCACTGATTACATTCAATATGACGAAGTCCGCGAAGGATGAGGAGGCGTTCTCATGATAAAAAGTTATAAATTAAGACGCGGCCTCGCTAATACGATTGTTTATATTCTTCTCGCGCTTTTGGGACTTATCTGGATTTCACCGCTTTGTTATCTGATTATCCAGTCGTTCTCGGCTGACCCTGAGGCTATTCCTCAGACACTGATTCCTTCAAGCTTTGGCTTCCAGAACTACGCGCAGCTCTTTACTGAGACAAGCTCACTTAACTTCCCGAGATGGTATCTCAACACATTCATCATCGCTTGCTTCAGCTGCGTTATCTCAACAATCAGCGTGCTCATGGTAGCGTACGCGTTCTCGCGTCTTCGCTTTAAATCACGTAAAAAGTTTATCAACATCGGTATGATCCTCGGTATGTTCCCTGGCTTTATGACCATGATAGCTATTTACTATCTCTTAAAAGCGATGCAGCTTCTTGACGCTAAACAAATCTTTGGTATTCCCGGATTTGACGGTCCTATCCTGTCGCTTATCATTTGCTACAGCTCGGGCGCAGGTCTCGGCTTCCAGATTTCAAAGGGCTTCTTCGATACAATTCCGAGAGCTCTTGACGAAGCCGCTACTATCGACGGCGCTACTAAGAATCAGATTTTCTGGAGAATCATTCTCCCAATGTCCAAACCTATCGTAGTTTATACCGTACTTACATCATTTATCGGTCCTTGGACAGACTTTATTCTCGCCAAGATTATCGCGGGTGATAAGGTTGATAACTACACAGTTGCCATCGGTCTGCAAAAGATGATTGACAACGACCATAAGAACCAGTGGTTCAAGCGTTTCCTTGCGGGCTCGGTTCTTGTTGCCGTACCTGTAACGGCCCTGTTCCTCAAGATGCAGAATTATTACGTTGAAGGCGTAACCGCCGGCGGCGTAAAGGGTTAATCCTAAATTTTTAAAACCTCAGGGGCGGCTTCGGTCGCCCCTTTTCCTTAACGAAAGGAACAAGACTATGAAAAAACTTCTCGCCATTATATTAACGCTGACAATCCTCGCGGCGTGCCTCGGCGGCTGCGGGGCTTCTGACCCTGTTGAAACGCTCGAGGCAAAGCCTTCGACCGATAAATTCAGGAACTACTATCAGATTTTCGTCAGCGCCTTTAACGACAGCGACAACGACGCCGTCGGCGACCTCCAGGGCATCATCGACAAGCTCGATTACCTCAACGACGGCAACCCCGAAACAACCGACGACCTCGGTGTGGACGGAATCTGGCTCACTCCGATTATGCCCTCGCCCTCATATCACAAGTATGATGTGCAGAATTATATGGACGTCGATGAGCGTTTCGGAACGCTTAAGACCTTTGACAAGCTTGTTAAGGAGTGCCACAAAAGGGGTATCAAGCTGATAATTGATATGGTGCTCAACCACTGCTCAAAGGACAATCCGCTCTTTGTCAACGCGTGCAAGCAGGCGCTCAAGGGCAACCTCAAGGACGACGCGAAGTATTTTGAAATCGCGCGCTACGACGAGAGTCCTGGTGACAAATATACCGCCATCGGCAACGGCTATTACTATGAGAGCAATTTCTCGCCCTCGATGCCCGAGTGGAATCTGAACGCTCAGTGTACCCGCGATTATTTCAAAATGGTCGCTTACTTCTGGCTTAAGGAGCACAACGCGGACGGCTTCCGTCTTGACGCTACGCTCTACTACACAAACGCCCATACAAAGGGCGATGAGTTCCTTAAATGGTACTACAAAATGGCTCAGGACATAAAGAAGGACGTCTATATGGTAGGCGAGCACTGGACAGGCAACGCTGAGATTCAGCAGATGTACTCCTCGGGTATAGACAGCCTGTTCGCCTTCGGCTACGCGGGCGCTTCGGGACCGTTTGTCAACGCTGTTCGCACCTCGATGGAGGGCAACCTCGCCGATTCGGTCAAGAACTATATCGCCGAGACCAAAAAGCAGAACAAAAACGCTATAAACTGCTTCTTCCTCTCTAACCATGACCAAATCCGAAGCGGCAACTACTTTGCCGACGCCGCTCAGATTAAAATGGGCGCGGCTGTGTATATGCTTGTGCCCGGCAACTCGTTCATCTATTACGGTGAGGAGTTAGGCACAACACAGGACGCTTCTCAGAGCGCCGACGGATATAAGCGTGAGGCGATGATTTGGGACAGCAAAAAGCTGCCCAAGATTTACACCGACGGAGCCGGACCGAACGCAGAGCACGTTTCGTACGGCGGCGTAAAACAACAGCAGAAGGACAAGAGCTCGATTCTCAACTTCTACAAGCGCGTAATAAGGGTTAAAAATCAAAACCCCGCGATAGCGCGCGGCACAATCGGCAAGACGAAGATTTTTGACGACAGCGCTGTTTGCAGCTATTATGTAGAGTATAAGGGCGACAAGCTGTTGATTGTCCACAATCTGTCGAAGGACGAGAGCAAGACGCTTAAGCTCACTGACAACGCGGAGCTTCGCGCGGGCTTTAACGCGTCAAACTCCAAGAACGATAAGTCCGAGGTTGAACTCAGCGGCAGCGAACTGAAGATGCCTTCGTATTCAACCGCGGTTCTAAAGATAAATGACTGAGTTTGAAGGCAAGGTCTACGACCTTGTGATGAAAGTGCCGAAAGGTATGGTTACAACCTACGGTGATATCGCGAAAGCCTTGGGCAACCGCGGACTGTCGAGAGCGGTAGGAAACGCCTTGCATAAAAATCCTCTCGAGGGCATAGTTCCCTGTCACAGAGTTGTCAACGGAGAGGGCAAACTGGCTCCGCTCTTTGTGTTTGGCGGTCTTACACGCCAAAAGGAGCTCCTTGAATATGAAGGAGTAGAGGTCATAAACTTCACAGTTGATTTAGAAGAATACAGATATATTTTTTAACAGGCAGCCAATCGGCTGCCTTGTTCTTTTACGACCTTAACCGCTATTATCCTTTAAAACAATTCATAAAACTCCTACCCGTTGTGACAAAAGTCTTTTGCCGCGCTGATTATAATTAGGGTACGAAATTATAAAGGATGTTTAAAATGATCGCGGAAAGAACCCTGAGAAGATACCGAAAAGAAAACGCGGCGGCGATGCGCGGAATTATAGAGGCGGTTGTGCATTTCTTGCTCGGAATCCTCGTTTGTCGAGGAACTATTTTTATAAACCTCGCGCCCTTCGGCGGGAGCTATATCGCCGCCGTGCCCCGAAAGCACCTCATATGGTCGGTGCTTGGCACGTCGGTTGGATATATTATTCTTAATCCGTCCCAGCCGTTCAGGTACGTCGCTGTCGTCATCGCGGTCGCGGCTGTGCGCTGGACACTTGACGACATAAAGCAGCTCAGCCGCTCGGTGATTTATGCCCCTACTGTCGCGTTTTTGCCCGTGCTCGCCTCGGGAATCGCGATGATGTTCGTCAGCACAAGCACTTTATCGTATTTTTCTACGGTTCTTATTGAGGCTTTGCTCGCGGCTGGAGCGGCGTATTTCCTCAAAAAAAGTCTGCTTCTATTCGACGAGGGCAGGCGAATTACAAGCCTCTCGCGCTCTGAGATGGCGTGTGTGGCGCTGGCGGGCTGTGTGGTTATGCTCTCTCTCGGAAGCATCGAGGTTGAGCGCGTTTCGCTCGGCAGGATTCTGTCGGTGGCGGTCATTATGGTCTGCGCGAGATATGGCGGCGCGGCGGGCGGCGCTGTGGCTGGAGTTGCCACGGGAGCTGTGTTCGGAATGACGGGCAAGGGCTACGCCTTCATCTGCGCGGGCTACAGCTTCGGCGGACTTATCGGCGGATTGTTCGCCGTCTCGGGCAAGCTCGGCGTCGCGGTGAGTTTTATTATCTGCAACACAATTATGCTTCTGTCAGCGGGCGACAGCTCGGTTATGACGCCGATTTTTATTGAAACTCTTATCGGTTTGGGAGTATTTATGATACTGCCTAAGGAGGTTGAGCGGTATATTACTCCGCTGTTTTTGCCGCGCGAGAGCACAAGGGGCGAGCGCTCGCTTCGAAACTCTGTTGTGATGCGGCTCGACTTCGCCTCAAGCGCCCTTAACAACGTCAGCGACTGTGTGAACAGCGTCAGCCGTGAGCTCAAAAAGCTCTACGCTCCCGATGTTGACAGCGTCTATGAGAGCGCGAGCGAGGACGTCTGCAAAAACTGCGGAATGAGGGTTTATTGTTGGGAGCGTCACAAGAACTCAACAAAAGAGGATTTCGCGAGGTTATCCGCTCCGCTTAAGTCACAGGGTTATGTCACCGAGAGCGATGTTGAAAACCTGTTCTCAAAAAAATGCTGCCGCCAGATTGAGGTTGCGGACAGCATAAACCGCGGCTACGGCGACTATATCGGCGGTATCGAGGCGGGCGAGAGGGTAGGCGAAATCCGCTCAATGGTGGCGGGGCAGTTTTCGGGCTTGTCTGAAATTCTCGGCGATTTGGCGGCAGAGATTGAGGACTATAAAAGCTACGATCCCGATTCAAGCGCGCGCGTGCTCGAGTATCTCAGGGGCGAGGGACTGCTGCCCGTTGAGTGCTCCTGTATGATTGATACAAACGGCAGGATGTCGGTTGAAATCCAGCTCGCCAAGGGAAAAACAGCCCTGAAGAAAAACGCCTTGGCTAAAGATATTTCAGCGCTCTGCGCGAGGTGCTTCGACACTCCGCTCGTCACAGAGGTCGGCACCCGACAGCGCGTTGTGCTCAATGAAATTCCCGTATATGACATTGAGGTCGGCGTGTATCAGCATGTTTTTAACCGCGGCAAGCTCTGCGGCGACTGCGTCAACTGTTTTTCAAACGGCTTCGGTCAGTTTGTGGCGCTGATAAGCGACGGTATGGGCACGGGCGGCAGGGCGGCTGTTGACAGCAATATGACCGTTTCGATTATGACAAAGCTGCTCAAGGCGGGGCTCAGCGAGGACTGCGCCCTCAAGGTTGTCAACTCGGCGCTTATGGTCAAAAGCGAGGACGAGAGCCTTGCCACAGTTGATTTGATGAAGATAGATTTGTTCAGCGGCAAGACAGTTTTCAACAAAGCGGGCGCGCCGTACACATATATAAAAAAGGGCGGTCATCTTTTGAAGAAAACCGCGACCTCGCTGCCTGTGGGCATTCTGGGTAATGTAAAGTTTTCGAAAGAAAAAATAAAACTGTCAGGGGGAGATGTTGCTGTGATGGTATCTGACGGAGCTTTTACGGACGATGAAAAATGGCTCGAAAGGCTGATTCGCGACTTTTCAAACGCGAGATGCGCCGACCTCGCCAAGGAGGTTGTGAACGAAGCGATTAAACGCCGCAATGACGCCCACGACGACGATATTACCGCGGTTGTGGTCAGATTAATTGAGAACTGAGAGGATAAGAAAGGGCAGCCATTGGCTCGATGTCATTAAGATAAGCTGAAACAACAAAACTGTCATCCTGAGCAACGCGAAGGATCTTAAAAGATTCTTCGTCGCCTTGCTCCTCAGAATGACAGAGAAAAAACCTTAGAATAGCACATAAAGGGCAGCTCAAACGACTCTTGAGGCTGCCCTTTAACTGTTCACTGTTCACTGTTCACTGATAACTGCTGTTGCTCCGCTTCTTCCGCCTTCTTGCCCTCCTCGGTTTTGCCCTTTGAGAAGTAGGCGAACGGCGCGGTGAAGAATACTACAGCGTAATAGTTGATAAATCGCCAGATAAGCGCCGCGCTCTTTAATGTGCCGTGGACGAAGAACGGTCCGAAGAACACCGTGAAGCTCAGCTCCGCGGCTCCCGACGCCCCGGGAATCGGTATCATACCGCTGACGAGGTTTACTATAGCCTGACACGAAATAATCTGCGCGGGGTTCGCCTCGTTAAAGCCAAGCGCCCTGTAGATGAAGTACGACACAAGGAACATCGCGATAAACTGACAGAACGTCAGTATCGACACTTTTATCAGCAGCTTCGGCTTTTTGTATATATCGCGGTTCGAGGTGTGAAAGTTGTCGAGCTGCTTTTCGATATTGCTGATTTTTTCGTCAACATTTTTGATGATTCTGATTTTGTTGAGCAGCTTTGCCGCGAGCATAACGAGCTTGTGACTGACCTTTTCGGAAAAGCTGAAAATCAAAAACATTACCGTAACGCCGATTTGGGTGATGAAGCCCAGCGCGAGCAGCACGATAATCAGCCTGACGTTGTTGTTCGGCTGAGATACTATGGTGCCGATATTGATAAAAACCGATATAATGTTTATCAGCGTCAGCACGACCTGATAAACCATGAATTTCTGAATCAGCCTTGACGAGCTGTAGCCGACAGGCACCTTCATCGAGTACAAAAGATAGACCTGCATCGGCTGTCCGCCCGTGGAGCTCGGCGTTACCGCGCACCAGAAAAGCCCCATCAGCGCGACCTTGACCGCGTCAATAAACCTGAACGCGGGGAAGTCGTCTTTTATGAACACATATATAACCGAGGACTCGAAAAGCATAAAAACGACCTCACAAACGAGCGCGACAACAATCCACTCCCACAAAATGGGAGTGTTGGAGTTGAGCAAATCTCTTAAGCCGTTTTCACTGAAGAAGAAGTACAGAATAATGCCGACGCAAAGAAATATTACCGCGACATTAAAAATATACTTCGGTTTCAAAAACTTCTTCATACTGTCCTCTGATAAAATGCGGATTGATTTATGACATAATCATTTGTTGTCTAAAATTTCGTTAATAAGCCCGAGTATCTGTTCTGACGCGTTGCCGCAGCAAACCTCGCGGCAGCGCTCGCTCATTTCTTTGAGCTTGCTGTCGTAGTTGATAAGAGCGCCTACGGTCTCGCCGGGGTTATTCTTAATCATCATAGCGACGCCGCTTTCGACCAGAAATTCGGCGTTTTCAGCCTCCTGACCGGGGTATGCGCTGTATATAGCCATCGGCAGACCGCATTGCAGACTTTCGCTGACGG
Organism: bacterium; assembly: GCA_020625875.1. Lineage (GTDB taxonomy): Bacteria > Bacillota > Clostridia > Oscillospirales > Acutalibacteraceae > Ruminococcoides. The sequence goes on along the minus strand of JAHLAX010000070.1, from coordinate 87,734 downwards.
TCAGTCCGCCGGGCTTTGTGACAATCAAATCAGAGGCGTGCATATAGTCCTCAACGTTGTCGACAAACTCTTTTAGAAGCGTTCTGTCGTCCTTGATTTTTTCAAATTTATCATAAAGCTTGTTGTTGTTGCCTGTTATTACAACGAACTGACATTTTTTTACCTTGTCCGAAATGTCCATATAAATATCCAGAACGTCGGTTACGCCCCAGCTACCCGCCATAAACAGAATGGTCTTGAGATTTTCGTCAAGCCCGAGTATATGCTTCAGAGCGGCTTTGTCGGGTGTATCGGCGAATTTTTCAAAGGTCGGGATACCGAACGCGTGAACCTTTGACGGGTCTATATTGAATCTTTGTTTAAAGGTCGCCACCATCTTCTCACTGCTGACGATGTAGTGGTCTATGCCTTCGGTGACATAGGTGTAGTGGGGCGAAAAGTCGGTGATAAGCGATATTACGGGAACGTCGATTTTGCCCTTTGTTTTGAGCTCTCCGAGCATAGTGGTTGTGAACGCGTGACACGAAATAATAACGTCGGGCTGATACTGTTCAATCTCGGGCAAAAGGCGCTTGCCCTTAGCCTTGTTGGCGTTGTTGCAAATGTCGTTGAGAGTTGACTTTTTGTCAGAAACAACATAGAGCTTGCCGTAGAACTTGGGCGCGCGCTTGGCTAAGGTTGTGTAGCCGTCGCAGATGACTTTGTTGAAGGCTTTGCCCGCCAACTCAATGCCGTCGGTTATCCTTACTTCTGTATTTTCAGAGTTAGCTTCGATATATTCCTTGAGCGCCGCCGCGGCTCTTTTGTGACCGCCGCCCGTTGACGCTGAAAAAACTAAAATCTTCATATGCCTCTCCCTTTTTGCGTTTAAGTGTATACCTTATATAATTATATACAATTTTACCTAAAATTTCAATATTAAACAGGAAAATGTTTTTACTGTTACATAGTAAAAAATTCAAAAAAACTCTTTATTTTTCTTTGAAAATATTATATCATATAAAATACGGGCTCTATGCTCAAAACTTATGAAAAGGAGGGCTAATATGGACAACTTTTATTCGGATAAGTACAATCTCGATAACTACAAAAAAACCAGCGTCAATAGAGAACGGCCGCGTTCTGAAATAAGAGCCGCGAGAAAAGCGCGCGTTGAATCGGAAAAGCCGAAAAAAATAAAGCGTTCAAAAACTGTCTACAGTCCTCCGAGACATACCGAAAAGATTATCTATAAGGCTCCGAAGCCTCCCAAGAAAAAGCCCTCAAAGGCAAAGAAGCTAGTGACGGTGCTTGTGGTGCTGCTTATAGTCGGCGCGCTCACAGCCGCGGCGTGTGTTGTGGGTTACAACATCTACCGCGAGAATAAAAAGAAACAGCCGTTTAAGTTTTCTGAAGGCGTTAAAATCTCGGGAATCAACATCGGTAAGCTGTCGATGGAGCAGGCGAAAGCCAAGCTCGAGAAGAACAGGCTCAAAGCCGTTGATGAGGTCAAGCTGACAATCAAGGCTAACGATACCTCAAAGACTTATTCAAAGGCTGACTTCAACTATATTTTTGATTATGATACTCCGCTTCAGGAGGCTAAGATTTACAGTCTTAAAGAGCAGGATATTTATGACCCGCCCAAGGGCGAAAAGCAGGAGGACAGCGGCGAGCTGAAGCTGCCCAAGCTTAAGCTCACATATGTTTATGACAAAAAGTCGTCCGCCGCGCTCGCTAAGAAAGTCGCTAAAAAGATTGACTGCAAACCCGTCAACGCCAAGGTGTCGAAGTTCCATCCGTTTTCGGATAACCGCTTTGAGTACAAGGCTGGCTCCTACGGCTACGACCTTGACGAGGCTGATCTGGCTTCAAAGATTACGAAGTTTATGACTTCGGGCAAAAGAAAAAACACCATCACCGCAAGCGTTGAGGAGCTTATCCCCGAAATCACTACCGCGGATTTACAGAAGAACATCATCGGGCTTTCGACCGCTACCTCAACCTCTTATAACACCCAGAACGGCAATATAAATATGGCTACGGCGCTCAAAGCGTGCAACGGCTCAATCATCGAGCCGGGCGCTACTTGGTCGTTCAACAAGTGCACTGGCGACTCCAACGACCCCGCCAACGGCTACAAAAAAGCTACGGTTATCACTGACCGCAAGCTTTCCGAGGGCTACGGTGGAGGAATCTGTCAGGCGAGCACAACCATATTCAAAGCCGCCGCTCTCGCTAATATGACCATCACCGAGAGGTACAACCATTACTGGGCGTCGGGCTACGCGTTCGCGGGCGAGGACGCGACAATCGGCTATCCCGATATAGACCTTAAGCTCACCAACCCGACAAGCTACCAGATGTTTATCGAGTGTCAGATGAACGGCACAGAGCTTTTGTGCAATATCTACGGCGTTCAGGACGAGTACTACGACAACGTCAAGATTTACTCAAAGAACTACGATATAGTCAAGAAAAAGAGCTTTTCAACTCACCTCTACCGAGTGCTCTACCTCAACGGAGAAAAAATCAGTGAGGAGACTATCTGCGATTCGTTCTACAGCTTGACCGACAAGCACGTTGTTCAGACTGAGGACAAGGGAACCTTCCGCACAATGGTAGACGGAACCACAAAGGTCGAAGTCGAGCCGAAGAAAAAGAAGAAAACGTCAAATTAAATTGAAGTAATAATAGTTTTGTAGGGGAGACCGTCTCGGTCTCCCTACTTTTATGCATAAAAAGCTTTTATCAACAAAAACTACTACAAGGTGATTTATGTTGAAACGAATGGGAAGATATACAATTGCGTTTGAAACCCGCCCGAGAATTACGGGCTACGGCTCTGTCGCGGGCAAGAAGGAAGCTCAGGGGCCGCTCGGCAACAATTTTGACAAGCTGTTTTATGACGCGTATATGGGGCAGAAGACCTTTGAAAAAGCCGAGAGTCTGCTCCAGCGTGAGGCGGTGCTTTTCGCTTTGAAGCGCTCGTGCTTAAAGTCCGAGGATGTGGATTTTATCTTCGCGGGCGACCTTCTGAACCAGTGCATCGGCTCGAGCTTCGGCGTTAAGGATTTTAACATTCCCTATCTTGGTCAGTACGGCGCGTGCTCCACAATGGCTCAGGGGCTGATTATGGCGGCGGTTATGGTTGAGAGCGGCGCGGCGAATCGCGCGGCGTGCGTGACCTCGTCGCATTTCTGCACCGCCGAAAGACAGTACCGTCTTCCTCTAGAATACGGCGGTCAGCGTACACCGACATCTCAGTGGACTGTAACTGGCTCGGGCTGCTGCGTGCTCGAAAATCAAGGCAAAGCTCCCTTTGTCTCAAAAGCGACAGTCGGCAGAATAGCCGATTTTGGAGTTTCAGACCTCAATAATATGGGCGCGGCAATGGCGCCCGCGGCTTCAAATACTATCATAGATTTCTTTAGGGATACCGACACCAAGCCGTGTGACTATGATATGATATTCACGGGCGACCTTGGATATGTCGGCTCAAAATGCCTGTATGAGCTTTTGGAACGCGAAGGCTATGACATAAGCCGAAACCACAAGGACTGCGGGCTGATGATATTTGACAGAAAGAATCAGGACGTCCACTCGGGCGGCTCGGGCTGCGGCTGCGCGGCTTCGGTATTATGTTCGACAATCCTGCCAGAGATGATAGACGGCGAGTTTAATAACATTCTGTTTGTGGCCACAGGCGCGCTTATGAGTCCCACATCAGCGGGGCAGGGCGAGAGCATACCCGCCGTCGCCCATCTGGTTAATATCAGATACAATCAGCATTTTTGAATTGACAGATTTCTGTAAAACAGTTAAAATAAAGTTGATTTGAAAAATATCAGAAACAAAGGTAACAAAAATGGATGAGATAAAAAACTCGTTATTAAGAATAGTAGGATTTCAGCTTTTCGGCGGGGAACGCCCAAAGGTTAGCGCCGACGCGCTCGAAATTCTTGACGAGGCAAAAAATCAGACCGTTTTTACTACGGCTTTTCCTTTTTTGCAGGAAGAAATATTAAAAAAACATCCCGATAGATTCGCTAAACTGCAAGAGGATTATTTCAGAGATCTTATTCTTAACACAAATAATTATAAAGAGCACAATGAACTGCACGAGCTGATGACCGAGCGGAACATCCCTTATGTTTTGTTCAAAGGTCTGGCGTCCGTGTATTATTACCCCGACTCATCTATGCGTGATATGGGTGACGTTGATTTTCTTGTATATGAAAAGGATTTTGAAAAAGCAAAGAACGCGGTGCTGAGCGCGGGATTCGTTGTGGAACACGGTGATGACAGCGACAGTATGCATACCGTTTTTTCAAGAGAACCGAAAAGTATCTGGGAACAACACAGAGGCGTTAACGGTATTCCCGACGGCGAAACGGGAGAGCTTATACAAAAAGACATCGACGAAGTTATCTCGACAGCACGGATGGTAGAGTATGAAAACGCCGTTTGCAGGATTCCCGATGATTATCATCATGGGTTGATAATACTTTTGCATATGGTTTCGCATATGACGAGCGAGGGAATAGGCTTGAGGCATCTCTGTGACTGGGCTGTGTTTGCTAACAAATTTAGTGATGATGAGTTTTCGAAGCTTTTTGAAGAAAAGCTAATGTGCTTCGGACTGTGGAAATTCGCTCAGATAATGACTGCCGTTTCTGAGAAATACCTCGGAATAAAGCATAAGAATTGGGCTGAAAATCCGCGTATTGACGATGAACTCCTATCAGCGATAATTGAGGATATACTCAGCGGCGGTAACTTCGGCAAAAAGGATATGAACCGTTACCGCGAGATAAAGTACATATCGAACCGTGACGAGAGAACGGTTGACGACAAGAGTGTTGCCGCCCAGGCTTTCAACACGCTCAATCAAAAGACTTACGCTGACTATCGCTGGATAGCAAAGTATAAAGTGTTTCTCCCCGTCGGCTGGATTGCCGAGGGAGCGAAATACCTCGGGCTGCTGCTAACGGGTAAACGCAAGAGCGAGGGCACGTCCGCTATGCTCAAAGAGGCGGCTAAGAGGAAAGATATTTATAGCCGTATGGATTTGTTTAAGCATTAAAACTATGTATAAATATACGCTGTTTTTTATGATTTTCTATTTCTTGTTTTATAATAAGGAGGGGAGTGAAAAATCAGCGTGTAAATATTCAAAAATATCGATTTATTATTCATTGTTTAATGAACGAAAAGGAGGAGAATCATTATGAATAATCCTGATGATATTTCTATGAAAACAGGTTATTATCCTGGTAATGTTTATATCTATGACAAAGACAAGGATAAAGACAATCAGCCTTTTGACTCGCCAGAAAGATACGATGATCCGCTTTTGTATGATCCAGATACAAAGAATTTTCACATTGTACCTAATAAAACGGTTTGCAATAATACGGATTTCATTGATTTAGTTAGAGGCGCCAGACAAACAATTATAAATGAATTGAAAAACTGCGGCGATGTTACAAAAGATAAAGATGATAATACAAAACCATGGCTTAATCCAAATATTGGGCGGAATGCCCCCAATAAATATCGCAATATAGAAAAAGCAATACAAATTGAATGGAATAAAAATAAATATTTGCTTTGCTTTGAAAGACTGTACACACATAAGAACAAAGTTCATTGTATGTTCGGACTTTTTCAATTCTATAAGTATCCCGCTGAAGACAAATATATCAATATAATTGATAATACTTTTTCAATGTGTTATCCCTCAAGCTTCAGAAATAACACAAAAAACATAAACGGAAGTCATATTGTATTTAATCCTGATTTGCCGTCAGTTTTTGAGCTCAAAGAAAGCATAGCAAAAAATATTTGTGATGCTTTTATAGCTTTTGTCAAAGAAAACTAATAAAACATTTTAGCTAACAAACGGAGAACCGATTTTCGGTTTTCCGTTTTTTTTTTTTTTTATTTTAAGGAGGAATGTGTGATGAAAAGGAAAAATGGAAGCAATAGATTTTTTAATTATTGCAAGGAAAACGGATTCAGACCTATGCTGGGTGTTGAGGGCGAAACGCCGTACTATTATTTGACGTTACCCGCCGAAAACGCGCCGAACAAGAAGGTAGAAACGACAAATAAGTTCTGTGAAAACGAGATATTGTCGACAATGTATTATTCAGGTATGGGCGCGCGTATAGTGCGTGAAAGCGAAAATAAGGACGAACTGCTGCGCGTGCTGAATTTTGTTAACACGCTTGGTTACAACGCCCTACGCGATTTGTACGGGCAGAATATGCCCCGATTGATGTATATGCCGAAGATTGCCTTGTCGGATGAGGGTGATATTTATATCGAAACCGTTATCCCTTATGAGTTTTATGAAACCGCGCCGACCGAAACTGAGTTCTATCTGACAGTATTCTGTCCTGAATTTCTAAATATTATTGCGCCCGACATCTTTTTAGTGCTTTTCGGAGAGATGGACGCCGACCGCGCTATTAAAATGATATTGAGTGAATTATTTAGGCGCAAAAACGGAGAAATAAGCGATTAATAAAATATAAAAATATCTTTTCAAACGCCTTGTACTATGCTATAATTACTATAGGGTAATAGGATTACTCCTGTTACCCTGGTATGAGGTGTTTTTATGTTCAAGAGAATTCAGCGGCTTGACGATAAAGTTGTTGACAACATCATCAAGTTTCGCTCTCCTGTTAAAAACAAAATAATGATAGCCGCTTCCTCGGCGGGGAATCTGGGAGTTATCTGGTTCGCTATTTGCCTTCCGTTTTTGATTTACGCGCCGACGCGAATGACGGGCGTAAATATTATCTTTTCGCTGGCGCTTACCGAGCTTATCTGTGAGCTTATGCTCAAGCATATAGTCAAGCGCGAGCGCCCCAGCAACTATCTTGCCGACGAGGAACAGCTGATTCACCGACCGAAGTATTACTCGTTCCCCTCGGGGCACACGGCGGCTTCGTTCTGTGTTGTGGGAACCACGCTTTTGAGATGCCCGTTTTACATAGTTATCCCGATTTTTATCATCGCGGTGATGATTTCGCTCTCGAGGGTTTATCTCAGGGTTCACTACTTGTCGGACGTCGCGGTCGGTGCGATACTCGGTTTTATTTGCGGCTGCGCGGCTGTCGGTATTTTTAATCAAGTTGTACAATCATTTATCTGAATCAGGTTTACGGTTTGTGAGCCTGATTTTTTTATTATTCCCAATAACTGTTGACACGCTGATTATACAAATTGTAATATTGTTTTTTGTGTTATTTTCATTAAAGAATATTGTGGAAAACTCTGCGGAGAAAGTGGAAAGTTAAAAAATACCAATAATCAAAGCGATAAATACTTGGTTTAGATATAGTTATTAACACTTTCAACAGAGTTTTCCACATTCTTTTTTGCTAATCGGAAAAATACAATTTGTATATTTCTCTCAAAAAAATAAAAAAACCGCTTATAATTCCCACAAGAAAATAACCGTTAAAGGAATGTAACAATTATGTAATTTTTTGTAAGGATATATCATAAGTATTTTTGGGGTGATTTCCTTATGAAGAAGAAAAAACTGGTTTTAGCGGAGATTTTGGGAGTTTTTATTGTAATCGCGGGAGCTTTGTTTTTGCAGAATCTGTATGAGCTGACGGGCAAATCAACGCTCGGGGTGGTGTTCGGCTCGGTGAATCAAAGCGTGTGGGAAAAAGCCAAGTGCGCGTCAATCGCGTATTTTTTATATGGCTTAATTGAGCTTATGTGTGTTAAGCCCTGGTTTCGGCGCTTTGTCGTGTCAAAGGCGTTCGGGCTGAGCGTTACGCTCGGCGCCTTTCTTATAGCGGGAGCGATATGGGGAACAGGGCTTGTCGTGCTTCTGGGTTCGGTTGGTTGCGGATTATTGAGCTCATATCTTTTATATGCTTCGGGGCTGAGTATAGGCTCGCTGTTCGCTCCCGCGTGTTTTCTTCTGATGCTGATATTTATGATGACATTCTCGTTTACCGTGTTTCCGCCGAGAATTTTTATATTCGAGGACCCTATGACGGGTTACTACGGAGTTTTGCCGCAATCGTTCGATATGGGAGCTGTGCTTCTCGCTACTTAAAAAATTCGCTATAATGCTTTTAATTAATTATGGTTGTGGTTTGGTTTGGTATACTATACTAGATATTGTATGTTTTAGGACGTTACGCGTATGGATGAAAATAAAAAACCAAAAGACGATATTATCTGCGGACGCAATCCCGTCAGCGAGGCTATTCGCTCCTCGAGGACAATCGACAGAATTCTTGTCGCCTCGGGCAGCCGCAGCGGCGCTGTGGTAGGTATACTCGCGAAAGCAAAAAAGAAGAATATCCCGATTAAAGAGGTAGATTCGAAGAAGCTCGATTATCTCACGGGCGGAGCGAATCATCAGGGAATAGCGGCGTATGCCGCCGTCAAGGACTATGCCTCGGTTGATGACATTCTTGAGCTCGCCGAGCAGAGAGGGGAAAAGCCCTTCATCATAATTCTCGATGAGATTGAGGACCCGCATAATCTGGGCGCGATTATCCGTACAGCCGAATGTACGGGCGCTCACGGCGTGATTATTCCCAAACGCCGCAGCGCTACTTTGAGCTACGCTGTGGGCAAGGCTTCGGCTGGAGCTGTTGAGTATGTTCCCGTCGCGAGAGTTACTAATATTTCGAACACCATCGAACAGCTCAAAAAGCTTGGTGTGTGGGTTTACGGCGCGGATATGAACGGCGTTGACTACACCGAATGCGACTTCGGCTCGGCTACGGCTCTGGTTATCGGCAACGAGGGCAAGGGCATTAGCCGCCTTGTAAGAGAAAAGTGTGATGAAATTGTTTCGCTCCCTATGAAAGGGAAGATTAGTTCCCTCAACGCTTCGGTCGCGGCGGGAGTTTTGATGTACGCGGTAGCGTCAAAAAGAAGGTAATTTGTGATGAAAAATAAGAAAAAACTGGAAGAATCACAGAAAATTGATATTTCGGCGGGTAGCGCTCCCGCGGAAGAAAACGAAAAAAGCTTCGGGCTCGAGCAGATTCTGGCGGAAACCAGATTTATCTCTGAGCAGGACGCTATGCGCAAGGCTGCCGAAAAATACGGCGCCCGCCCTCAGATGGACGAGATTTTCTCGACCGCCGAGAAAAAAGTTCGCCTCACAAACAGCAATCCTCTTGACTTGGACAAAGAGGAGGAAGAAGCTAAAAACGCCATAAGAGGCGAAAAGAACGCCACCACAATGCAGGCTGAGATTATGATGGAGTCGTTTGACAACGACAACAACGTTATTAATCTCACTCCCGAGATTCCCGACGGAGCCAAGGTCGCCGAGGACGTTATCGAGGACAGCCCCGAGCTTTCCGAGGTTGACCCCGAAATCGGCTCAATGTTCAGCGCTGGTGATGAGTCCTTTGATATTTTAAGAAAAAAAACCGACGACAAAACACAGGTCGCGGGCAGCTACGAAAAAAAATACGGAGTAAAAAAGCCCGCTCCCGACGCCAAAACCGTCGAGTCAAAGGTACCTGTATATAAGATTGACGACGAAAGCGACAGAATCCACCTCAAAGCGGGGCGTTTCTCTCAGGTTGTCAGGGGAGAATATGAGCATTATCTGCGCTCAAAGAACCCGTCAATTTCAGAGGTTATCAAAAACGAGATGGCGAAGGTTGAGGAGATTCGCGAGACAGGCGATACCCGTTCCCAAAAGGAAAAGGTGCTCTCGGCCGTAGTCGGCTTCTTCTCGAACGATAATTCCGATGATTCCGATGTTCCCGTAAGCCAGGTTGTGACCGTAGAGGATTACGGCGGCGAAGAAGACACAAAGAGCATTCTCTTTGAGCTCAATCTCAATATCCGTAAGCTGTTTATTCGAGGAGTGATTATGAGCGTCATAACGCTCGTTCAGCTCATTATTACGCTTTTAATCGGTATTATTCCCGACAATATTTCTTCCGCTATTGCGTATGCGCCGATTGCGTACGCGATTATAAACTTCCTGTTCGCGGGCGCGGTTATATTCTTTAACCGTATCACGATTTTCTCGGGACTTACTCCGCTTGTGAAGTTTAAGGGCAACTCCGATACAGCCCTCGCCGTAGCCTCAATCGGTATGGCGATACAGGCGATTGTATCACTATTCAGACTCGGCGGAATGACAAAATTCGAAATAAGCTTCTATAGTATTATCGTTACATTCGGCTTCCTCTGCAACTGTATAGGCAAGCTGATGATGGTGCTTCGAGTTAAGGATAACTTTAAGTTTATTTCGAGCGAAACCCCGTCTCACGCGGTTAAGATTTATACAAACGAGGATATAGCCAAAAAGATGATGAGCGGCACACTCAACGACCGCCCGATTATCGGCTATCAGCACAAAACCAAGTTCCTTTCGAACTTTCTGCGTATTTCTTACGCTCCCGATCCCAGCGAGGATTTGGCGGGTAAAATTGCTCCCGTAACCATTATTTGCTCGCTTGTAGTGGCTATACTGTGCGGAATATTTAACGCTTCGTTTGTTGGAGCGGTTGACGCGCTCGCGGTTATGACCGCTGTGAGTATCCCGATTTGCACTTTGCTCGCGGTTAATCTGCCGATGAGAATGATGTGTAAAAAGCTCAACAAAAAGGGCGCAATGGTAGCGGGCTATCCTTCAGTTAAGCAGTTCTGCGACACAAACGCGGTTATGATAGATTCCAACGACCTTTATCCCGAGGGTTCGGTAAAGCTCGACGGAATAAAAACCTTCGCAAACCACCGCACAGACGAGAGCGTGCTCGCGGCGGCGGCGGTGCTCAAAGAAGCTCACAGCCCGATGGCGACTGTCTTTAACCAGACGATGCTCGACGGCGACCGAGGCGTTAAGCTGCCCGAGGTTGAGTCTGTGCTTTATGAGGACACAATGGGACTTGTGGGACGTGTGGACGGCGAGCGAATCCTCGTCGGCAACCGCACCCTTATGCATAAGTATAATATAGAAACACCGTCTGAGGATTATGAGGAAAAATACCTCATCGAGGGCAGACAGATTACATATCTTGCTCAGTCGGGTGAGCTGATTTCTATGTTTGTAACTACATATACTCCCGACCCTGAGATTATCAGCGCGCTTCGAAAGGGCGAGCAGAGCGGATTAAGCTACCTTATCCGCACAACCGACTGCAACATCACGGCTGAACAGGTTGCCGAGGACTTTGGTCTGTTCTTCCGCAGTATAAAGATTTTGTCGACAGGACTTGGCAACGTGTGTAAAGAAGCTCAGTCCCAGACTGAGGAGAAGTCGAGAGCCTATCTCGGTACACGCGGAAAAATCTCGTCAATGGTACGCGGTATAGCGGGCTGCGTACACATCAAGAGCAATATTTCGCTCGCGATAGTTATTCAGCTTATCGCTATGATACTCGGGCTTTTGCTTGTGGCGACGCTGTGCCTGTACGCTACAACAGAGGTCCTCGGAACAATGCAGATTATGATTTATTCGTTGTTCTGGGCGCTCGCCGCGTTATTATCACCGCTGATTTGGAGGTCTTAACTATGTTAATCGCACCGTCATTATTATCCTGTGATTTCTCAAAATTCGGCGAGGAAATCAGCCGAATGGACAAAGCAGGAGCCGACTATATGCACCTCGACGTTATGGACGGCCATTTTGTGCCCAATATAACCTTTGGCGCTCCCGTTATAAAATATGTCAGGAGCTTTACGGACAAGCCCTTTGACGTTCACCTGATGATAAGCGAGCCGCTGAGATATATCGACGACTTCTGCGACGCGGGAGCCGACATAATAACCTTTCATATTGAGAGCGACAGCGACCCGATTGAAACGATTGAAAAGATAAAGTCGCGCGGTGTTAAAGCGGGTTTGGTAATAAAACCCAAGACCGATGTTGAAACGGTGTTTCCGTATCTTGATAAGCTCGATATGGTTCTTGTGATGACTGTTGAACCCGGGTTCGGCGGACAGAGCTTTATGGCGGATATGCTGCCGAAGGTCGAGGCTCTCAGGGCTGAAATTGACCGCAGAGGACTTGAAGTGTTAATTGAGGCTGACGGCGGAATCTCAGATAAAAACATCAGGCTTTGCGCTGACGCGGGCGTCAATGTTGCCGTGGCGGGTACGGCTGTGTTTAGGGCTGAGAACCCCGCCGAAGCAATAGCTAACTTGAAGAAATAATTTTATATGTACCCCTTTTTAAAGGGGTCAAAATCGTTAAGCGTTTACGCTTCGATTTTGGGGGATAAGTTTTCCAATATAGCAACATAAGTAGTACAAGAGTACCGCTTACGCTGCCTAATCCCCCGAAATCAATAGATTTCGACCCCTTTAAAAAGGGGTACAACACAGTATACTCAATTTACAATTGTGTTACTTTACTTGCCCTTAACAAAAATGTGTATTAATATCTATAATGTAGATTTATATGTTCAGGAGGTGGCAAAATGGCGGATTTTAAAGAGTATGTTGAAAGTCTGCCCGATTACAACGTGTTCGATGACAATCCCACCCCCGAGGAACAAGCGCAAAAGAAGCGCCGCAAAAGAAAAGCGAGAGATATTAATTCCCGCAGTCCTCTTGACTATAACGACGGTTACGGGATTTATGTTGAACGCAAGGTTAAGGGCCACGATTATCTGACCGTGCTTTGGTTTCCGATACTCATCGTATGGCTTGAATTTGCGCTTCGTCTGGGCTGTGGTGAGAGCTTTGGCTTTAACAGCATATTGTATACGGGCGCGTTCTCAATGGTTATCGCCTGTGTGCTTACAGTAATTTGTACTTTCGGCGGCAGGGTTTTTAATCTTGTGCTCAATAATCTGTTTACATTCATTTTGACAATTTGGTTTGAGATTCAGCTCCTATATCAGGGAGCGGAAGGCTCGTTTATGAGGCTCAGCGATTTCGCTAACGCCGATTTATCAAAGCTGTTTTCAATGGCTGGCGAGAGAATATTATTTGTGATTTTGCTGTTTGTGCCGTTCTTATTCAGCGTAGTTATCGGATGGAAGGTATTTACATTCAGAAAGATTTGTATTCCCGCAAAAATATGTCTGATTCTTTTGGCGGTGTTAATCCATCTGTCTACAGCCACAATGATTTCGCTCAGCAAGAATAACCCTTATGTGGACACAAGCTATAACCTCTACAACAAGGAGTTCAAGATTAACGAGTCGGCTGACAGGTTTGGTATTCTTACAACTCAGCGGCTTGATATTGCCGATATGTTATTTACTAAACAATAATTTTGTATATTGTAAATCACATTTGATAATGATACTATTTACTGGGTGATAATATGCGAAATTTTATGTATAAGTTTCAGGCGTTTATGCAGGGGCGATACGGCAACGACGAGCTGAACATAACACTGCTTGTGGTGTCGATTATAGTTACAATCGTCAGCCGTTTTGTCTTTAATCTTCCCGCCAGGATTATTCTCAGCTTAGTATCCGCGGGGCTGATCGCGCTTGTAGTGTTCAGATTTTTGTCGACAAATATTTATAAGCGCAGCGCTGAAAACCGCAAGTTCAAGCCCATTTTTGGAGCGGTTACGGGTTGGGTCAAGCTGACATACAAAAAGTTCCGTGACGGAAGAACTCACCGCTATTATAAATGCCCCAAATGCAAGGCGCAGCTAAGAGTGAAAAACGTCAAAGGTAAACATACTATCCGCTGCCCAAAATGCGGAAATCAATTTGAGAAAACAATAAGGTAGGATAATATGGAAAAACTATGGCTTGTTATTCCCTGCTATAACGAGGAGGAGGTTCTCCCCGAAACTTCGATGCGCCTGTATAAGATAATGGCGGATATGATTACAAACGGCAAAATCGCGCCCGAGAGCAAGATTGCCTTTGTAAACGACGGCAGCAAGGACGATACATGGAAGCTTATTGAAAAGTATCATAAGAATCTCGATATGTTTGTCGGCGTCAACCTTTCACGCAACAAGGGCCATCAGAACGCCCTGCTCGCGGGATTGACCGTAGCCAAGGAATATGCAGATATGGTCATTACGCTTGACGCTGATCTGCAGGATGACATCACAAAAATCCCCGAATTCGTGGACAAATACTACGAGGGCAACGATATTGTCTACGGTGTGCGCAACAACCGCGACACCGACACAGGTTTTAAGCGCGGCACCGCTCAGGGTTTCTACAAGTTTATGAGGTTGCTCGGAGTTGATATTGTCGACAACCACGCCGACTACCGACTGATGAGCAAGCGCGCTATCGAGGGGCTTCTCGAGTACAAGGAGGTTAACGTATTCTTGCGCGGCATAGTTCCGCAGGTGGGTTTCCCGAGCGCTATTGTCGAATATAAGCGCAACGAGCGCCTCGCGGGCGAGAGCAAGTATCCGCTCAAAAAAATGCTCGCGTTCGCCTTTGACGGCATAACCTCATTCTCGGTCAAGCCGCTCAGAATATCGCTTATTATGGGCGTAATATCCTTTATCGTCGCGATAATATTCCTTATATACTGCCTGGTTCGCTTCTGTATGGGACAGACCGTCAGCGGCTGGGCGAGCCTCAGCGTGTCAATCTGGGCGCTCGGCGGATTGCAGCTTTTGATGATTGGTATTGTGGGCGAGTACATAGGCAAGATTTATCTCGAAACCAAGCACCGCCCGAAGTTTATTATCGAGCAAGTACTTTACAAAGAGTTTTAAAACGAAAAAATCCCCTTATGGCAGTTCTGCTATAAGGGGATTCTTGTATGATGCTTTACTTAATAAACTCAGGGTGCTGGTGACCTGTGTTCATCTGTGTGAAAAGTCCATCTCGTTTGTGTGGTTCACGTTAGTGGGAAATGTTCCATCTGCGTTGCTCAGCCGCAGACGGCACCTCCTCTGTCGCATTCGCGACATCTCCTCCAACGGAGGAGTCTCCTACCTAAAATTGTCCCACTGGGACAATTTTTTAACGGTCGGCTTCAAGTCCGGTCACTAATCAGCACCAAAACAAAAAGCACCCGAATGGGTGCTGGTGATCTGTGTTCATCTGTGTGAAAAGTCCATCTCGTTTATTGCGGAGTGTGTAAAGCTAAAAGTATCATCTGCGCGGCGCTCTAAAAATGCTTCCCCGAAGCATTTTTGCCTTCGATTTGCGCTGACGCTTAAATCTCGGCACGAGCTGTTCAAGTCCGCTCACCAACACTTTGCTTGTATAATAGTAATAGGGAATACCTTGATGGTATTCCCTATTACTATGGTGCTGGTGACCGGACTTGAACCGGTACGGATTATTAGTCCGAGGGATTTTAAGTCCCTTGTGTCTGCCTATTCCACCACACCAGCAATTAGGTAGGGCAACAGGAAAATCCTGTTGCCCTAATGGTGACCCGGACGGGAATCGAACCCGTGTTACCGCCGTGAAAGGGCGGTGTCTTAACCGCTTGACCACCGGGCCATTGGTAGCGGAAATAGGACTTGAACCTACGACACTTCGGGTATGAACCGAATGCTCTAGCCAGCTGAGCTATTCCGCCACATATACCGACCTTATAAAGTCAGCAACAGTTATTATATTATAAAAAATGCGGTTTGTCAATAATTTTTAAAAAATTCATAATAAAAGGCTCGAAGCATTCGCCCCGAGCCTATATTGCGCTGAATCGCGAATTGGTTTTACAGGCACGCGGCGCCGATGATGCCCGCGTCGTTGCCGAGTGTACACTCGCAAATCTGGGTTTGCTTTTCGTTGTGTTTTGTGATTCTCTCCTGCTCAACAATCGCTCTGACAGGCGCGAGGAGGTTTTCGCCCTGCTTGCTGATGCCGCCGCCTACGCAGAGAATGTCAGGCTGGAAGATGTTTATTACATTAACAATACCGCACGCGAGGTAGCTGACATAGTTGTTGATGACAGCCTTACCCGTGAGGTCGCCGTCGAGCATAGCGTCAAAGGGAATTTTACCGTTAACCTTTTCTATGTCGCCTTCAACCGCGTTGAGCATATATGAGAACTCGGGCTTTTCGTTGCGGATAGCGTCCTTAGCCTGCTCGATAAGAGCCGTTGCGGAAGCGTATGCCTCCCAGCAGCCGCGACGTCCGCAACCGCACTTTTTGCCGTCCTTGACGATTACCATATGACCGAGCTCAGCGCCCGCGTAGTTTGTACCGCTGTAAATCTTGCCGTCTATGATAATTCCGCCGCCGACGCCTGTGCCCAGGGTTACTACAACAGCGTTCTTACAGCCCTTAGCGGCTCCCGCGAGAAACTCGCCCAAAGCAGCCGCGTTAGCGTCGTTCTCAATCTTAACGTGCTTATGAAGTCTTTCTGACATCATTTTGCTGACTTCCCAGTTGGTGAAGAACAGGTTGGGAGATGTTTCGATGATGCCTGTTTCGGGATTTACAGCGCCGGGTACGCCGATTCCTATGTAAGCTATATCCTCCATTGTCAGCTTCGCTTTGCGCACAGCCTTTTTTACAACGTCAGCCATCGAGTCACATACATCAGCCTCGGGACGCGGAATAGCGGTTTTGCACTCCGCCTTAGCTATTATCTGGCATTGATTAGCCTTGTAGTCGTGGCTTACTACTCCCGCGACTATATTTGTTCCGCCTAAATCGATTCCGACTGTGTATTCTAGTGCCATAATGTTTTGCCCCCTTGTGTTTAAATATATATTGACAAATTAATTATATCAACCAATAACGCAAAAGTCTATATATAATCGAAAATTTTGAATAATTTTTTATAAATTCGCATATTAGAATACAAGAGAAAAAAAGAGAATATAAGCGAAAATAAAAGAACCAGAAATCTATTTTAAAAAATACCGAAAAAAGTGTTGACAATTGCCCTTTTGGTTGTTATAATAATCGAGCATTAAAAAAGTTTAGGAGGATACGCTATGTCAACTTATATGGCAAAGAAAGGCGAAATCGACCGCAAGTGGTATGTGATTGACGCTGCAGGCAAGCCCCTCGGACGTGTAGCCGCTCAGGCTGCTGTGCTCCTCAGAGGTAAGCATAAGCCCACATTCACACCTCACGTAGATTGCGGCGACCACGTAATCATCATCAATTGTAAGGATGCTGTTCTCACAGGTAACAAGCTTACCCAGAAGAAATGGTATCGTCACACAGGCTATATCGGCCACTTAAAGGAAACACGTTATGACACTCTTATGGCTACCCGCCCCACAAAGGCTATGGAGCTCGCCGTTAAGGGTATGATTCCTTCAAATACTATCGGCAGATCTGCGCTTTTGAGACTTCGTCTCTTTGAAGGCGCTGAACACAACCACCAGGCTCAGAAGCCTGAGGCTGTAGAAGCTTAAGAAGGAGGAACAGACTAATGTACGATAAGGCACCTTATTTTTACGGTACAGGCAGAAGAAAATCTTCTGTAGCAAGAGTAAGACTTTACCAGGGTACAGGTAAAATCACAATCAACGACAGAGACATCGACGATTACTTTGGTCTTGAAACCCTCAAGCTCATCGTTCGTCAGCCTCTCGAGCTCACCGAAACAGGCGAGAAGTTCGACGTAGTATGCCGCGTTAACGGCGGCGGAGTTACAGGTCAGGCGGGCGCGATCCGTCACGGTATCTCCCGCGCTCTTCTCCAGTATGACAGCGAAGCGCTTCGTCCCGCCCTTAAGAAGGCAGGCTTCCTCACTCGTGACCCGAGAATGAAGGAAAGAAAGAAATACGGTCTCAAAGGAGCCCGTCGCGCGCCTCAGTTCTCAAAGAGATAATCAGATACTTCGGTTATTTATCGGACCTTTCGAGAAATCGAGAGGTCTGTTTCTTTTTGATGACTGAAGCGTTTTCGGAGCAGAGCTCCCGCGCTATATGTATCAGTAGAGAAGGGCTGCCGCGTTATGCGGCAGCCCTTTAGCTGTGTCTTGTTTATTTTACCATTTGTAAGTTTTGTTATTTTTCGAAGTTACTTTCTTACAGTTCGATACGCTCAGCGCGTTCGCCGCGCCGCTCTTAGCGTAGAGCTTGTTGTTTTTAATCGTTGTAGCTCCGTGCTTGTTTTTGCTGTATGTCTGGATATAAAGCGCGCGTATGCCGCCCTTTATTGTGTTACCCGAAAACTCATTTTTGTATTTGGCTGTTGAAGAATCGTTGCCGAAGCTCGCGAAGAAGCAGCCGTTGTTATACGCGCTGTCGCTGCCCTTGGAGTAGACCTTGTTGTTCTTGACTGTCACGCCCTTGGCGTTGTGCAGACAGAGCGCCTCGGTAGCCATTCCCGTGACGGTACATCCGATAATCTTGATGTTCGAATGATGCTTAGAGAGCCACTTTCCGCCTTCGGTGTCGGTTTTGTTGGTGCAGATTCCTCTTGAGCCCTTAACGGTGCATTTCTGGACGGTAATATTCTGGCATACTGCGCCGTTAGTGAACTTGCCGCCTAAAGTAGGAGCTGTCGCCTTTGTGGCAATATCAATCTGCAGCGGTTCGGCGTATTTGTCGTTCTTCTGCTTGCCCTTAGCCTCGAGCTTGCAGTTGGTTATGGTAACGTTCTTGCAGGCTATAAGCTCAACCGCGTGGCTGACATAGTTTGTGTCGACACGGCAATTTTTAAGCTTGATGTTCTGAGCGTGAGCAAAGCGGAAGGAGGATGTAGCTTTTTGTGCTTTCGCGACATTTTTGTATTGCCATGTGCCGCCTGTTATGCTGAGGTTTTTGAGCGAACTGTAATTTGTCTTTTTGCAGTCGTTAATAATTACAGGTGTATTGCTTTTGGTCTGGAACACAGTAGCGCCTGTCGCAATGATAGTTTTGTTGTTTCCGATATGGATAACGCGCTCGATGTTGATTTTCTTTTTAGGTAAGATAATCTTGCGCTTTGTGTTACCCTCGAGAAGCTTGCAGAGCGCTCTGGCGGTGGAGGGAGTATCACTCTGTGTTTTAAAGAGAATGCCGCCGTCAGGCTGAACTTCACCTACGTTCATATTGTCGAGCATATAGTTTTTATAAACTACCTTGACCTTTATTTTGTAGGCTACACCGTTGACCTTGATTGTAACAGTCGCGTTGCCCTTCCAGGTTCCTTTTATCTTGACCGTTTTGGCGGTAGCGGCTGAGGTAACCTTGGCAATCTTTTTGTTTGTTGTGGAATACGAGTTTTTCACATTGGCAGCCTTGCCTGTGATTTTTACTGTCAGGCTATTGCCGCTCTGAACTGAATAAACAGAAGCTTTCTTGTAAGCTTTGTTGTTAACTTTGAGTGTTGGATCTGTCGTTACCTTTGCTGTGTAAGTAAGGCTGGTTTTTCCGACCGTTACCGTGATTTTTGCCGTACCCTTTTTAAGCGCGGTTACGACGCCTTTGCTTGTGACGGTAGCGATTTTGCTGTTAGAGCTCTTGTACTTCATAGCTTTGCCGCCGGCGTTGAGCACCTTGATAGTCGCTGTAGCTCCCGCCTTTAGGCTTGCGCTAGTGACTTTGAGCGAGGGCGCGGGCGTGGTTGGTGTGGTTTCACCGGAGCTTGGGTCGGTAGGTAGAGTTTCACTTGAAGCTGGTTGGCTCTCACTTGAAGCAGGCTGACTCTCGCTTGAAGCGGGCTGACTTTCGCTTGAAGTCTCGGAGCTTGACGGATCGGTCGCCTGGGTTTCGGATGATGCAGGATTGGTAGGATCTGTAACCGCGGGAGCCTCATCGCCGATGGTAATTGTTTTTTCTGCTGTAGCAGTTTTGTTATTGCCGTCGGTGACGGTTACGCCGATTGTATATACGCCCTTTTCAGAGGGAGTAAAGGTGTATGTGTCTGCTGATGAATTCTGAACGGAAGTGCCGTTTACTGTGAAATTATATGTGTAATCCGCCTTGCCGTTGTACGGTTCGGCTTTGAGATTGAGAGTCGTGCCGATGCCCTGAGTGCCCGCCTTGTCAGCGCCGAAGTTAACTTCGAACGGAGCTTCGTTGACTGTAGTGTCGCCGAGGAGCGCGCCGATTCTCGCGAGCGGAACGGTAATTTCGTCAATATCCTCTTTCTCGTGAGAGGTTGAGGGGTCATAGCTGTATTCAACATCCGCGTTGTCCTGCATTGTCGCGTCATAGGGCAGACAGTCCATACCCGATGTGCCGTATGTGAGAATCTGCATCGCGCCGATGCCGTTAGTCTCGATATAGTTTTTATCAATTCCGAGTTTTTCAAGCGGAATCGAAACCTCATAAATAAAGCCGTGGCTCTGCTTGTAGCCGAGGTCGAAGAAATCAACCCAGTTGGAGTTCTCGTCAAGGCTGTCGCCGATTGTATGTGAGCCCTTGGCTCCGCCTACACCGTAGAGCGAGGTGGAGAGAGTGCCGTAATCTTTGGCGATTTTAAAGCCGTTCTGATTATCCTGCAGCTCATAAGATGTTACGCCAATCGGAATTCTTGTGTCGTAATTAAACAGATAGTTGTCGGTAGCCTCGTCATAGTGGTCAGCTTTGAAGATTGACGAGCCGCCGTTTGAGTTGTTTGTATCAAAGGCGATAAGCGTGTCGACATTCGTCTTAAATCCTACACCGCCGTCCTTTGCCGTGCCGCCGTCACAACCCCATACAAAGGGATTTGTATAGGGATTGCCTGTTTTGTCGGTGCCCCAAGCCTTGCCGTCAGCGTGAATATCGGGGTTAATGCTGAGGGCGAGATACATCGGGATTGAGTTTCTCCACGGGCGGGCTTCCTGAGAGGCGGCGAAGTTGTCGCTGGGCGATACAACGTAGGTTGTGTTTGCCATCTCCCACATAAAATAGAGGTTGTCATCGTCCCAAGCCGCGTAGAGAGCATAGTCGTCCCACGGCTGCTCGTGCATTGAGGACGGCATATACACGCGGGGGTCGTCGTTCGCGACGCCTTGAGCGATAATCATCGAGCTGTCCCAGTCGGAGGGATTGCCGTCAACGGTGATTGTCTTGCTTTTGCCGAGCTGCATATTCGGGTTTGTGCCGTAGTGACCGCCGATAGCTTCACTTGTGTGACCGTCAGATGGTGAAGAGAATGTGGTTTTTGAGGGAGTGAAAGTCTTTTTGTAGGTGTAGTCGGTTGAGGTTTTTACGCCCTTGTCGTTTGTGGCTGTCAAGGTCAGTTTAACTGTTGAGTTGCCGATTTTGCCCTGACCTACAGTGACGGTAGTGGTGCCGGTATATTCAAATTCAGAGCCGTCGTCGATTCTATATGTACCCTTGACAGCGTTTTTAAGACCGATTTTGACATTGATGCTGTCGCTCGAGAACGCTGTTCCGCTCGCTGTGTATGCGAAGCCCGCGGGTTTTGAGTCAGGTGTGCCGTAGCCAACCCACTCTTTTTCTGAGGTGAGAAGCTTGCATTCGCCCGAGTTGAGCGGTAGACCGCTGTTAGCGGGATACTGCTCCTTGCCCGCGTCCTTTTCTTTGCCGTTATTAAAAATGATGTTTTCGTTTTTATACGCTGATGTAAATGCGTAATAATAAAGTCCGTCGTCGCCCTGCTGCATTTTTACGCCGGGCCACTCGGCGAGCTCCTTTGTGCCGTAAGCGTAAATGTAAACATCCTCCCAATTGTAAACGGAGTTGTCAAAATACGCGAGTGACGAAGCGGAGGGGGTAGAAACCTTGGTGTAGGTGTAGCTTGCGTTCACGCTTTCGCTGCCAGCGGAAGCCGCTAAATCGAGTTTTATAACATCGCCCACCTGAGCGTCAGCGCCGAGAGTAATCTTGGTGCCGTCTGTATACTCAACAGGAGAGCCATTGTCGATTTTATAGGTGCCGCTTTGAGCTTCTTTAACGCTCAGTGTAACCTCGATACTGCCTACAAAGTCACAGTTTTTCGGGGAAGCGGATACAGATAAGCCGACAGACGGCTGTTCGTAGTCAACCCACTCCGCGTCGTTGCAGAAGTTGCCCCAGTCGTTGTTGTGACCTGTTGACAATACACGGCACATCTTGCCCGATGAGGGCAGACTAACGTTGACTGTCTGGTGAGTGCCGTCGTTAAACAGAAACTCGTTGAAGCTGGCTTTGGCGGTATAGCTGTAGATGTTGCCGCCGATGTTCTCCATTTTGTAGTCCTGAAGTCCCGAGGGCTTGGGGGAACCTTCCCAATAATAGATATAAATGTTGTCGCCCCAGCTTTCGGGCTTTTCAAAGTAGATTATGTTGCCCGAGCTCACGGCGCCCGCCGATACAGGTACGCCGACGATTAAGCTCGCCGCTATCAGCAGAGCCAGAACTATGCTGATTGATTTTTTAAAACTTGATACCATAAGAAAATCCTCCTTTTTCAAGTTTTTGTTCTCTTCTATTATATCACTTATACTTTAAAAATGCTCAACAAAAATCTGTGAACAAAATTGTGCAAAATAACAAAAGGAGCCCTTTCGGACTCCTTCGAATGTTTTATCTTGGGCGCTTGGATGATACGTTGTGAGCTCTCAGCTCAATAGTGTCATCGAGCTCTTTGAGCTGAGGCGCTTCGCCTGTTTTGTTTTCGATAGCCTTGCTGATTAAAAAGTCTGTGACCTTCGGGTTCTTCGGCAGAATAGGACCGTGCAGATATGTGCCGATGCAGTTCTTGTAACGAACGCCCTCGGTTTTGTCCTTGCCGTTGTTGCCGTCGCCTGTGATAACTGTGCCGAGCGGCTTTACGCCGTCGCCGAGATAAGTAAGCCCCGAATGGTTCTCATAGCCGACAACCTGACCAAACTCGGTGGTGTCGATAAGCACGTTGCCGATTAATCGCACGGGACCGCCGATTGTGTTTATGTCGAGAATATGGGTGCCCTCGAGCTTTTGTCCCTCAACAGTCTCAAAATAATTGCCGAAAAGCTGATAAAGACCGCAGATCACTAGCGCGGGCGTGCCGTTTTCGATTAATTCCTTGAGCTTTGGCGTAATAATACGCAGGTCGTCCTCGACAACTGTCTGTCCCGAATCCTGACCGCCGCCGCCGAAGATGATGTCAATATCCTCGGGCAGCTCGTCGCCCGGATCGTGGTGAATAACCTCAACGTCAATTCCGCGCCACTCAAGACGGCGTCTGATTGCCAGAACGTTGCCGTGGTCGCCGTAGAGGTTCATATTTTTAGGATACAAATGAAGAATTTTTATTGTCATAGAATACTCTTTCCCGATATTATTTTACGAATCGCCAGCATAGCCGTGTAGGTTGTGAAAATGCGTTTGGGCTTAGTGGAGTTCTTGGTGAATTTATCAATCGCAGCCTCGAGGTTTTCTTCAATCTCGTCGACTCTGATTTCTTCGTACTTAAGCTTCAGCGCCATATCGTAGGCTCTCACTCCGCTGACCATATTGACATAGGGCAGGGGAGTGAAATCAACGTTCCACAGCCACGATACATCGCGGCCGTCGGCGTAGTTGTCGTTGATAACTATCATAAAGTCGTGCTTGTCATCGGCGAATGAGGCTATGCTCAGCTGGAACGCGGACGGATTCTTAACGAGGAGAATCTCAACCTCCGCTCCGTTGATTTCAAGAACCTCGCCTCGTCCGAAAGCCGACTCAACACTCGAAAGTCCTGTTACAAGCGAGCTTGCGTCAAGCTTGTCTTTAAGAATAGAAGCGCACAGTGCCAGAGCGCCCGCGGCGTTGAAGGCGTTGTATATGCCCTTCAGGGTTAACTCTGTGGCGTAGCTTTGGTTGTCGATGATATATTCAGCGTGGTTGTCGCTTAATTTGTCGAGGATAACTCTCGCGGGCTTGTCCGAGATTTTAATTTCTGATTTTTCTATAAGGTCATCGTCAGATGGGAATCTCTCGAGCTGTTCCTCAGATAAGCCGAAGTATACGGGATGCTCAGCCTTGATTATGGATACGCGCGGATCCTCGCGGTTGAGCACTACCTCCTGCTTGGCGGCTGTCGCCACCTTCTGGAGCAATACGGCGGTGTGGTCAATTTCGCCGAAGCGGTCAAGCTGGTCGCGCTGAACATTTAAAAGCAGAGCGTAGTCAATCGGAGCGGCCTCACAGAATTTAACGGCGTGAGCTTCATCGAGCTCCAGAACAGCGATGTCGTACTCAAACTTTCCGCTGATTGTTATATTATCAAGTATCGACGAGATAACTCCGCGCACAAAGTTGCTGCCCGTGTTGTTTGTAAAAACTCTCAGTCCTTGCTTTTCGAGCAGCTCCGCCACAATTTTGGTGGTCGTTGTTTTTCCGTTTGTGCCTGAAACGGCTGCAACGCCGTATGGCAGCTTTGAAAGAACTTTTTTAACAAAACGCGGGTTGATGCGCTCAACTACAAGCCCTGGCAGAGCGGAGCCGCCTCCGCGCAGTCGGGTGAGTTTTTGAATTAGTTTTCCGATAAAAATACTGAATCTTAACATATATTGTACTCCTGTTTTTTCTAACTCAAATTATATACCCAAGTATATAAAAAAGTCAACGCCTTTCTGGGTTAACAGAAGTAACCCGAAGCGAAAGACGCTGATTGTTTTGTGTCAGGAGGTAATTCTATAAATGAGAGTTTGTCCTCTCTGTTTTATACTATGTACAAACTGTTATTTTGTTCATAATTACCAACGAATTAGGTATTGCGTTTTTGTGTGATTTATTGTATTATTATATGTGGAAAAATATTATTATAAAAGGTGATTGTTATGAATATCAAAAGAATTATCGCTGTTTTATGCGCGTGCTTGATTTTGGCGTCATTTATGGCAGCCTGCGGCGAAGACAGTTCAACTAAGGGCAGTTCTTCGACTGCGACAAAGAGTACAACGTCTGTTTCAGAGACAACTAAGGTTGTTGAGACCAAGGCTGACGGCTCAAGTGTCGAGAAGGACGCTGACAAGAACGTTATTACCAAAGACAAGAACGGTGACGTTGTTTCTGTTACAGATAAGGACGGCAACAGTGTTGATGTTGAAAAGTATGTAGCGGAGCATCCGTCGGTAGGCAAGGCGGCTTCAACAGCTAAGAGCTCAAACACAAGCTCCGACAACGGCGAAAAGAAAAAGACTTCTTCCGCAAAATCCTCATCATCAAAATCCAGCTCAAAAACAACGCAGACAAGCAGCGTTGTGAAGCCAGCGAACAAAAGCAGCAAGACTTCGTCCTCAAGCTCAAAGACAAGTTCGAAAACAAGCTCAAAAACAAGTTCAAAGTCAAGCTCCACTTCGAGCAAATCATCGAGCTCAAGTTCTTCGGGAAGCAACAGTTCAGGTATCCCGAAGGATAATGTTGAAATAGATTTCTCTGATTTAGAATAATCTGATTTGATGCTTTATCAGTCCGCGGTGAGGCATAAAAGTAAGAACGCGGACAGAAAGGTTTTGGTAATTATGAATAGAAGATTTATGTTATCAGCTATAGCGCTTTTGATTGCGGCATTGGTTTGCTTCTCGGCTGTTACGGTTTATGCCTCTGAAGAAGCAGGCGGCGAGCCCAAAGTTATAGACAAAGAAATAGAGTCGGTTGATGATTATATTGACAACGTAGGTTCCTCTCCCGTAGGAGATGAGACTGATCCCGAAACAAATGGCGGAGAAGAGGTTACATACCTTGCGGGCGATGTTGACGGCAACGGAAAGGTAAATATTAATGATGTAACCATCTATCAGCTTACGCTCGTAGAAAAGATAGAGCGCACAGCAGCGTTTGAAAAGAACGGCGATACATATCTCGACGCTCAGAAGACTCTCAGAGACGCGACAACCATTCAGATATATTTATCAGGTGTATACAAAAAGATTCCTGTTACAACTGACGGATATTACGCGGAAATTATCAGACCATAATGATTTTTAACTATAAAATCGCGGATATAGTTTTCAGCGCGGACATCAAGTACCGCTATACATACGAGCTTATGAAAGACTACATAGCTGACGAGGGCGAGGAGCCAGAGTTCGCTGTGGCAGTTACCGAAGAAGATATTGAAAACGAGCGCGTGCTTTCGCCGTACGATGTCGCGGCGCACGTGCTCGAATTTACCGCGTTGTACCGAAAATATATTTATGTCGTGATGGACAGGTACGACGCGTTTTTCTTTCACTGCTCGGCTATCAGCGTTGACAATCAGGCAATAATGTTTACCGCAAAAAGCGGCACGGGCAAGAGCACTCACCGCAATCTTTGGATGAAGAATTTTGGCGACAGAGTGACGGTTATAAATGACGACAAGCCCATAGTACGCAAAATTGACGGCGTGTTCTATGTTTACGGTACTCCGTGGCAGGGTAAGGAAGGTATGGGGTGTAATATCCGAGTGCCCGCTAAGGCGCTTTGCTTTCTTTCGAGAGCCGAGGAAAACTCCATCGGCAAGATTGACACAATCTCTGTTGTGGCTAAAATGCTCAATCAGACCGTCAGACCCAGCCAGCCCGAGCTTATGGGCAAGCTGCTCGACCTTATTGACGGATTTTTAAAACAGGTTGACTGCTATGATTTGCGCGTCAATATGAACGATGACGCGGCGGTTGTCGCGTATAACGGAATAAAAAGCAACTAATACAAGGAAACTGACTATGAAGATTAAAGACGGCTTTATGCTCAGACAGTTCGGCGACGATTATATTGTGGTCGCTGTGGGTGATGAGAGCGAAGATTTTAACAGGCTTATCACGATAAACAGCGTAGGAGAGTTTATTTATAATACGCTCAAGGTTGAGACAAGTTTTGACGAGCTCGTTTCTGCTATGCTTAATAAATACGAGGTGAGCGAAGACGTCGCTAAGCGCGACGCTGAAGCGTTTGTGACGAATCTCAAAGCTGCGGGGCTTTTGGATGATTAAAACTATCGCGGAGTTTATACAAGAAAACGGCTATTATGTTACCCGCCCGAAAGGGACGAGTATGTTTCCGCTTCTTAAGCACAACAGCAACGAAATATGTGTAGTAAGGGCGGATGAGCTCAAAAAATATGATGTTCCGCTCTATATTCGCGAAAGCGGCGAGTATGTGCTTCACCGCATTCTCGATATAAAAGACGACGGCTATGTTTGTTGTGGCGATAATCAATGGACGCTCGAATACGGAGTAAAGCGCGAACAGATAATAGGCAAGCTTGACAGCTGGTATAAAGGCAATAAGAAGCATACCGTAAGGGATGCTTCTTACTTAAGATATGTGAGATTCTGGTGCAAATCTCTCAAACGCAGACGCGCTATATTGAGAGTTTGGCACAAGCTTATTAATCTAAAATACAAAATGAGAAGCACAGCCGCCAGAATACTAAAAAGGAAAAAATCTGAATAATAATGGAAAACGTAATTACAGTTAAGAATATGCGCGAGAGCGACGCTTTTACAATAAACACCTCGGTCAGCGGACAGGAGCTGATGAGGCGAGCGGCGCAGGGCGTTTTTGATAATGTCAGCTGGAAGGGCTCGATAGCCGTAATCTGCGGCAGCGGAAACAACGGCGGCGACGGTTACGCTCTGGCTGAGATTCTTTCGGACCACGGTTTTTCGCCTGTGGTTCTGAGAGTGAGCGAAAACCTCTCTGAAGACGGCGCGTATTATTATAAACAATGCGTCAAAAAAGGTGTGAGCGAGTGCTTTTGCGATGAGTACACCGATTTGTCATCCTATGACATTATAGTCGACTGTATTCTCGGCACGGGCTTTTCGGGAAGACTCAGAGACGATATGATTCAAATTATAGAGGCTATAAACCGAAGCTCGGCTTATGTTGTAAGCGTTGATATTAACAGCGGACTTTCGGGAGCGAACGGTATCGCTAATCCCGTAGCCGTGCGCTCAAACCTGACCGTATCTATAGGGTATTATAAAACCGGTATGTTTCTTAATGATGCGGGCGAATATATAGGCAGTCTTGTTAATGTTGACATTGGAATAAAGCTGCTGAAAAAGCAGTATTATCTGCTCGGTGACGCGGAGCTGTCGCCCTTTACGGGCTATGGCAGTATCAGTATTTCGGCGGATAATTTCGCGCTGAGGTACGCCACAGATGAGGGTGAGTTCAGGCGCAATCCGCTTAAGGTAGCTTCAAAGGAATCAATTGACAGCAAATGCGTTTTTGTTATCGATTTCGGCGGAAACAAGCTGATTGTTGACCAGACTTATATATACTTTAATTCCGAAAGGGTAAAGACACCCGAGGAAAAATACAGCACATTTTAGGAGGACTAATTATGCCTAATGTTGAGAATATAAAGAATCCTGAGCTTCTCGATGCAATAGCTCAGATGCAGGAGAACAACACGCCCGAAACCGTTAATCATATGATTGATTGCGTTATGGCGGCTCAGTTTATTACCCCTGGGGTTGTGTCGAAACCGCGCAACGTAGCAAAAACCGACCAAAACGGCGCGACTGTGATGCAGCAGGAAACTCAGGTTCAGTTTCAGCTTATCGAGAATAATAATAAAGAAAAGTTTTTCCCCGCGTTCACCGATGAATCCGAAAAGCTGAAATGGGAAGGTTCAAAGGGCAAGGATAACGTTGTTATGACCTTTGACAGCTACGCTCAGGTGCTTTCGGAACCGCAGTGCGAGGTAATGGGTTTTGTTATAAATCCGTTTGGCAAATCGGTCGCTTTCCCAAAGCCTATGGTTATGTCGCTCAAGGAGCAAAAGGACAGCCGCGGCGATGGGCTAAATAAGCAGGAAATCCGCAACGACGAAAAGGTTGAGCTGGGCGATCCCGCTCCCGACGAATATCCTGTAGATATGATGGCGGCGGTTATCAACTATCTCAACGAGCGCGACGATGTTCACAGAGCTTATCTGCGTACATTTAAGCGTGAAAATGACGAAAAGCCGAGTTATCTGGTGATTGTTGATTTCACAGGCAGCAATATGGAAGAAATTTTTAAGGGCATCTCGATTGCTGCTTCACCTCATCTCAACGGCTTTCAGCTTTCGATGATTCCTTATTCGGTGCCTTTCGCCAAGAAGGCGATTGAGGATACCGACCCGTTCTATGACGAGGATGATTAATTTGAATATATTAAAAAAACCTTTTGCGGTTTTGCTGTGCGCGCTTATGTGTGTTTTTCCGTTTTCCGCGTCCGCGCGGGGCGGTGTAAATAATCATGTGACGATAAAATCAAATCAAGGATTTTTTGAATCATTTTCGCAAAGCGCGGGCAAGGGCGAAAGCTTTGATGTTACAATCAGTCTGCGCTCGGATTTAAAAATTGTTGACGGAACAGTTGTGCTGAGCTTTGACAGCTCAAAGCTCAGGGTAACGGATTGCAGGGGAAATAGCGGAGTATCCGCTGTTTCTAACCTGACCGAGGAACGTCAGTTGACATATAATTCGGTAATAACCACTTTTACCGCGGGCACGGGCTTTTATGATTTTACAGCCGAACACGCGCTTTTGACATATACTGTTGAGGCGATTGATGATATAGAAAGTCAGGATATAACAGTTGAATTCGTAAACCTGATTGCCAACAAAACCTGCGTAAATGACAATGAAGCTGAAGATATATCGGTGGACGGCGACGTAAAGCTGATTTCGCATAGTCAAATAGCGGCAGAAGGCTTCTCTGTCGACGCGAAGTTCGCTCACTTAAAAGGCGATATTGACCTAAACGGCAGTGTCAACATAAACGATGTAACCGAGCTTCAGCTGGCGTTGGTTGACAAAAAATCTTTGAATGATAATCAAAAAACTGTCGCTCAGGTCTGCTACGACGGTAAAATCAATATCAGAGACGCTACAATGATTCAGCTTTTTTTGGCTGAAATAATAGAATATTTGTAAACTTTATTCACTAAAGGACGGCGAAAGCTGTCCTTTTTTCGCATAATTATCGGGTTTTTCCGTGTTTGTTTTTCTTATTCATACGGTTGACCTTGCCTGTGTTTTGTGTTACAATTTAGTAAACATTGTCGAAAAAAGAGATAGAAGTTTTGATTCAGAATTTGATTGGAATGGTTTTATGAGTAAAGTATTCAAACAGACAGCTTCAATAGTCCTGATGGCTGTCATCGTATTCTCGGCTTTCGCGGGTCTCACCTTTAATTCGGGCGAGAGCGCTGACGCCGCCGGCTATCCTACGGGTTATCCGAACACTTACAAAAACACAGGCATGGGCGCAACAGATATTGTCGGCGTCGCGCGTACTCAGATAGGCTACAAAGAGAACGGCGTTGGTACAAAGTACGGATATTGGTATATTCCGTCGTTTGTTGACCAGCCCTGGTGCGCTATGTTCGTGAGCTGGTGTGCCGCTCAGGCTAAGATTCCTCAGACCGTTGTCACAAGATTTGCCGCCTGTACCGCGGGTATGAACTGGTTCAGAGCTCAGAAGAGATGGTACGACAGCAAGTACTTCGGCGGTAAATACACTCCCGTAAAGGGCGATATTGTGTTCTACAGCGATATGGCGAGCCAGAGCGTGTCAACTCATGTTGGAATTGTTGCGGGAGTAAAGGGCAACTATCTTGACGTTATAGAGGGTAACTCCACGAACGCCAGCGTTTGCGAGTATACAAATGATAACTCGCGTACTCTCGGCAGCAGTTATGTCATAGGATACGGTCACCCCAACTACTCACGCACAGCCGCTGAAGAACCTACTAAATATGAGGTGTGGCAGGTAAGCGTAGATTCGCTAAATATGCGCAAGAGCGCCAGCACATCCTCAGCTCTTGTGACTTCTATGACCTACGGAACAGAGCTTAATGTAAAAAAATTCAGCGTAAAGGACGATTATATCTGGGGCTATACTACCTATAAATCAAAAAGCGGTTGGGTAGCTCTCGATTATTGCGACTATATTTACGGCAATATTGACGGAGTCTATTATCAGCTCAAGCCTAAGGTTTCGCCAAAAACCGTGACGCTGTATCTTGACTATACCAAAAAGCTGACCGCGACAAACGGGCTTGGAGGCAAATACTCAAGCTCTGACAAGACTATAGCCAAGGTTAACTCCAAGGGTAAGATTACCGCGCTCAAAAAAGGCACGGCTAAGATTAAGCTTAAAACCTCAACAGGCACCGCGACCTGTACCGTAACGGTTAAGAATCCGTCAATAAGCAAAAAGACCGCACAAGCCTGCAAGGGCGACAGCTGTACTCTCTCTGTAAAGAATACAAAGAGCACTCCGCAGTGGTCGTCATCCGACAAAACAATAGCTAAAGTTGATTCCAAGGGTAAGGTTACAGCGCTTAAGGAGGGTACCGCTGTCATAACAGCTAAAGTCAGCGGAGTTAACCTGAAGTGTAACTTTACGGTTACCAAGTATCCCACAACCTACGAACGCTTTACAACATCTAAGGAAGCTAATCTCAAAACAACGTATACAAACAAGAGAAAGAACATAGTTTTAATTCCTAAGGGCGTATTGCTCAAGGTAACCAAGGTTCAGTACACAGACAAATATTCCTTCGGATATACTTCGTACAACGGTATGAAGGGCTGGGTAATTATAAATCACTGCAAATATGTTTGCGGCACTATCGGCAACAAATGTTATCTTGTAAGACCTTATCTGAAAGAAACATCCAAGTCGCTATATCTGAATGAGCCGTACAAAATCAAGCTGCAGTCACCCGACGCCAAAACCAAGTTTACATCAGCCGATACGAAGATAGCTAAGGTAAACTCATCGGGTGAGATAACAGCCTTGAAGGCGGGTAAAACTCAGATTGCCGTAAAGAGCGGAGACGCAAATCTCAGCTTTAATCTCACCGTTAAAAAGCCGACTCTGTCGGCTAAGTCGGCGGGATTCCTCAAGGGGAAAACGATGGCTGTGGCGGTACAGGGCGGCTATGGCGATATTAAGTGGTCGACCTCTGATAAGAATGTCGCGACGGTAAACGGGGCAGGCGAGATAACCGCTGTAAGCTATGGTAAGGCAAAAATCACGGCAACTATAAATGACTTGAAGCTTAACTGCAACATAAGCGTATATGACCCGATTCTCAGCGATAAATCGGCTACCGTAAAAGAAAAAGAGACAAAAACTCTGAAGGTTTCGCAGCACGGCGGAGATATAATAAGCTGGAAAAGCGCGGATAAAAAGATTGCCACTGTCACATCAAAGGGTGTGGTTAAGGGCATCAAGGCGGGCAAGACTACAGTTACAGCCACGGTTGACGGAATTACTCTTTCATGTAAAATCAATGTAAAAGCTGCCTCATAAAGGCAGCTTTTCTTTTGGTTAATTAGCACTAAACAGAGCGTGAAAAATTGTGCATATTGCCGCTATAAATCAGCACAGGATTTATACTATAATTAATATATATATTTATTTGCAAGAGGTGAATGATATGAAAAAATCACTTAAACCTATTTCGCTTTTGCTGGCGTTTTTGCTTATATCCATTTGTTTTGTTACAGCGGCGGAGGTGTCTTCGGTGACTGGCACAGAGATTAATTATGTGTTTAAGAATAATCTTTCGGGCTATGCCGAGGGAACGCTGAGCTTAACGAGCGACACCTCGGATAAATATAAGCTTTACTGGGCTGATAACACCGATGTTCTCAGCGGGTTTTATCCGATTACCGAGCTTGACTTAACTTCCGTCTCATCGGCAAGCTTCAAGTTTGGATACCATACCGCTATTCCCGCGAAAGCTACAAGGGTTGTCGCTAAGAACAGCGCGGGCAGTATTGCGGCGGAATATGTAATTCCCGACAATAAGCGACTGAACGCGGGCAGCCTTAAGTATAAGTTTAATTCATATTCTGATATTCACATCGACAGAAACGGCTTCTATACCAAAGCAACCGAGAGATGGGCGCAGGCGCTCAAGTTCGGCGTCGATACAAAAACTGATTTTATAGTAACTTCGGGCGATACCGTTACAAACGCGGCGGGTCCCGACGGCGAGTGGGATGATTACGAAAAAACTCTAGCAAACTCCAATTACGTAAATCCTGTCTGGGAAAGCGACGGCAACCACGATATGCGCTGTGGCGTTGAAAGCGGTATTAAATCGTTCGTGCGCGCTTCGGGTACTGACAGCACCAAAGCAAATTATGACGCTAATAAGCCGTATTATTATATGATCGAAAAAACCACGGGCGATGTATTTATCTTTATGGCGCTCGAGTATGATCCCAATCCCTCGAAATGCGACGAGTTCAGTTCGCAGCAGATGACTTGGGTAGAGAATCTGCTCAAAACCTATTACGGCACGGGCGTAAACATCTATATTATTCAGCATTCGCCGATTGACGGCTTTGGCGCGGGCGACCGTATGAGCAGACCGTATTACAAGGCTCATCTGAGCGAGAGTTATATTACAACTGTTAAGTTCAAAAATCTCTTGATAAAGTATCCAAAACTAATCTGGATGTCGGGACATACCCATGAAGACTTCTCAATGGGCTATAACTACTCCGACGAAAACGGAACAGCCTGCTCTATGATTCACAATCCCTCGGTTGCGGGTACGACCAGGGCAGACGCCGACGACACAGGTCTTGATTATAATAAAGAGAAAGGCATAGGCGGTTATGACTCCCAGGGCTATCTTGTTGAGGTTTATGACAGCAGCGTTATCTACTATGGCGCCGACCTCACTGACGAGCTTATTTATCCCGCTTACAGCTATATTATGGACGGCGCGCGCGGAACGTTCGCTGACGCGACAAACGAAACCGCTCAGCCCACAACAAAAGACCCGTCAGCGACTACAGGCGTTACAGGCTGCACTCTGCCTGAGGGAACAGCAACCAAGCGTATTTACTTTGCCAACACACAAAAATGGGGGACCGTTGACTGTCACAGCTGGGCAACCGAGAATCAGACAGTTACCTGCACATGGCCCGGGTACGGAGCTGTGTTATACGGCTTGGATAAAAACGATGTAGAGTTATACTACTGCGATATTCCCGCCGAGCATACGGGCATAGTATGGAACAACGGCGACAACAATTCTCAGACAGTTGATATTACATTAGACGGTACCAACGATTTCTTTACGCCCAACGGTACTCAGGACGGTAAATACACGGTTAAAGCCGAAAAGTGGCAGAATGAACCTGTTACCGATCCGTCGTCAGATGCTTCAAGCGAGAGCGAGCCTGTAGAAGATTATATTCTCGGCGACGCGAATCTCGACGGAAAAGTGTCGGTGCGTGACGTTACCACAATTCAGCTTAAGCTCGCGGGCAGAATAGATTTTAGCGCTCAGCAGGAAAAGGCTGCCGACACCGACGGCAGCGGCATAGTGGATATTGATGACGCTACATATATACAGCTTTGGCTTGTAAAGCGAATCAATAAGCTCCCCGCTGACACAGGACAGCTGCTAAGCGGAAAAAAGGGTAAGTATTCGACAGCGGCTTCAAGTGATGACGCGAAAACTTATCTTGACGCGTATTATTCCTTTGCCTCCTACGACCAGTATCAGGCTCTCAAAAAGCTGCGCAAGAATAACGGAACAAGTGAGCAATTGGATTCGTCAATAGCCTCGCTGCGTGAGATTGCCGAGCATATTGGCGCGCCTCAGGTGTTCGATTTGAGGAACATTTACTACTTCGAGAATACCTATGATTGGGCGAACGTCTATGCCTACGCGTGGACAGGTTCCTCGAATAACGCCAGCTGGCCTGGTGTTAAAATGCAGAAAGTCGGCACAAATTACGGACACGATGTCTATGGCGTTAAGTTCGACTACGCGGGACAGTTTAAAACTATGATTTTCAACAGCGGTCAGGGCGGAAGCCAGACTGTCGATATAACGCTTGAAAACTTTGAGCATAACTGCTTCTATATCAGCGGAACAGGAACAGACGGTAAGTGCAAGGTCGGCAACTTTAACTTCAACAGCTCTGTTGAGCCGACTATTCCCACAAATCCCGAGCATAATGTCAACGAAAATGAGCACTATCTGCTTTTGTTCTATCAGTCGGGTGTTCACGGATGGGATAACAAGGACACATACTTCGGCTATACGAACAACACATATACTCTTGATTACACCACCGTATCCGCTGAGAATATCAGCCTGAGTCTATATGATAACAAGAAGTCAAAATACCTCAGTCTCCAATCCAGCGCTACGCCATCCTTCGCGGCAGGCGGAAGCGATGAGTTCACTCTCACCGAGATGAGCTCGAGAGGAAAGAGCATTACGATTAACGGACTATCTGTCGGTTCAAAACTGAGATTCACCTTTGACCCGAGCAGTAACATAATTACAATAAATTATTTGACATAATACGAGCGCTTTTGTGCGCAAAAGATAAGGGGAGTTTTAGATGAATGATAAAGCAGTGAACAAGCTGCCGAGCGCAAGAGAACGTGTTGATTATCTTGACGCTCTGCGGGTAGTCGCGATTGTTTTTGTTTTGATGATACATACTATTTTTCAAAGCTTTAATAATATGTCGGTTCATAGCTGGCAGTGGCAGACGTTGAATATTTACGACAGCATCTCGCGCTGGTCGGTTCCCGTTTTTGTTATGATAAGCGGAGCGTTGTTCCTCGACAGCAAAAAGCCGTTTAAAGAAATCTTGAAGAAAAACGTTCTCAGGCTTGTGACGGCGTATTTGTTCTGGTCGTTGATTTACGCGGTTTTATGCCAGATATATTACAACAATTTTGACAGCACATTGAATATGATTCTTAAAGGTCATTATCATATGTGGTTTATTCCTATGATGATAGGACTTTATCTTGTAACGCCGTTTATCAGGAAGATTGTTGAGGAAAAAAGTCTTATCAGGCTGTTCCTTATTCTGGCGCTTATCTTCGCTTTCTTTTTGCCCGACCTTCTTAAGACGCTTGAAGTATTCAAGACTCCCGTGTCGATAAAGCTCATCGATTTTATCAATACAACAAAAACACATATGTATTTGTTTATGCCGTTGGGCTATACAGGATATTTTGTGCTCGGTTATGTGCTTTATAAATTTGAGATTTCAAAGAAGCTCGAATGGGTTATCTATCTGCTCGGTATAGCGGGGCTTGTTTATACAATAGCAGCAACCTTAATCCGCTCAAAAGCGGGTAATGCGGCGTATGTGGGCTATTATGACTATCAGACAACGAATGTCGCGGCTATGGCGGCGGCTGTGTTTGTGTTCTTTAAAAAGCACTATCATGTTAAGAACAGCGACTCAAAACTCAGTAAGGCTGTAAGAACGCTTTCGGGCTACAGCTTTGGAGTATATCTTGTGCATATGGTTGTTATTGATTATATGACCAACAAGCTTCATTTTACTCCATCGTCCTTTAATCCGATTATCTCAACTCCGCTTATATGTCTTATAACGGTAGTGGTATCATTCGCGATTTCGGCCGTCTTAAACAGTATCAAAGGATTAAATAAATATATTGTTTAGGAACGTACGGCTAAAAAAGAGTATAAAATAAAAGCGACCGCCGCGGTTTTTGCCGCGGCGGCTTCATTATAGTCTTTTGTTAAGCTCCAAGCTTTAAGTCTCCGTCCTTAACCCAGCCGATTTTTCTGAGCAAAGCGTTAATCAGCGGAGCGAGTACAGCGGGGAGAACAACGCAGATAAGCACAAGACCTATCCAGTCGAACGCTGTCGGCGCGATAGCCGAGGCGCCCTTGGCTATGGCTTCTTCACTGGGATTAAACCATCCCGTGATAACACCTATAGGACCGCACAGTCCGCAGGTTCCCATACCTGAGTTGATTGCCGCGCCGTTCATCTGTAGACCGAAAACGCAAGTAGCGATTGGTCCCGTAATTGCCGAAACAACCGTCGGCGCAATCCAGATACGCGGATTCTTGACGATGTTAGGCATCTGGAGCATTGATGTTCCGAGGCCCTGACTTACGAGTCCGCCCCAGCGGTTTTCCCTAAACGACATAACCGCGAAGCCTACCATCTGCGCGCAGCAGCCCGCGACAGCGGCGCCGCCCGAAAGTCCCGTAAGCGCCAGTACCGAGCAGATAGCCGCCGACGAAATCGGCAGAGTCAGCGCTATGCCGACAAGTACGGATACCGCGATTCCCATAAGGAAGGGCTGCAGGTTTGTCGCGTTGTTTATCAGAATACCGAACGCGCTCGCGGCTTGTCCTATCGGCGGCGCTATGAGCTTCGCCAGCGATACGCCGACAAGAATTGTGACGGCGGGGGTAACGAGAATATCGACCTTGGTTTCTTTAGATACTATTTTGCCGCATTCAGCCGCGATAATCGCGATGATGAATACCGCCAGCGGTCCGCCCGCGCCGCCCTCGGCGTTAGCCGCCCAACCGACGGCGACAAGCGAGAACAGCACCATCGGGTCAGCCTTCAGCGCGTAGCCAATAGCCACCGCCATAGCGGGACCCGCGATTGCCATAGCGTAGGTGCCTATGTCCGTGAGGAACTGCAGGTTAAACTGTACGCCGATTGTTTTTATAATCGTGCCGATTAACAGCGAACAAAATAGTCCCTGCGCCATAGCGCCCAGCGCGTCTACGCCATAGCGCTTGAGCGATATTTCAATGTTTTTGCGTTTCATAAACGCTTTTACTTTGCTAATGATAATCACCTGTTTCAATGCTTTAATTCAATAAAGCATTATACATAACAAAATGTGTTTTGTCAAATTATTTAAGGTTTGATGAAACAAGCTTGTTAAAGCTCGGGGTTTTGAACAGGATAACCGCGCCGATAGTGGTCAGTACAAATTCGGGCAGCATATATATGCCGTTGTAGCATATCGAGTAGAGCAGAGGATTGCTCCATTCCTTCGGCATCCAGATATCAAAAATAATTGTACCTGAAATAAGGTGACAAACAAATCTGAGACAGAGAGCGATAAAAATACCGATACAGATTCCCGCTACGCCCTTTTTTCTGAAAATTCCGCTGACGCCGATCGCTGTGTAAGCGAGGATATAGTCGAGCAGGATCGTACCCACGATAGCCGCGGGACTCAGTCCCCATGACATAACCGACGCAAAGTCAAAGCCAAGCTGTACGAGCGAATATACAAACGCGCCCACAAGTCCCCAGCTTATGCCGTATTCGATTGAGATGAGGACGATCGGAAGCATAGAGAGCAGTGTGATAGAACCGCCGAGAGGCATCTGCCAGATTTTTATGAGGCTGAGCGCCGACGCCAATGCTATCAGTACGGCTGTCAGCACAAGTCTTTTTACGTTTGTTGAGGTTTTTGTTTTTTTACTCATTTTCATTACTCCTTTAAAAATAAAAGCACCACGCGCAGGCGTAGTGCTCAAAATGCAAATATGTTAACAAGCTCCCTACGTCGGCATTATCCGAATCAGGTTTAGGGTATAATCTCAGCCGACAGTAGGCTCGCTGTCAGCACCCCTGTGTTTTATTGTCTAAAATATAATACCCCTTTTTTTTATTGATGTCAAGTAATAAGTTGAAAAATAAATGATTTTATACTATACTAGTGATCAGTGAAGGACGGGCTTCGCCCGTACTCATTTGTATTCACTGTTCACTAAATGCTCAAATTAAAATGAGGTACCTTATGATAGAAACCGAAGAAAAAATCACAAGGGCGCTGTTGGTGTCTGTAGACACAGGTAAGTTTGACGCCGAGTCGAGTATGGACGAGCTCGAGGAGCTTGTCAAGAGCGCGGGCGCTGAGCCTGTGTTCACGGTTATTCAAAAGCTTGACCGTCCCGAAACCGCGACATATGTCGGCAGCGGAAAGCTGATTGAAATCAAGGAAATCTGCGAAAGTCAGGAGATTGACCTGATTGTCTGCGACAGTGAGCTCAGCCCCACCCAGATAAAAACATTGGAGCGAGAAACCGACACGCGCGTTATCGACCGTACAACATTGATTCTCGATATTTTCGCGCTAAGAGCGCGTTCAAAAGAGGGTAAGCTCCAGGTTGAGCTCGCTCAGCTAAAATACACTCTGCCACGACTTACGGGCAAGGGCGTTGAACTGTCGCGTCTCGGCGGCGGTATCGGCACACGAGGACCAGGTGAAACAAAGCTAGAAACCGACCGCCGACACATTCACCGCCGTATGGAAACGCTGAAAGAACAGCTTAAGGACGTTGAAAACCACCGCAACCGTCTGCGCGAGCGCCGCGACAAGGACGGCATAATCACAGTCGCGATTGTCGGCTACACAAACGCAGGCAAAAGCACTCTGATGAACTTTTTGACAGACGCGGGCGTACTTGCTCAGGATAAGCTTTTCGCTACACTTGACCCGACCTCGCGCGCGTTGAAGTTGCCCGACGGCGTTACGGTTATGCTGATTGATACCGTTGGTCTTGTGCGCAGACTGCCGCACGGACTTGTAGAAGCTTTCAAATCTACGCTCGAGGAGGCAGCTCAGTCCGATATTATTCTCAACGTGTGTGACGCGAGTTCCCCCGAGGTAATGACGCACAGAGAGGTCACAGCCGATTTAATCGCGGAGCTCGGCTGCGGCGATACCCCGATAATCAATGTCTATAATAAATGCGACAAACTCTCGCCGCTCGAAATCGCGCCCGACGATAACCTCAATGTTCACATCAGCGCGAAAAACGGCACGGGTATCGACAAACTGCTCAAAGCGATTGAGAACAACCTGCCCGTGCGCGTTAAGCGCGTAAAACTGCTTTTGCCGTTCAATATGGGCGGAGTTGTGAATGAGATACGTGAGAAGGCAAACCTCATCAGCGAGACCTACACCGCTGACGGAATAGAGGTCGAGGCAGTAATCGACGAAGCAATGTATAGAAAACTAGATGAATATCTAATATAGATTGTAGGGGAGCCGCTCCTGCTGCTCCCGCATATTTACTTAATAGGATAGTAAAATGAATTTGCTATTTTTAATAGAATATTGTATAATAAGATGATAATATGAATTTAAAAGTTGGCGACAGAATTGAACTCAAAAAGCCTCATCCCTGCGGCTGCAAGACCTTTGAACTCTTAAGGGTCGGAATGGATTTTAAAATCAAATGCGAGAACTGCGGGCGAGAGGTTATGGTTCCAAGAAAAAAGGTTGAAAAAAGTATAAAGAGAGTATTGAGTTAATATGTTTGAAAAGATAGAGATTTTTGACAAACGCTACAGCGAACTGAATAAAAAAATATATGAGCCCGACATCGCGGCGAACGTGGATGAGTACCAGAAGATTATGAAAGAAATCCACGAGCTTGAGCCCGTTGTACTAAAATACCGCGAGTATAAGGATACTCAGACGACAATTGACGACAGTCTTGAGATTTTGAACGACAACTCAGTTGATGAAGAGCTCCGTGAGCTCGCCCAGATTGAGCTTGACGAAGCTAAAAAGAACATTGAGGTCCTTTCAGATGAATTAAAAATTCTGCTTCTGCCTAAGGACCCAAACGATGAACGCAACGTAATCGTCGAAATCCGCGGCGGCGCGGGCGGCGAGGAGAGCGCGCTGTTTTCGGCGGTGCTTTTCAGAATGTACTCGATGTACGCCGAGCGCAAGGGATTTAAGATTGAACTAATAAACGCCAACGAAACCGAACTTGGCGGATATAAAGAAATCTCGTTTATGATTAACGGCGCGGGCGCTTACAGCCGCTTTAAGTACGAGAGCGGCGTTCACCGCGTTCAGCGCGTGCCCGAAACCGAAAGTCAGGGGCGTATTCATACCTCTACAACTACTGTGGCGGTTCTGCCCGAGGCTGATGAGGTTGAGATGGAAATCAACCCTAAGGATTTAAAGATAGACACCTTCCGCTCATCTGGCGCGGGCGGTCAGCATATCAACAAGACATCCTCCGCTATCAGAATCACTCACCTGCCCACGGGTATGGTTGTTGAGTGTCAGGACGAGCGAAGCCAGTATAAAAACAAGGACAAGGCGCTCAAGGTGCTAAAGTCCAGACTGCTTCAGGAAAAGCAGGAGGCTCAGGACAGCGCAATCTCAGCCGAGCGCAAAAGCCAGGTCGGCTCGGGTGACCGAAGCGAGCGTATCCGTACCTATAACTACCCGCAGGGCAGATTGACCGACCACAGAATCGGACTTACGCTTTATAAGCTCGAGGATATTCTCAACGGCGATTTGGACGAGGTAATTGATTCGCTTGTCGCCGCTGACAGAGCTCAGAAGCTGAAAGAAAGTATGGAGAATTGATGAACACTCTCTTACTATGCGATAACGAAAACGATATAAAACAGGCGGGCGAAATCCTGCGTAACGGCGGCTTAGTCGGTATACCGACCGAAACGGTCTACGGTCTTGCCGCTAACGCCCTTGACGGCGCGGCGGTCGCGGGGATTTTTAAGGCAAAGGGCAGACCTATGGACAATCCGCTGATTGTCCATATAGCCGAGATTGGTGATATTGAGAGGTTTAATCTGGTCGCCGACTTCCCCAAAAAAGCGAAACTGCTCGCCGAAAGATTCTGGAGCGGTCCGCTCACAATGATTATGCCCAAGGGCAGCGCGATACCCGATGAGGTCAGCGCGGGGCTTGATACTGTGGCGATACGTTTTCCCGAGCACAAAACTGCTCAGGCGATTATAAAAGCGGCGGGCGTTCCTTTAGCCGCTCCCTCGGCTAATATTTCAGGCTCGCCCAGTCCGACTTCAGCCGCGCACGTTATGAACGATTTAAATGGCAGGATTGACGCTGTTGTTGATGGCGGCGAGTGCAGAGTAGGTCTCGAAAGTACGGTTATAACAATGGTACCCGACAAACCTCGGCTCTTGCGTCCGGGCGGAATAACCGTTGAACAGATAGAGAGCGTAATCGGCGCTGTTGACGTTGACGACGCTGTGCTTAATCAGCTTGATGAAAACGCGAAAGCCGCTTCCCCCGGGATGAAGTATAAGCACTATGCCCCTAAAGCTCGTGTTATACTCGTCAGGGGAGAGGGTTACATTGATTATGTGAATAAAAACGCGGGCAAAAACGACGCCGCGCTCTGTTATAATGAGGACGTTGAAGAATTGAATGTTCGTTCATTCTCGCTGGGCAACAGTGAGGACATCGACATTCAGGCGCAAAAATTATTTGACAGGCTCAGACAGATTGACGGCGAGAATGTTAAAACTGTTTACGCGCGCTGCCCCAAGCCTGACGGCGTGGGAATGGCGCTTTATAACCGACTTATCCGCGCTGCTGGATTTGAGGTGATTGACCTTGAAAAACTATAAACTAATAGGGCTTACCGGTACTACGGGCGCGGGTAAAAGCGAAGTCGCGGGGATATTCCGTGATAACGGTTATTCGGTAATATGTGCCGACGCCTTGGCTCGGGCGATTATGAGCAATCCGCTTGTGATTCAAAGTCTTAAAGCAAATTTCGGCAGCGACATTTTTGATGACGATGAGCTCAACAGAAGCCTGCTCGCTGAGCGCGCATTTAAAAACGCTGATACAAAAAAGCTTTTGAACAGCGTTACCCATCCCTTTATTACTACATTGTTTTTTAATGAGCTTAAAAGACTGACAGTTTCGGGAGCGACAAAAATACTGTTCGACGCGTCTCAGCTTTTTGAGAGCGGGCTTGAGTTGATTTGTGATTGCGTGATATGCGTAACCGCGCCAAAGGAGTCCCGACTCAGCCGTATAATCGAGCGTGACGGAATTACGACGGCTCAGGCTGAACAGCGTATGAACGCGCAGTATTCCGAGCAGTTTTTCAGACAGAACAGCGATTATATAATTGAGAATAATTCTGATTTTGAGTCGCTGAAAACAGCGACAGAAAAGGTAATTAATGATTTAGAGGTGCGATTTGGCTCAAACTAGAAAATACGACAGGCGCAACAGAAGCGAAAGCCGCGAATCGCGCGACAGACGCGGCAGGCGCTCAAGACAAAGAAGAAAAAAACCAAAGCGCAAGCGTATTGTTATTGCCGTAATACTAATCGCAGTGCTTGTTGTCGGTATTTTGGTATTAACTAACAGCAAAACTCAGAAAAAAATCGGAAGCGCGCTTTATCCGATTAAATACAGCGAGTATGTTGACAAAGCGAGTGCTGATTATAATGTCGAAAAAGAGCTTGTCTACGCGATGATACGTACCGAATCTCATTTTGACAAGGACGCGGTGAGCTCGGCGGGAGCCATAGGGCTTATGCAGCTGACGAACGAAACCTACGATTGGCTTTGCAGGCTGCGCGATATTTCGTATGTTGACGACGGACTGCTTGAACCGTCAATCAATATTGATTTCGGTACATATTTTATCAGCTATCTTTTTAAGGAATTCGGTGACGAAAGGCTGGTTATCGCCGCTTATAACGCGGGTCCCGATAACGTCAAAAGCTGGCTTAAGAATCCCGATTATAGCTCCGACGGCGTAACGCTCGAAAACATACCGTACGAAGAAACAAAAAACCACGTTGACCGTGTGCTCGACGCTAAAGAAAAGTATAAAAAGATTTACTTTAGTTAGTTGGGTGCCCCGACAGTCGAATCCGCCTTTTTAGAATTTGTTTTTGACTAATTGCTGATAAACGGCGGGTCAAAGGAATATAATAAACTTGACAGGATGAATTAATAGATTTAAATTCGGAGGTAATTAAAATGGCAGATAATAAAACAAAGGAATTAAAAGAGCAGCTTCTTATGCCCTCAAAAAAGGGTATGGCGACCGTATCAGAAGAAACCGTTAAAAAGGCGGATGAGTTCTGCGAAGGCTATAAAACCTTCCTCGACAACTCACCTGTTGAGCGCGAGGCTGTTGAGTATTCGCTGAAGCTCGCTAAGGAAAACGGCTTTGTTGAGTTTGAGCAGGACAAAAAGTATAGCGCGGGCGATAAGGTTTATTATATCAACCGTGACAAGGCAATCGCTCTCGCGGTAATCGGCGAACAGGGCACAAAGGACGGCGTTATGCTCTCAATAGCGCATATCGACTCACCCCGCGTTGACCTCAAGCCCAATCCCCTTTATGAGGACAATTCTCTCGCTTATTTTAAAACTCACTATTACGGCGGTATCAAAAAGTACCAGTGGACGGTTATGCCGCTCGCGCTTCACGGTACGGTTGTAAAGCTAAATGGCGAAAAGGTTAATATCAAGGTCGGTGTTGATGAAAGCGACCCATGCTTCTGCATTACCGATTTGTTACCGCATCTCGCCAGAGAACAGGCTTCAAAAAAACTCTCTCAGGCAATCGAGGGCGAGAACCTCAACGTGCTCATCGGCTCAAGACCGATTGAAACGGAAGACGACGAGAGCGACCTTGTAAAACTCAACGTTATGAAGATTCTCAACGACAGATACGGCATCACCGAGAGTGATTTCCTTTCCGCCGAGCTGTGCCTTGTGCCCGCTCAGAAGAGCCGCGACATCGGTTTTGACCGCAGTCTTATAGGCGGTTACGGCCACGATGACAAGGTCTGCGCTTATCCCGCGCTTATGGCGGCGCTTAATACCGAAAAGCCGAAACGTACCTGTATCACATATCTGACCGATAAAGAGGAGACAGGCTCCGACGGCAACACTGGTATGCAGAGCGACTTTTTGCGCTACTTTATTTATGACCTTGCCAAGGCTGACGGTGAAGAGGGCTACCGTGCGCTTTCTA
Source organism: bacterium (assembly GCA_020625875.1). GTDB lineage: Bacteria > Bacillota > Clostridia > Oscillospirales > Acutalibacteraceae > Ruminococcoides. The sequence continues at coordinate 43,461 of JAHLAX010000070.1, read as the reverse complement.
AGAGCAAATGTCTCTCGGCTGACGTTAACGCCGCGTTTGACCCGATTTACGCGAGCGCCTACGAGCCGAAGAACGCAAGCTATATTAATCAGGGCGTAATTATTTCGAAGTATACAGGCCACGGCGGAAAGTACGACACTTCTGACGCTTCAGCAGAGTATATGGGCGAAATCCGCTCAATGCTTGAGAGTGAAAAGATTATGTGGCAGGTCGGCGAGCTCGGTAAGGTAGACATCGGCGGCGGCGGAACCATAGCCAAGTATGTCGCGAATATGAACGTTGATGTTGTTGATTTGGGCGTTGCTGTGCTGTCGATGCACGCTCCGTTCGAGATTATCAGCAAGGTTGATGTTTACGAGACATACCGCGCTTTTTACGCTTTTTATAACAATATTTAAAATAACACTTGCATTTTTCAATTAAAAGTGTTATTATATACGGGCGGAAAAATTCCGCCCGATACGCGCTGATAGCTCAGCTGGATAGAGTGACTGGCTACGAACCAGTAGGTCGGGGGTTCGAGTCCCTTTCAGCGCGCCATATAAAATAACAGGTACCCAATAGGGTACCTGTTATTTTATGCGCTGAAAGGGACTCGAAGCCGACCGTTAAGAAATTGTCCCGGTGGGACAATTTTAGGGAGGAGCGCAGATGAACCTATAGCTACAAACACGCCGCAACAAACGAGATGGAGCACTTCGCAAGATTAAACATACTTTCAGCGCGCTTTGTGCGAAGCACTAACAGAAAGGGACTCGAACATATTTAACCATAATAGTCGCTATTCCGACAGTTAGAACGAGATAGAACCAACAAACTTTTAACCTGCAAAAAAACGACACCGTCATTTAATTCAACGGTGTCGTTTTGTTCTTTTATTTTACTTTGTCTGGTTGGTTACGCTTTCTTTAGAGCTGCCTTGCTCTCCTCTATCGCTACGGTAACAATATCTCCTGTGACGTTGATGATGTTCTGAATCGCTCCAAAGAATACTTCGGCATATATCGCGATTGAGATTATCCCATCCGCCTGTAGGAAAAAGGTGATAATTAACACACCGATTACAATAGAGCCAGGCTGGTTGGGCGCGCCGAGCGAGAGGAACAGGATAAGAACCGCGATTCCCACAATATGCATCCACGAAACATTAACTCCCAATACGAACACTAAAAGCATTGAAATCAGCATAATCAGAAAACAGTTGCCGTCCAGGTTGGTTTCTGCAAGAATCGGAAGCTTTGCCGAAATGCGGTTTCTGTTGAACTTGTATTTTCGCACGCAGTATCTGATATTGAACGGAACAGCGTTGATGGCTGAATTGATTTTAAAGTTTTCCCAAATCAACGGCGGAAGTCGTTTTACAAAATGACCTATCCTGACGCCTCCAATCAGCAGTCGTAGCAGATAAAAAACAATCATAACAATCAGGCTGGCTAAAACCACACCTGCAAATTCAACGATAATAATAAGGTGGGTAAATCCGCTCGGCAGAAGCGCAGTCAGTATTGACAAAAAGCAGAAAAACGGCAGTGTGAACATAATGACGTTCAACATTCTGGAAAATAGTGAATAGCAGACGTTGATTATTTTTTGTATTTCATCGAAATGCTTACCGATTGAGCACATCGCGTATGTTATTAGCAGCGCGACGATAATAATCGGGAACGGTATATATGTATCAAACGATTCAAAAATGCTGGACGGTATAACCGAAGACATAAGCTCCGAAAAAGACAATCCGTGTGTCAAAGCTGCTTTTGAGCCGAGATAGCCCTCGTGAAAGTTCATCAAAACGGCAATGAACAGGCTTGTCCCGAACGCTAACATAATAGAAATAACAGAAGTAACGATTGTTTTCATCTGCAATTTTCTGCTTGATGAATTTTTTTCTGAAACAATATATATGTCCGTAAGATTCTTTATCAGTGAAAACAGCGTAACCGGCGTGCCGACCATCAACATAGCGTTTCCAAAAAGCTTCATCAACGGATAGATTAATTTGCTGTCAAGCTCGACCTGTTGATCCGCGCTCATAAAAGCGCTTATCGGAATATACGCGAGGATAGCGAGCAGAGTTCCGAGCGCGCAGTACATCAAAGATTGCCTGTAGTTTCTTTTTACAATGATTTGTATGCTGTTGTAGCCTAATCGGTATCTGTAGCTGATTTTATCTTTGTACGCCTGCATGATTCTGTATTCGGGCGAAAGCTCATCCTGACTTTCCTCATCCGGAACATAGGCGTCGCCTTCAAATCCTATCTTGATACTGCTTTCGCCAAAGCTTCTCTGCGGCTTTATCGTCAGAATAGTATTGGAATCATAACCCTGTTCCATCAGCTGATTAAACAGCGCTTCAACCAAAAGCATAACTTCCATTGTAATTGTTTGATTAAGGTGTTTTTGTGACATCCACTCTTTAATATACTTATCAACTGTTTCAAAGTTACCTTCTTTGAGAGGAACTTCAATGGCGCGTGTTTTTCTCAGTTTCATTATATTCTCCCGCAAATTATTGATAGCTTATTATAACATATATCAATAATATTTTTCAAATGATTTTTTGTTGATAGTATAGGTGTTTGATGATATAGGCTTACCGTTAGATAAAAAATAACTGTCATCCTATGATTTGTTCAGGATGACAGTCTTGTTTTTATAAAAAATCTATTTATTAAATTCAAAGAAATTCATTTTCTCAAAGCCCGTCGGCAGCGGTATCGTACACATATATATGACGCCGAAAGTAAGAAATACAACCGCAATCAGCAAGACCGCTATTCGGTTCGGCATATTTTTGAATGTTCCGACAATGCCGAGCAGAAAGAGCGTCAGTGAGTATATTACGGTTACGAGCATATAAGAGTCGCCCTTGGCGTTGTCGCGCTTGCCTTCCTCAAGCAGTTCTTTCGACTGATTGAACGTCTCCTGCCCCGACTCAAAATACTTTTCTGACATTTTCGGCATTTTAAATGGATTGTCCTCGTTGTTTTTCTCCATCCACTTTATGCCTTCGCTCAGTATTTCGCTGATGTTATGCTCTTTGTATGTCTTAATCTTTTCTTTTATGAGGGATATTTTTTTCTGGTTGCCGTCAGCCTTTGCGGATGCCAGTTCATAGTCATAATCCTTTATGGTGTTCCACACCATATAATCGGAAAGATACATCTGCATACCGAGGTTATATTCCGCGGTGCCCTGTGACGACGCGTTGTTGCTTTTTGTAAAGTTGATAGACTGGATTCCGCCGTGCAGATGTCCAATCCACGAAGCCCATGCCGAGAGTAATGTGGTGATGCCGAGAAGTATCGCGACTATGGTTTCGAGCCTTTTGGCGGTCAAGATAGTTCTTCTGTCTTTGAGCGCGTTGCTCGGGGCACTATCGCCGTTTTTGATGAGCTCGTTTTTTGTTGATTCATTTTCTTTTTTCGCCATACCTCTATGACCTCCTCTCTGGCAGAGCGTTTTTTGTTATTTCTTTATTATTCGGGAATGCCGTACTTTTCGATGACGTAGTCCATATCCTTGTCGCCTCTGCCCGAGAGGTTAATCAGCACGGAGCCGTGCTCCATTTGCTTAGCGAGCTTCATACCGAAAGCGATCGCGTGGGAGCTTTCAATCGCGGGGATTATTCCCTCTAAGCGTGACAGTTTATAAAAAGCGTCAATGGTTTCTTTGTCGTCTATTACGTCATATTTAACTCTGCCAATATCACGTAGAAAAGCGTGTTCAGGGCCAGATGACGGATAATCAAGACCGCTGGCTACTGAATAAACGGGAGCGGGCTCGCCGTTCTCATCCTTGAGCATAATGCTGTTAAAGCCGTGCATAACGCCCTCGGTGCCGTATTTAAGGCTAGCCGCGTGGTCGCCGAGCTTCGAGCCTCTGCCGAGCGGTTCAACGCCGTAGATGTCTACAGGGTCATTCAAAAAGCCCGAGAACAAGCCCGCCGCGTTGCTGCCGCCGCCTACACAGGCTACAATCGCGTTGGGGAGATGCCCTGTCATATCAACGAACTGTTCTCTAGCCTCAACGCCGACAACGCTCTGAAAGTCGCGGACCATCATCGGGAACGGATGAGGACCGAGCACGGAGCCGATGCAGTAAATCGCGTCGTTATACTCCTTGCTGTAAGCTTCAAACGCCGCGTCTACAGCTTCTTTGAGCGTCTTTAGCCCGTGTGTTACCTCTACGACATTCGCGCCGAGAACCTTCATTCTCGCGACGTTGGGAGCCTGTTTCTTTATATCGACAGAGCCCATATAAATATCGCATTCCAAGCCGAAGTACGCCGCCGCTGTGGCGAGCGCGACACCGTGCTGCCCCGCGCCTGTCTCGGCGATAACTTTCTTTTTGCCCATATATTTCGCGAGCAGCGCCTCGCCCATACAGTGGTTGAGCTTGTGAGCGCCCGAGTGGTTCAAATCCTCGCGCTTGGCGTAGAGCTGAACACGTCCGCCGAGCGAGTTTGAGAGTCTTTCAAGATGGGTGATAGGGGTAGGTCTGCCCTGAAACTCCTTGCGTATACGTCTGAGCTCAGCGATAAATTTGCGTGACTGACAAATAGAGTAATAAGCCTGGGTGATTTCAGCCATAGCTTTTTTGAGCTTATCATCAACAAATACGCCGCCGTACTTTCCGAAGTAACCGTCCTTATCGGGATACTTTTTAAAATATGTATCAAAATCAATATTGTTAACAATCATAGTTTACACCTCATAAATAGGATTACATTACGTGAATATTATAACATAGTCGACTTTGCTTTTGCAATAATCTTCAAACAAAATCAGCCGTTTAGCAGATGATTAAGCTTTTCAATATCATCAGCGGTAAAATTGGTAGAGTCAATTCCAACGCCGCGGCATATTCGCGCGAACGAGGAATCATCAATATATGTAAGTCCTGAATTTCGTATGGCAACCGCGACGCGTTCAATATGTTTGTCGGTAATTCCGTTATGACCTGCGTCATCTATAGCCGCGAGCATCCACGGTTCAAAACTCATAATATTTTTCCTTTCGTGCGGTGCGCTTATTTGAGCGAAAATTTCATTACTACAGGGTTGTGGTCAGAGTATCTGAATCCCGTATCAATATTTTTTACGAAGTTTACCTTGATGTTGTCCGAGGTCAGGAAGCCGTCTAATATGACCGTGAAGCTTTTTTTGCTGTATGGTATATCGGCGTTGCGCGTGGTCGCGGTAGTTTTTCCGTCAGAATATTTTGTGTTTTTATTTATACCCTTTGGCAGCATTTTGTCGGGGAAGGGGCTTGCCCATATGTGCTCTTCCTTGTTTTTGGGATTGAGCTTTTTTACGGACTTTCCTGTGAAATCGTGGTTGAAGTCGCCTCCGCAGATTACATAGTTACCCTTTTTATACTCGCTTTCCATATCTTTAAATAGCATCTTAAATTGATTATCGAGTATTTTTGAATCATTTATGTAGGCTGAGGCGTGAATATTATAGACCACAAGCTCCTTGCCGTTGTCTGTCTCGAGCCTTGAAACGCTGTAACAGCGGTCGAGATCAACAATTTTCATAAAGTCCGTGGCGATTGGCAGACTGCGTCTTATCGCGGAATTAATCTTAGTTTTGCTAAGAGTCAATAATCCGCTGTTTGACGCGCCGTGCGGCTGTAAAATCGGGTACATCAAAAACGCGGAGTGATAGTTGCTGGCAAAGACGCTGTTGTAGTCCTTAAGCCTGTCGGTGATAAGCTTGCTTTCGTCGACGTGATAGCTTCGGGTTGAATCGGTGTCTACCTCCTGATAGAACACAAAGTCGGCGTTGTGTATCTGAGCCGCCGCGGCGGTTCCTGTGACGCATTTGATAACGCTTTTTTCAGATTTTGCCCATGACTGTGAGCCGCCGTCCATAAAGAACGTAAAGTCAGGTGTATAAGCGCCGAAACCTATGTTGTATGTCAGAGCCGTATAGGTTTTACCAATGTTTACCTTTGTGCTGGTTGCCGTACCTTTGACGCTGAGCTTTTGCTTATCCTCAATACGCGAATAGCTGATGAACACATACGATACATACGCGATTACCGCCACGAGCACAATACATATAATACTCAGCGGGATTTTGAGCCATAAGCGTCTTTTTTTGTTTTTCTTAGGTTTTCTCATACGTTTAGTCTCCTGTTATTTGGGGCTGCCGCTCGCGCGACAGCCCCTTAGCCGTTTTTACCTATTTTTCATAACCTTATAAAGAGAGGAAATTACTCCTCAACTTTTGCTGCGTCTATAACCTTCTGAGCTACGTTAGCGGGGCAGTCCTCGTAACGTACAAACTCAAATGTGTAGCTTCCGCGTCCCTGTGTGCACTGACGGATGAATGTGGCAAAATCGCCCATCTCAGCCTCGGGAACCTCAGCCTCTACAACCTGCATACCTTTTTCGTCGGCGGGATTCATACCCATTACACGACCGCGGCGCTTGTTAACTTCGCCCATAACGTCGCCCATGTTGGCGTCGGGAACAGTCGCCTGAAGTGTGCCGAAGGGCTCGAGGAGTGTGGGAGAAGCCTGAGGCATACCGTTCTTATACGCGATATTAGCCGCCATCTTGAACGCCATTTCAGAGCTGTCTACGGGGTGATAAGAACCGTCGTATAGGTTAGCCTTAAGACCAACTACGGGATAGCCCGCGAGAGGACCGTGGAGGATAGCGTCGCGCAAGCCCTTCTCAACAGCGGGGAAGAAGCCCTTGGGAACCGCGCCGCCTACAACGCTCTCGCTGAACTCAAGACTGTCGCTGTCGCAGGGTGAGAACTCGATCCATACATCACCGAACTGACCGTGTCCGCCCGACTGCTTCTTGTGACGTCCCTGAACCTTAACAGGCTTGCGGATAGTCTCGCGATAAGCAATCTTCGGATTCTCAAGCATAGCGTCAACATTATATTTGGATTTAATCTTTGATACAACTACATCAAGGTGCTGCTCACCGAGGCCGTAAACAACCATCTCGTGTGTTTCGTGGTTATGGAAGTATTTGATGGACGGGTCTTCTTCCATAATCTTCTTAACAGCCTGAGCTACCTTATCCTCATCGCCCTTTGTCTTGGGCTTGATAGCCTGAGCGTATGAAGCTACAGGATATTCAACGCCCTTAAGGGTAACTTTTCTGAGCGGTGAACAGAGAGTGTCGCCGGTCTTAACGTCGTTGAGCTTCGGAATAGCGCCAATATCGCCCGCGCCGATAAACTGAGAATCCTCCTGTTTTTTGCCGCGAGGTGTGAGAACCTTTGTGATTCTTACGTTCTCGCCTGTACGCATATTGATAACGGGAACATCTGATGAGATTTTGCCCGATACTGTCTTAATATATGAGAGCTTGCCGACGAACGGGTCTGATACTGTCTTGAATACTACAGCCGCGGCAGCGCCGTCTGCGTTTACGCTAACTTCAACGGGATCGCCGTTGGGGTCAGCGCCTGTTTCTGTGCGGCTGTCAGCCTTGGGAGCAAGCCAGATAAGAGAATTGAGGAACATATCAATAGCAGCCATATTCTGAGCGTCGCCGCAGAATACGGGGCAGATTGAGCCGTCCTTAACACCCTGTGAAAGACCAGTGATAATCTCTTCGGGAGTGAACTCCTCGCCTTCGAGGAACTTGTCAAGCATTTCTTCGCTTGTTTCGGCTACAGCCTCTTTAATGGCTTCTCTCAAACCGTCAAGACGGTCGCCCAGAGCAGGCATTTCTGTGGGAGTAGCAACGCCTTTAGCGTATTTGTAAGCGCGGAACTCAAAGAGATTAACATAAACATCTGCCTTGCCGTTCTCGATATAGGGAACAACAACAGGACATACCGAAGGACCAAATGTAGACTTGAGGTCCTCGAATACATCATAGAAGCGCGCGTTCTCGTCACAAACGCCGTTTACGAAGAATATTTTAGCTAAATCCTGCTTCTTCGCGGCCTTAACAGCCTTTTCGGTACCAACGTCGATGCCGTCCTTGCCCGATACAACGATGATAGCGCTGTCAGCCGCGCGCATACCCTCGGCTACGCCGCCCTCAAAGTCAAACAGACCTGGAGTGTCGATAATGTTGATTTTGGTGTTCTTCCACTCGAGGGGAGCAACCGCTGTCATCAGCGATACCTGACGCTTGATTTCTTCAGCGTCATAGTCGAGCACGGTGTTGCCGTCGGTTACCTTACCGAGACGGTCGCTCGCCTTGGCGAGGAAAAGCATAGACTCGGCAACAGAAGTTTTGCCGCAGCCCGCGTGACCCGCGAAAGCAAGATTAAGAATGTTTTTTGCGATATACTGTTTCAAAATGATACAGCCCTTTCATTTGAAATTTTGCAATTACTCTGGATTGCAGACAAATTACCATAAAATTATAACATTTTTGTAAAACCTGCACAATAGCTTAAAAGAAAAATATCGCCGTTAAATCAACCAAAAAATTCGCTTCGGTTTTGTGCGTAATGACGAAAGCAGTGGTCAGTATTTAGTAATTAGTAGTTAGTTATCAGTTATTGACGGGCTCCGCCCACACCCGATTATAAAGAAAGCCTTGAGATTTTGATGAATCTCAAGGCTAAGTTAGTATATATAATATTTTATCCATTCGGGACGCGAAGCTCTCTGAAGATAAAAGGTTAATACCCGAAAACAACTAGCAACTGACTGCTGACAACTATTTAAGAACCTTGCGCTTAAAGCCTATGCCGTCAAGACCAAAGCCGAGAGCAACAAACAGAACTGCCGCGGCGACGGCTTGGAAGATTTCGTTGGGAATCGCGGAAACGGCGTAAGCCCAATCCTTCATAAAAAGATGAGCGGTGAAGTAGCCGAATATCGTAAACAGAGAAGCGGGAACGAGAGAAGCGAGCGTTAGCGGATGAACTATTCTGTCGCTCTTGTTCGCTCTTCTTCTGAGATAGCAGGCTATTACAAACGGAACAGCGTTCAGCGCCTTGATGATCGCGGAAGGGATTATCCAATGAGGATAGCCTGAAATAAGGTCGGCGAGTCCGCCGCCGAGCGCGCCCGCGATTATTCCGTAGGGACCGGGCAATATGCACGCGCCCAGATAGATTATACCGTCTCCGGGGTGAACATATCCTGTTAAGGTCGGGATTTTTATTACCATTGTCGCCGCTGTCGAAAGCGCGGCAAAAAGCGCGGTCAGTACAAGTACGCGGATATTTGTGTTTGGTTTGGATTTGGTGTTTGCGTATTGCATATTATTCCTCCTTGAGTGTTTCTTTTTCATAAATCCCTCGCGATGGTTTATTGATTACGCGTATATGATAGCACAAAACTGTCATTAATAAATAGACAGTTTTTAACAAATTTTAAAGGACAGTTTTGCTTGATTCATACTCAAAAATCCCCTGTTTAGGTGATTTGAACAAAAAGGAGGTTCGAAAATAGTGAAAAAAGTGTATTGAAATCACTTTATGTGAGGTATATACTAGATATGTATAAGGGGGATTGTTTATGTTTAAACAGACTTTAAGTAAAAAAAGCTTCAGAATCACCGCGGCGATTCTGTTCGCGTTGGTTGCGGTTATCGCTTTTATGCTACTTTCGGGCACAAAGGCGGACGCTAAAGTAAAAGTAATCAAAACTCCAAAGCAGATGCGCAATCTTAACTGGAAGGGCAAGGGCTTTGGCCCCGGCACATACAAGCTCGGCAACAGTATGACGCTTTCGGACGATATTTCAAGTGACGAAAACGGCACCTGTCTGCTTACCAAGGGTAAGTTTGTAATCGACCTTAACGGTCACACGCTCCAGAGCTCTGATCCGAGATGTACCGTAATTGATATCAGGGGCGCTACAGTTACGCTTAAAGACTCCAAAGCCAAGACGGCTAAAAGGTCACGTCCGAGCATTCGCTCATACGGTCAGGGCGCTGTTCAGATTACAAAAGGCAAGCTCACAATCAAGAACGGCTATTACTGCGGCGCGAGCAACGGTCAGAACGATCCCGTCGGACTTCACGTCGGCGGCGGAACCTGTACCGTTCAGGGAGGCACGTTTGACGGTGACCATGTAGGCGCTTCAACTATGGGCGGCAAGCTTCGTATTAACGGCGGCACCTTCAAGACTTCGTATATGTTCGGGCTTTTGAATATGGCAGGAAATATTAAAATTACAAAAGCGACTATCAAAAATACAAAATCAAATAGCTTTAATCCTACTTTTGCTATCGGCGCGTATACAGGGGGCAATTCTTATAGCTTTAAGAAGTGGCTTGCCAGCGGCTCAAAGTTCAGCCCGACAATTTCAACAATCTACTGGAACGGTTCAAGTACCGATGTTTCGCAGACTCCTACCAGGACAGTTCTGGCGGGCAGAGTTTATGTACCTACAACATATAACTACGCGGCAGGCTATACAGGCAACAGCGGTTATGAATCTGTCACAATTAAGGTAAAAACTAAAGGCGCTCCAGCGGCCACGAAGATTACTTCGCTTAAGGCTCGTTCAAAGGGCTTAACTGTTAAGTGGAAGAAGCAGAGCAAAAAGACCTCGGGCTATCAGGTTCAGTATAGCACGAGCAAAAAGTTCAAGGGCAAAAAGACTGTTACTATCAAGGGCAAGAAAAAGAACTCGCGCGTACTCAAAAAGCTCAAGGGAGGTAAAAAATACTTCGTGAGAGTGAGAGCTTACCGCTCGATAAACGGCACAAAGCTTTATTCAAAATGGAGTAAGGTTAAGAGCAAAAAGACAAAAAAATAACAGTTTTACGGGCTGTCGCTTCTTGACAGCCCGTTTTAATTATACAAAGATACAAACACTTTTTACTATATAATAATGTTTTTATCTAATATTCTGAAATCTCCGTGAAACGCCCATATTTATTGAATTTTAAGGCGAAATGTGGTAATATTAAAAATATGCGTGTAAAAAATCCGAACCGATGATTTAGAAGATTCAGGAGATTAAGGATTATGAAACCATTATTATCGTTACTAATCGCGGCGCTGATAGCGCTCGGCGGAACAACAATAGTGTTCGCCGAGGAACAGTCCGAGATTACGCAAACGGCGTTATATGCTTCGGCAGTGAACTCTGGAACGGACAAAACTGAAGAGTCGCAATTGACTTCAACACAACCCGCTTCAACTCAGCCCGCTAAGACCGCCGCGCCTAAAAAGGCGGAAAAACCAAAGGTTATCAAAGGCGAGTTTAAAAGTAAAGACAAAAATTTTAAGCTTTATATCTACGATAACGGAAAGCTTAAATACGCCGACATCATAAAATATATCGGCAAGGATAAGTTCCCAAAGAGCTATACAATCAAAAAGATTGACGGTTATAAAATCCGCCAAATCCGCTCAAAGGCATTTTCAAAGCTTAATACGCTCAAAAAGGTTACCTTTAAGGGCTCGGTTATTTCGGACAAGCACCACAGCACTATATGCGCTGACGCTTTTTATAACTGCAAAAATCTCTACGCGTTTGTAACAAGCTCTTTTGTCACAATGAAGAAAAACTCTGTCGGCTATCTTAAAGGCAAGCAGAACGACAACTTCAAAAAACTCTATGTTGATGACAAAACGCTCACGACAAAAGACGTCAGCTCAAAGTTTAAATACGCTGATAACAGCGAGGCTAAAGCGATCATCAATATCAGCAAAAACAATACCGACAACCAAAAGACAGAGATTGTTGACTTTCTGAACGGCACAGTGTTCTACACTCAGCTCGGCGGAAAATATGTCAAAGGCTGGAAGTCGTCCGACCCTAAGGTTATTTCGATAGCCAAGGGCGGCAAAGCTGTTATCCTCACAAAGGGTAAAACAACTCTAAGCATAAAAAACGGCAAGAAAACTATTAAGCGCGTATTTACGGTTTCAAAAAATCCGTATCTCGCCGTTAAAAACAAGAAGGTTGACTCAGTTAAGATAAAGAACGGAAAGACGCTTTCGGTAGACATAGTCGGAAAAGCTCAGACGGTTGACAATGAATATACCGATACCGAATACGCTGAGATTCAGAGCGAAACAAGTGACGAGACTGTAAAAATCAAGGCTTCCCGCAGAGGCAACACAACGCTTAAGGTTAAAGTCAACGGAAAAGCCCTGAAGCTAAAAGTCAATGTTCAGAAGAATCCCATCAAGGATGAAAAGATGGAAAAGATTGCAGGCAAAGTCGGTCATCAGTCCCAGTACAATTATTACGATTCGTCAGTAATGTGCAGCGCCTACGCTTACGCGTATACATATTGGCAGGTTACGGGGCAGAGGATTACCCCCGGCAGCGTCTGGTGCCCGGGCGGGTGCACATGGGCAGGCGGAATAAACAATTATTACGAAACAAGCGCCCGTATGCTTAAGGCGATTAAAACCTCGCTTGACAAGAATGAGTCTTGCGTCGGTCTTGTTGCTGTAGGCAACTCTGACCACCATTATGTGACTTTCTATGATTACGACGGAAAAGGCACAAAACTAAGAGATTTTAAAATACTTGACCCTTGGGACGGCAACCTGACAACAGGCGACGGCTATCGCTACAGCTATGATTATCAGGTCGTTACAGTGGATAATTAATAATTCGGACAGCTCAGTTAATCGCTGAGCTGTCCGTTGTTTTGTGAAAGGTCTTTGAATTATAGATGAAATAAACGAAAAGTCTATTGACGTTCTCGATTAAATAGATTATAGTAAAAACGAAAGGTAAGGTAACGACAATGAACTTTTTGTTTTTACTCAAGATAAAAAACGACGTAAGCTATATATATGACGACAATACGCTTCGTCAGGGTTTGGAAAAAATGAAGAGCCACGGTTATACCGCTATCCCCGTTATTACCCGTTCGGGCGATTATGTCGGCACAATCAGCGAGGGCGATTTTCTCTGGCACATAATCAAGTATGGGCGCGGCAGTATTAAAGATCAGGAGCAGTATTGTGTCAAAGATATTATCAGAAAGGATTATATGCGCCCCGTTAAAGTCAGCGCTACCGCTGAGGAGCTTATCGAAAGCGCGATGAACCAGAACTTCGTTCCTGTTGTGGATGACAGAAACAAGTTTATCGGTATAGTAACCCGTCGTGATATTATTAAATATTTTATTGAGAACAGATAGAGAGAAGGCTGTCGCGTAAGCGGCAGCCTTCTGTGTTATCTGCTGTTGAAAAAAAGAGCCGTTCAATTGAACAGCTCTTTAATAATGCTTTTATTATTAGCAGAAGAATACGTCCATTTCGCCTTCGTTGCCGTCAGCTACATAGTAAGCCTTGCTCTCTTCGGGCTTGAGATAAACTGTGATGTCCTTAGCAGTCTTGCCGTATGTGAGCTTAACGTTCTGGATCATCTCGTCGATTGAAACCTGAACTCCGCCGAACTCAACTACAACGTTAACCTTTGTAGCGGCAGCCTTTTTAGTTGTAGCAGCCTTCTTAGTTGTAGCGGCTTTCTTAGCGGGAGCCTTCTTAGCGGCTGTAGTTGTCTTAGCGGCAGCCTTCTTAGCGGGAGCCTTCTTCTCAGCTGTCTTAGCAGCAGCGGCAGCCTTTGTTGTCTTTGTCTCAGCAGCCTTAGTTGCCTTTGTTTCAGCAGCCTTTGTTGTCTTTACTTCTGTCTTTGTTTCTGTCTTTTTTGTTGTAGCCATTTTATGACCCTCCTAAAAAATTAGATTCTTTATTAAATGTAAGCATATTTTTGTTTACAATCGTATTATACTATAAAATATATAAAAGTCAACGAATCTAAAAAAATTTGTAACTTTGTCCAAATTGCACAATTATAATGCGGGTTTTTATGCAAAAATGACAACAAAAAAGTGAGCATTATCCCATTATATCTGGATTTTTCAAAAATGATGACAATATCGTAAAAGATAAAAAACTCAACCCTAATCCTATTGTAATTAAAGAGAAATGCTGTTATAATACTATCGTGTGTTATTATGTCGTATTATGTCTGGCTTTAAATTCATAACGCGACAGAGGTAATTTTATGGTTCAAAATTTACTGATTGTATCCGAACAGGTTGCCGTTTTGTTTATACTGATCGCGGTTGGCTTTGCCTGCGCAAAGGTCAGATTTATAAACGAGCTTAGCGCCAAACACCTGACTAATCTTGCTTTGTATATTGCTACTCCCTGCATAATGATTAAATCGTTTCAGGAAGTCAGATTTAACGAAAAGATTGTGGTCAATCTGGCGATTACGGCGTTGTGCGCCGTGATGATTCATTTCTGTTCAATTCTCATAAGCCGTTTAATCTTTCGGGCAAAAGACGAGAGCAGGCGAGTAGTGTTGAGATTCGCCGCGGTGTTCTCAAACTGCGGGTTTATGTCGCTCCCTTTGCAAAGGGCGGTACTCGGCAGCAAAGGCGTTTTTTACGGCGCGATTTTTGTAGCGGTTTTCAACATAATAGTCTGGAGCTACGGGCTTATAGATATGAGCGGCGGCAGAAAATCATTTTCCGCTAAAAAGCTTATCCTTAACCCTGGTGTGCTCGGAGCGGCTGTCGCGACGATTTTGTTTTTGACAAGAATCACTTTGCCCGATATTGTGCTCAGCCCCATAAGCTTTCTGGCTGGGTTAAACACTCCTGTGCCGATGCTGGTAATTGGCTATTATTTGTCACAAGCGAAGCTTTTAGAGCATCTTAAGGATAAGACGATTTACGCTGTGGCGGGAGTAAGGCTTGTATTGTTCCCTGTTATCGCGCTTTTGGTTATGAGGCTTTTTTCGGTTGATTCGGATATTCTTATATCCTGCACCGTTGCGGCTTCGGCTCCTGTTGCGGCGATGACTACAATGTTTTCAACAAAATTCGGGCGCGATACACAGTTGTCGGTTGGCTTAGTTTCGATAACCACATTACTCTCAATTCTCACAATGCCCGTTATTATAGCTTTGGCTCAAACTATTGCGTAGGATACTAATAAAGAGGTAACTATGGCTAAAAACCCGAGACAAAAGCAAAAGCTTTTATACCTGCAAAAAATACTACTCGAAAAAACCGACGAGAACCACGGATTAACCGTAAGCGAGCTTATTTCTGAGCTTGACGATTACGGGATTACAGCCGAGCGCAAAAGTATTTATGACGATTTGCATATTCTCGAGAGCTTCGGGCTTGATATATGTTCAGAAAAAACAACTACAGTCAGGTATTATATCGGCGCGCGAGATTTTCAGATTTCCGAGCTGAAGCTCTTGGTTGACGCTGTTCAGAGCTCAAAGTTTATCACAGAAAAAAAGAGCAGCGAGCTCATTAAAAAGGTTGAATCACTCGCGAGTGAGAGCGAGGCAAAGCTTCTGCAAAATCAGGTAATACTCTCGAACCGTGTTAAAACATCAAACGAAACTATATACTATAATGTTGACAGGCTGCACGACGCCGTCAGCAAAAATCGCTCCGTAACTTTTTATTATAACGAGTGGAAGCTTAATCTCGGCACTACCGAAAAGCTCGCTCTGTCGAGAAGGCGCGGCGGCGAGCTCTATAATGTAAGTCCGTGGGCGCTTTGTTGGGATGATGAGAATTATTATCTCATCGCGTATGACGAAGATAAAGAGAGCCTGCGCCATTACAGAGTTGATAAGATGGAGCATATCACCGTCACCGAAAACGAGCGAAAAGGCGGAGAGCGTGTAGAGAAGATGAATCTGGTTGAGTACGCCAAGTCAACGTTCTCGATGTTCGCTGGTGAAGAAAGAGAGCTGACGCTCTCGGTCTCAAAAACTCTGGCGGGAGTAATTGCCGACAGGTTTGGCAAGAATGTTTTTATAACAGCAGATGATAATAACGAGAATAGCTTTATCCTAAAGGTAAAGGTTAATATAAGCGACCAGTTCTTCGGGTGGCTTTTCGCCTTGGGCGAAAAGATTGAGATTATCTCTCCCGATGATGTGCGCGAGCGTTTTACGGCGCACTGCTCAAAGGTCGCGCGACTTTATGAAAAGGAGGCGAAAATATGATTTGTCCGCGTTGCGGCGAAACAATAGACGATTTTGAAACAATATGTCCGTTTTGTATGCAGGATATTGACAAGAACGCTGACTTCAATGACTATCGTAAGGACGGCTTTGTTCAGATTCAGAAAAAGAATGACGCCGATACTTCCGAGACTATCAACTATAACCCTAAGTATATGAATGTTGCTGAGTTCAATATCTTTGTTATAGCGGTTATATTTGTACTTTTCTTTTCGCTGTTTACTATATTTTCGCTAAGATTTGTTCAGAAAAGCGTGGTCGAGAATGTGCCCGCTTATGTGCCTAAAACAGAGGCGACTACCGAAAGCAAAGAGACTCAGCCAACCACCGAAAAAAAGGTTAAGAACTATTCTATAAAAGACCTTATAGGAAGCTGGAAGATAAAAGGAATGACCGAAACAAAAACCACCGCTATTCCTTATTACAGCTTCACCGAAGACGGAATCGCTCAGGAAAACTACGGAAGCATCACTGCTACGGGAGTTTATAAGGACTTGTCCGAAAAGAATAGAAAAGCAGTATATATTTCTATTGAGGATAGCTTCGAGGGCGCTTTTGATTTTGAATTCACAGGAACTCAAAAGAAGGATTACACGCTTATACTTACTGAGGTTTCAACGTCCAGAGTGTATGAGTTTGTTCGAGCCGAGGCAAAGGCTAAAAAGATTTCACCGTCAAATGATTTTAAAGCAGATGAAAAGCTGATTGGTTACTGGCTGAATAAAAAAGAAAAGAAGTCCTACAGGTTTAATTCTGACGGAACAGCAGTGCGTGAAACGGGCAACTTGTCCACAGAGTGCACATGGACAGTCAGCAAAAAAGGCGTAATCACAATCAAGTATATGAAAGATCAGGTCAAGAGCCTTAACCTTGACTATATCATCAAGAACGATTCTTTAGCAATTACAAAAACTATTTATAAAAAGCAGACTGATTCCGAAGAAACAACAGCGGAAACAACCGTGACCGAAACGGAAAATAACGAAAATTACGAAGATTACGAAGATGAAGAATAATTCATAGTCCCGTTTATGGGACACCCAATCCTCTATAATGTAATTAAAGACATTTTTGAGGAGGGGTTTTGAATGTTGAATTTTTGTTTTTTCACTTTTGTTTCGTATGCTTTAGCGGCTATACTGAAATTGTTGTTCGGCAAGAAAAGAATCAGATAGAGGAAGGTATTGAAACATCTTTTTATCGTTAACAAAACAGCGGGTAAGGGAGTTATCCTTGAACGTGTTATCGCTCAACTGAACAAATTGAATAACAGCGATGTGGTTATTAAGTATACCGAAAGCCAAGGCCACGCCACAACCCTTGCCCGTGATTTTGTCAGTCAGAATGACGAGTATGTGCGTGTTTACGCGTGTGGAGGCGACGGTACTATCAACGAAGTTATAACAGGTATATATGACCTTGATAACTGCGCGTTCGCGCCGATTCCGACAGGCAGCGGCAACGACTTTGTGCGGAGCTTTGACTGCCCCTCGGGAGCGTTCCTTGATATTGAAAAAATGCTTAACGGCAGCGAAACTCAAATTGACCTTCTTAAGTGCAACGATATGGTGAGTTGCAATTCGGTGACTGTCGGCTATGACTGCGCTGTCGCGAAAAACGTTGAGAAATTCAAGAAAAAGAAGCTTATTACGCCGAGCTTAGCCTATAAGCTTTCGATTTTTTATTGCCTTTTCAAAGGACGTAAGCACAATTTCAGAATCCGAATCGACGGAGAGGATTTTGTGAATGACGGCACCTACCTGCTGTCGCTTTGCGCGAAGGGCAAGTATTATGGCGGCGGAATAAAATGCGCGCCGAGAGCTGACAACAGCGATGGACTGATTGATTTTATGGCTATCCCTACCATTGGTGTGCTGAAGTTTATCGGGTTGTTGCCGAGCTTTGTCAAGGGCGGCCATCTCGATAATCCAAGGGCTGACTTTATAACTCATAAGAAATGTCGTGAAATTGAGTACATAAGCGATAATCCCTTTGAAATAGGAGTAGACGGCGAAATCGTCACTGTAAGCGGCGCTAAGATTTCTGTGCTGCCAAAAGCTTTAAGAGTAATTATTCCTGAAAATTAAAAATGGCTGTTCATACGAACAGCCATTTTAATGTTTAAATTATGAATTAGCTTCGATGTAGTTAACGAGAGCGCCTACTGTCTTGAGGTTCTCAATCTCATCGTCGGGAACTTCGATTTCAAATTCGTCCTCGATTGACATAAGAAGATCAACAACGTCGAGTGAATCAGCGCCTAAATCCTCCTGAAGGTCTGTCTCAACAGAAATCTTGTCTTCGTCAACGTCAAACTGCTCAGCTAAGATAGTTTTAACTTTTTCTAAAATCATTTTTATTTCCTCCTAAAATAATTTTGCCGCAAATCCTCTTTTTATAGACAAATCAGAGAATTTTTGATACAATAATGTGGCTAACAACTTGATGTGATTAATTGTTGTTACGTGTCTATATTATTAGTTAATAACCACTTTGTCAATATTTATTTCAAAAATTTTACTTTTTGGCGAAAAAACCTCGGAGGTGTTCACATGAAAACAAAACGATACGCTGTCATCGGACATCCGATAGGTCACACAATGTCGCCCTTTATTCATAAACGTCTGTTCAGACTTGCGGGCGTAGATGCCGAATATGGCGTGATTGATATTGCTCCTGAGAATTTTGATTATGAATATAAAGAAACGCTCAGCAGGCTTGACGGTTATAATATAACTATCCCTCATAAACAGCGGGTTATTCCACTGCTTGACGAGCTTGATTCCAAGGCTAAGCTTTACGGCAGTGTTAATACAGTTTATAATAATAACGGCAAAGCCAAAGGCTATACAACCGATCCTGACGGGTTTTTAAAGGCTCTTGAGTACGCGCGCATCCCTCTCGCTGACAGAGTTGTAATTCTAGGCTGCGGAGGCGCGGCGCGCACCATGGCGTTTGAGGCTGCGCTTAACGGCGCAATTCTTGAGCTTGCCGTTAGAGAACGAAGCTTTAAAAAGGCGGAGAAGCTAGCTGATGAGATAAAAGCGGCAGTCAGCGGCGCTGACGTAAAATGTGTTGATATAACAAAGCTTTCGGGCGATATAAAAACTCTTGTCAACGCTACGCCTGTCGGTATGTCGCCATATACGGACGCTCAGCCGATTACTGACAGCCAGCTCAAAAATTGTGAAAATGTTTTTGACGCTATATATAATCCGCTTGAAACAATGCTGATAAAAAAGGCTAAAGCTAACGGCTCAAACGCCGAGGGCGGAATGTCGATGCTCGTGTGGCAGGCAGTGGTCGCGCATAAGCATTGGGACGGTTCGGACTATGATGTCAGAGATATTGAGAAGTTGTGCGTTGACGCGTACGAGGAGTTGAAAAACAAGTGAGAAATATCATTCTCTGTGGCTTTATGGGCTGCGGAAAAAGCTCAATCGGGCGCAAGCTCGCCTATAAAACAGGGCGCGAGTTTGTTGATACTGACAGATACATCGAAGAAAAAACAGGTATGACAATCTCTGAGATTTTCGCCGAAAAGGGTGAAAGCGGCTTCAGAGAGATTGAAACCGAAGTGTGCAGAGAGCTCAGCGAAAAAGACGACCTTATAATAGCCGCGGGGGGCGGCACGCTGACAATTCCCGAAAATGTTGAAATACTTAAAAAGGGCAGCAAAATCATTTTTATTGACGTCAGTTATGAGAATTTATGTGAGAGATTGAAGCATGACACACGACGCCCGTTGTTGCAGGTTGAGAATCGCAACGAGGTTATAAAGGAATTGCTCGAAAAGCGGTTGCCGCTGTACCGTTCGGCGGCTTCGGTATACGTTAACGGAAACTTTTCAAGCTCAAGAGTAGCGGGCAATATTCTCAGTGTAGTTATATAAGGAGACCTTAGAAATGAATATAGCAGTGGTTGGATTGGGTATCATCGGCGGCAGCTTCGCTAAAGCGCTGAAGAAATACACAGATCATCATATAATCGGAATAAACCGCACACAATCGGTGCTTGAGATAGCGCTTGAGGAAAAAGCGATTGACGAAATAGGAACGGAAGAAAGCCTTAAAACAGCCGATGTAGTCATTCTGGCATTATATCCTCAGGCGGCGATTAGCTTTATTGAGAAAAACGGACAGCATATAAAAAAGGGCGCGATTGTTACCGATTCGTCGGGCATAAAGCGCGAAATATGTCCGCGAATGGTGGAACTGTCAAAACAGTTTGGTTTTGAATTTGTCGGCAGCCATCCTATGGCGGGAAAAGAGACGAACGGCTTTGAAAGCAGCGAGGCTGAGCTGTTTGAAGGAGCAAGCTATATTATTACGCCATGTGAAGCGAGCGGAGAAGCTGTCAGAACTCTGTCGGATTTGGCGCTGAAAATGCGCTTCGGTACAATTAAAATTACCGACCCCGAGGAGCACGACAGGATGATTGCTTTTACCTCGCAGCTGCCTCACGTATTGGCGTGCGCCTATGTTCTAAGCCCGTGTTGTCTTAATCATAAGGGCTTTTCGGCGGGCTCGTATAAGGATGTGTCCAGAGTAGCTAATATCAACGCGGTACTGTGGAGCGAGCTGTTCCTAGAAAACAGAGAGCCGCTTATAAAAGAACTGGATACATTAATTGATAATATTCACGCGATAACCGACGCGGTAAAAGCGAACGATAAAGAAGCGATTGAACAGCTGCTTGAAGCGGCTCACAAAACCAAGGAGAAGTTGGGCGAATGAGAAAAGTAAGCGTTAATACGAATGTCCCGTACGATATTCTTATCGAAAGAGGACTTATCAAAAAAACAGGCGAGCTTATTAAAAGCGTTTCGAGCGCCGCTAAGGTTTGTGTAATCACTGACTCAAACGTCGGCGCGATATACGGCGAAACCGTTATTGATTCGCTCAGACAGTCGGGTTTTGACGCCGCTTTGTTTACATTTGAAGCGGGGGAGAAGAACAAGCGTCTTGATACGATTTCGGCGATGTACAGCTATATGGCTGATTTTAATATGTCGAGAAAGGACCTTGTAGTCGCGCTCGGCGGAGGAGTAACGGGCGATATGGCGGGCTTCGCCGCGGCTACATATATGCGCGGAATTAACTTTGTACAGATTCCCACATCGCTTCTAGCCCAGGTTGATTCCTCTGTCGGCGGAAAAACGGGTGTGGATATTGATCAGGGCAAAAACCTTGTCGGAGCGTTTCATCAGCCGATACTTGTTATTATAGATCCCGATACATTGGATACCCTGTCCGATTATTATCTGTCCGATGGAATGGGAGAGGTAATAAAGTATGGATGCATTAAGGATAAAAAGCTTTTCGTGACACTTGAAAACAATAACGCCTATGATATAATCGAAGAAATTGTTTTTACTTGCGTAAGCATCAAGCGCGATGTTGTTGAGCGCGATGAGAAGGAAAGCGGCGAGCGTATGCTTTTAAACTTCGGTCATACACTCGGTCACAGCCTTGAGAAGATTTATAACTTCGAGGGTCTTTCGCACGGACAGGCGGTCGCTGTAGGGATGGTTATGATTACACAAGCGGGTGAAAAAGCGGGACTTACCGAAAAAGACTCATCCGAGAGGATTAAAGTCCTCTGTGAAAAATACGATCTGCCTACATCCGATACAGCCTCTGTTAAGGAAATAGCTGACATTTGCTCAAGCGATAAAAAAGCCTCGAACGGCAGCGTTAATCTCGTGCTGCTGAAAAGAATAGGCGAAAGTTTTATAAAGCCGACAGAGCTCGGTAAACTCGAGGAATTTATTAGTTGATAGGCTTCTCCCTGTGGGAGAAGCTGTCAGCGCAGCTGACTGATGAGGGGAATTTATACATTTGAAAAATGTATAAATTCATGTTGGCTAGAATTTGAATAAACGTACATTTGTCTGCTCTCATCCGCCTCGCTTTGCTCGGCACCTTCCCCAAAAAAGGGGGAAGGCTTAAAAGGAGATTATATGAACATCACAATTACACCGTCACAACTTAACGGAACCGTGTGCGCGCCGCCGTCAAAAAGCGATGTGCACCGCGCTGTAATCTGCGCCGCTCTTTCGGGCGGTGTTTGTAAGGTAGCGCCTGTCGCTATGTCCGATGACATCACCGCCACCGTTAACTGTATTGAGGCTCTCGGCGCGAAAACAGCTCTCGACGGCAGTGTTCTGACGATTGACGGTACAGGTCTTTTCAAGAAAAAATCCGCCGTTCTCGATTGTTTTGAGAGCGGCTCAACCTTGCGGTTTTTTATTCCGATTGCCGCGGCGGGCGGCGTTACCGCCACGTTCAAAGGCAGGGGAAGGCTCCCCGAGCGTCCGCTGGGAGTTTATCTTGAAAGCTTGCCTGAGGCGGGAGTTAAGTGCGCTTGTGAAAAAAACCTTCCGCTTACAATTGAGGGCAAGCTTCAAAGCGGTGTTTTCAATATCGCGGGAAACATCAGTTCTCAGTTTATAACAGGTTTTTTGTTGGCGCTGCCGCTTTTAAAGGGTGACAGCAGAATTGTGCTCACTACCGAGCTCCAGTCTGAGGGTTATGTTGATATGACTATCCGCTGTATGGAACGTTTTGGTGTAATTGTTGAGCGGACAGATTACGGTTATTTTGTGAGCGGCAATCAGCGTTATAAGGCTCAGGATTACCGATGTGAGGGTGATTGGTCGCAGGCGGCGTTCTTTATGGCGGCGGGAGCTGTTTCGGGTGCTGTCAGTGTTGAGGGGCTTGATTTTATGTCAGCTCAGGGCGATAAGAAGATTGCCCTTCTCTTGCGGGAGTTCGGCGCAGATGTTGAGCTTACGGACAACGGAGTTCGGGTTAAAAAATCCGAGCTGAGAGCAATTGATATTGACGCGTCGCAGATTCCCGATTTGGTACCGATACTCGCTGTTGCAGCGAGCTTTGCCAAAGGGACGACAAGAATATATAACGCCGAAAGACTCAGAGCCAAAGAGAGCGACAGGCTTAAGAGTACCGCGGATATGCTGAACGCCTTGGGCGGCGAGGTTAAAGTTACCGCGGACGGCTTGCTTATTTCAGGCAAAGACAGCTTAAAAGGCGGAAAGGTCAACGGATGTAATGACCACAGAATCGTTATGTCGGCCTCAATAGCCGCCTTGCGCTGTGAAGACAAGGTCGAGGTAACCGACAAGGAAAGCATTAACAAAAGCTTTCCGAATTACTTTGAAGAATATGAAAAACTGGGAGGTATAACCGATGTCAACTTACGGAGATAGAATAAAGCTCGCTGTGTTCGGCGAAAGCCACGGCGCGGGAATAGGCTGTGTGCTCGAAAATATCCCCGCGGGTTTTGAGATTAATATGGACAAGGTGTATGCCCAGATGGCGAGACGCGCTCCTGGTAAGGACAAAACCGCCACGCCGCGGCTTGAAAAGGACTTTCCCGAAATCAAGTCGGGCATCCTTGACGGTGTGACAACAGGCGCTCCCATAGTTTGTTTTATTGAGAATACCAACACCAAGAGCGGCGACTATTCAAATATACTCGACAAGCCGCGTCCCGCTCACGCGGACTATACCGCTTATGTTAAATACAACGGTAAGAACGATATACGCGGCGGCGGTCACTTCAGCGGAAGACTGACGGCTCCTATAGTTTTCGCGGGTGCTGTAGCGCGCCAGATACTCGAAAGCAAGGGTATAAAAATCGCCGCGCATATAGCGTCAATCGCAGATGTTGAGGACGAGCGATTTAACCCTGTAAGCGTAAATGATGAGCTGATTGACAGGTTGAATACAGAGAGCTTTGCCCTGATTGATAAGAACAGGGAAGAAGCTATGCGCGCCGCTGTTGAAGCGGCTAGACAGGGGCTCGACAGTGTAGGCGGTGTAGTTGAATGCGCCGTAACAGGTATGCCCGCGGGAATAGGCGGACCGTTGTTCGATGGGATTGAGGGTAAACTCAGTCAGGCGCTTTTCGGGATTCCAGCTGTTAAAGGTGTGGAGTTCGGCGCGGGCTTTGAAAGTTCAAAACTCAGAGGCAGCGAAAACAACGACAGCTTTGAGTATAAAGACGGAAAAGTAGTTACGACTACAAATAACTGCGGCGGAATCCTCGGCGGAATATCTGACGGTATGCCGATTATCTTCCGCGCGGCGTTCAAGCCCACTCCATCAATAGCTAAAGAACAGAAAACAGTCAACCTCAGTACAGGTGAAAACACTACGCTTGAAATCAAAGGCAGACACGACCCGTGTATTGTTCCGAGAGCGGTCAGCGTGGTTGAGGCGGTTGCGGCGATTGCCGTGCTGGATATGGTGATGATATGAGAAAGTTAGATGAAATAAGAAAAGAAATAAACGAAATAGACGAGCAGCTTGTCGAGCTTTTTGTCAGGCGTATGAATTGTTCAAAAGACGTTGCTGAGTACAAAACGGCGAATAATATTCCGATTCTCAATGAAGCGAGAGAAAATGAGGTGCTCGACCGCGTCGGCGCTCAAAGCGGCGAGTACGGCTCGTATACCCGTCAGTTGTTCGTTGAGATTATGAGACTTTCGAGAGATTTGCAGAATCAAATAATTAACGAAAACTAATATTGACTTTGTGTTCATAATAAGTTATTATTTTGATTGATAATAAGGAGGTTTTATATGCAACAACGTGAATATATGTGGGATAATATGAAAGCCCTTTTGATTTATTTCGTTGTATCCGCGCACGCTCTCGGAGTGTGTGAAATCAAGGATTACGCGATTCCCGCCAGAGCGATGGATATGTTTATCTATTCGTTCCATATGGCCGCGTTTATATTCGTATCCGGATTCTTCGCGAAACGATATTGTGTCAACGGCAAAATTCGTCCCGAAAAGGCGGCGACGCTGTTCGCGTACTACGCTGTGTTCCAGCTTTTGTTTATGGGCATCAGGTATTTAATGCATATTAAGGTCGGTACACTTTCATTCTTTAACCCGTGCAGAGGCTTGTGGTATCTTCTCGCGTTATTCTTCCTCTATCTGCTTACGCCGATTTGCGAGAAGCTACCCGCGTGGTTTGTGATTTCGGCGACTGTTGTGTTCGCTATGCTCATCGCGAATGACGAAAAAGCGTCACAATATATGACGATTATGCGTTTTTCGGCTTTCGCTCCGTTCTACTTCATCGGCTACTATCTAAACGGCGACACCGTAAAGAAAATCCGCTCGTGGAAGTGGTACGCGAGAATTCCGCTTGGTCTGGCGTGTTTCGCCGCGTCCGTATCAATGTGGATATTCAATATGGACTATCCGTGGAAAAAGCTGTTCTACGGCAAGAATAATAATATCAAGCTTCATCTCGGGTTCTGGGAAGGCAGCGCGTTGAGGATTTATGTTATGATTATCGCTCTGATGATGATAGCGGCGCTTGTGCTGTTGATACCAGAAAAGAAGAGTATAATAGCAAAGATTGGTCAGAACTCGCTGCAAATCTTTGTGCTTCATATGATACTGAAGATTACTCTGTTCGATTCAAATCTTGTACATTTCACAATCGACAGCAACAGAGCGTTCTTGTTCATTATGGCAATCTCGCTCGCTATAACTATTATTCTTTCACTCAAACCGTTCTCGTATCCGTTTAAGTGGATACAAATGGGAGTAAAAAAGCTATACTCCATAAAAGATAAATAAAAAATCTTTAACGCCCCGTTTTCGGGGCGTTTTGTTTTTTCTGAAAAAGAAAAATATGTCAGTTTTTTAATTCTTTTTAGGAAAAAATAACAGTCATTTAACCTCTTTAGTCATTATCCGAATAAAAATTACAGTCTGCTGACAAATAACATACAAGATTACCAAATTTAGGTTACATTTTCCGAAAACGTCTTGACTTTGAGTTTGTAATGGGGTATTATTTTTATGGATGAAATTGTGGTGATATATGTGCGACGCCACAACAAATTGTGATTTTCTTACATATTTGTAACATATAATTAATGTTGGGGAATCATATTTGAGAAGGTAAATGAAAAACTAAAAGAAGCGCGAGTGTCATCAGCTTTTGAGTAACGACCGCTAATCGGGAGTTTAGATAGAACGAGCTTTGACATTATGTGACTAGATGAGTTAATAGTTTTTATTTGGAGTGTGCCACGTTGGAAAAATTTGTAATAAACGGAGGCAAGGTGCTTGATGGCGATGTAGCTATCAGCGGCGCCAAGAATGCCGCGGTTGCGATTATTCCCGCCGTTATTCTTTGTGACGAGCCCTGCCGTATAGAAAATATACCTAATATCAGCGACGTTTCTCTTATCGGACGCATCCTTCAGGAGATGGGCGCTGAAGTAAAAAGAATAAATAAAAATACATTATATATAGACCCTAAGAGCATCGAAACAACGAGCGCGACCTCGGATTTAGTCCGCGGAATGCGCGCGTCGTACTACCTTTTGGGCGCGTTACTCGGCAGAAGCCACGAGGCGAGAGTTTGTCTCCCAGGTGGCTGTAATTTCGGCGCGCGTCCTATCGATTTGCATCTTAAGGGTTTTGCTGCTATGGGAGCTCGTCACGAGCTCGTAAACGGCGCCATTATTGATGTTCGTTCCGATTATAAGCTCAGAGGCAGCCATATCTACCTCGACTTCGCTTCTGTCGGCGCGACAATCAACATTATGCTCGCGGCTGTTAAGGCTGAGGGTCAGACAATTATCGAGAACGCAGCCAAAGAGCCGCATATAGTTGACCTCGCTAACTTCCTCAACTCTATGGGCGCTCAGATCAGAGGCGCTGGTACCGATACAATCAAAATCCGCGGAGTAGACTTCCTCCACGGCGTTAACTATTCAATTATCCCCGACCAGATTGAGGCGGGTACTTATATGTGCGCTGCTGCCGCTACAAGGGGCAGAGTACTCGTTAAGAACGTAACTCCCAAGCACTTAGAGTCTATTACCGCGAAGCTTCGCGAAATCGGCTGTGAGATTAAGGAGTTCGACGAGGCAGTTCTTGTTGACGCGACAAAGCGTCCACTTCACCGCTGCAATATCAAGACAATGCCTCACCCCGGCTTCCCGACTGACTGTCAGCCTCAGTTCGCTGTGCTTCTGACAACAGTTGAGGGCACAAGCATTATCAACGAGAGCGTTTGGGATAACCGTTATCAGTATGTTTCTGAGCTCACACTTATGGGCGCTCACGTTTCTGTTGAGGGCAGACTCGCTATCATCGAAGGCGGTTCTCGTCTTTCTGCTGCTCCTGTTAAGGCTACAGACCTCAGAGCGGGCGCGGCTATGATTATCGCGGGACTTTGCGCGAGCGGTACCACAGAGGTTAGCTCAATTCAGTATATCGAGCGCGGATACGAGGATATTGTTGAGAAGCTCACTAACCTCGGTGCCGATATTAAGAAAGTTTACTACGAGGATCACAGCGAGAGAAGCCTCAGAGCGTAAGCTAAGTAATAAGTAGTAAGTAATAAGTTTTATTGAGATTAAACGTCTGATGTTTGTTTTAGCGTCAGGCGTTTTTTATATTTTACTTATTACCTATTCCTTATTACTTAATTTTGTGTTATAATAAAAGTTAAGAATTATACGAATTTATACGAAAGGAGAGAACCTGCTATGGCTAAAGTTGTTCCGCTGTTTTCCGGCAGCAAGGGCAACAGCTATTACATAGGCTCCTCGGGCGAGGGTGTGCTGATTGACGCGGGAAGAAGCGCTAAACAGCTCGATGAGGCGCTTGATTATTGCGGTATAAGTCCCAAGTCAATCGGCGCTGTTTTTGTGACGCACGAGCACGTAGATCACTGCAGCGGTCTTCGTGTGTTTGCCAAGAAACACGGGCTTAAGATTTACGCCAGCGTGGGTACTCTGCTCGCGATGGAAGAAAAAGGCTTTGTAGAACCGCTGAATAACTGCGATGTTATCAGCGATACTGTGGATATTGGCAATATGCGGATTGTTCGTTGTGATACTTCTCACGACGCCAGAGAGAGCTGTTGCTATCAGGTTATAACCGCTGACGGCAGGCGCGCGACAATAGCCACGGATTTGGGCGTTATGACCGACAATGTGCGTGACGTAATACGAAAAAGTGATTTTGCAGTTGTAGAGTCGAACCACGATATAAATATGCTCAAAAACGGATTCTATCCGCCCAACGTGAAAGCTCGCATACTTTCCGATAAAGGTCATCTCAGCAACGACGCCTGCGCGGGCGAGCTTGCTGACTTTATACGCTGTGGAGTTTTTCGGCTTATGCTCGGCCATATATCAGAGAATAATAATCTTCCCGAGCTTGCCGTGAACACGAGCGTTAATACGCTCAAAGCTGTAGGGATGAAGCGGGATTTGGATTTTACATTGTCCGACGTTCCCGCTGTATGTAACGGAAAATCCATAGTATTTTGAAGACATATGCTTACTGTAAATATTATTTGTATAGGAAAAATTAAGGAAAAATATTGGACGGACGCGATAGCCGAGTATAAAAAACGGCTGTCGGCGTTTTGTCGTTTTAATATTGTAGAGCTTGATGAGGAAAAGACCTATCAAAACCCAAATACCGCGCAGATTGATTCGATTCTGAATGCTGAAGGCAAGCGGATTCTCGGCGCTGTATCAAAAGGCTCGTATGTTATCTCGATGTGTATCGAGGGTAAGATGATAAGCTCGCCAGAGCTCGCCGACAAGCTTTCGGATATATCGCTCAGCGGTAAGAGCACCGTAGATTTTATCATAGGCGGGAGCTGGGGACTTTCGAACGAAGTCAAGCAGCGCTCGGACTTTAAGCTCTCTATGAGCAGAATGACCTTCCCGCACCAGATGGCTCGCGTTGTGCTCTGTGAGCAGATTTACAGAGCTTTTGAGATTAATGGGAACGGGAAGTACCATAAATGAGTAGTTAGTAGTTAGTAATCAGTAGTCAGTTAATCATTAACAGGTTTCAGACAGAATATGGGCAGACTTCTCTCGGGAAATGATTGTTATATTACTGCTATTGTTTTTCGCGCAAACAACTGACAACTAACTACTGACTACTAACTACTATTTTCACCGGAGGTGAAAACCATTGGCTCTCGACGGAATGATGCTGCGCCATGTTGTAAATGAGCTGAAGACAACAGCTCTCGGTGCGCGTGTGTATCAGATTTATCAGCCAAACCGTGATGAAATCTTAATACACCTCCGCACAATGGAGGGCAACAAAAAGCTGCTTGTCTCGACAAGGGCTAATTCGCCGCGCGTGAATTTCACCGAGTACAGTGTTGAGAACCCAGCCTCGCCGCCTATGCTTTGTATGCTGATGCGTAAGCGTCTCGGTGGGGGAAAGCTCGTTGATATTCGCCAATCGGGACTTGACAGAATCTTGTTCTTTGATTTTGACTGCACAAATGAGCTCGGCGACAAAGTCAGGCTGACGCTCGTTGTTGAGATTATGGGCAAGTACAGCAACGTTATTTTTGTTGACGAAAACAATAAGATTATCGACGCGCTAAAAAGAGTGGATATAACTATGTCGAGCCGTCGTTTGGTACTGCCGAATTTGCCCTATGAGCTTCCCGAAAAGCAGGACAAGCTCAATATACTGCTCAGTGATAAGGACGAGGTTATTGATAAGATTATCAACACACCCGACGAAAAGCCGCTCAATAAGGCTATTCTGAACGCGGTTGAGGGTATTTCGCCTGTTATCTGCCGTGAGCTGGAGCATAGAATTCTCGGCGGTAAAACAGCGAGCAATAAAACTCTATCCGATAATGACAAGTACAAATTAAAAGATGAAATTAATAAACTGTCCGATTTGTTGCTGACCTGTTCGGGTACGCCGTATATTATTTTTCACAAGGGAGAGGCAAGACCGTTTGATATAGCGTTCATTGATATTGAGCAATATGGCAGTCTCTGTGAGCGCCAAAGGCGCGACAGCTTCTGTGCCTTGCTTGACAGTTATTACGCTGAGCGCGACAGTGCCGACCGTATGCGCGTCAAAAAGACAGACTTGTCAAAAACTCTCAGCAATCTGATTAACAGAACATCTAATAAAATCAACGCTCAAAAGCGCGAGCTTGCCGCTTGCGAGAACCGCGAACAGCTCAGAATCCAGGGCGACTTGCTTCAGGCTAATCTCTACAGGATTGAACGGGGCGCCGAGAGTGTGACAGTTGAGAATTATTATGATGAGAACAACGCTCCCTTGACTATTAAACTTAATCCCGCGATTTCGCCCGCTCAGAACGCTCAGAAGTTTTATAAGGATTATAACAAGGCGAAAACCGCCGAGCAGGTTCTTACCGTTCAGATAAAGAAAGCCGAGGAGGAGCTCGAGTACCTTGATACGCTATCGGATTCGCTGTCGAGAGTGACTAGTGAGAAGGAACTCAATCAGATTCGTCTTGAGTTTATGGAGCAGGGCTATATAAAACGTCCTAAAAGCGCTGTGAAAAAGCCCGCGCAGCTTCCGCCGCTGGAATATACAACATCTGACGGTTTCAAAGTGCTCGTCGGCAGAAATAACAAGCAAAATGATATGCTCACGTTAAAAACCGCGCATAAGCGAGATTTGTGGTTCCACACTAAGGATATAGCGGGTTCTCACACTATTCTTGTAACCGAGGGCAAAGATGTGCCCGACACATCAATTATCGAAGCGGCACGAATCGCCGCTTATCACAGCAAGGCTCGCGAGAGCTCGAACGTGGCGGTCGATTACACGCTCGTCAAGCACGTTTCAAAGCCTAACGGTGCTAAACCGGGGATGGTAATTTTTGTGAACAACCACACTGTGTATGTTGACCCAGAGCTACCGAAAAATAAATTCTAAATAATTCTTTATCAGAATATTTATTGCGTTTCCATATATTACTATAGTAATGGTGGAAGTTGACATTTTTCGTCACATTTTCCAGCCGCATTTTCTATCCTGCTACGGAGGGAACTATGAGTATATTCAGCGTTATAAGCGTTTTGGGCGGCCTCGGACTTTTCCTGTTGGGTATGAAGCTAATGGGCGAAGGTCTGGAACTCGCCGCAGGTTCAAAGCTTCGCGCGTTGCTCGAGAAGATTACGAGCAACAAGTTTATCGCAATGCTGGTCGGCTTGATGGTAACCGCGGTTATCCAGAGCTCGTCGGCAACTGACGCGATGGTTGTCGGTTTCGTCAACGCGGGACTGATGGATATTTACCAGTGCGTAGGTATTCTGTTCGGTTCTAAAATCGGTACTACCGTAACGTCGCTGTTGCTTTCGATTGACATCAAGGCTTATGTGCCGCTGTTTGCGTTCGCGGGCGCCGCGATAATCACGTTCTCCAAAAAGAACAACCACAAGTATTACGGTCAGATCGCCGCGGGCTTCGGCATATTGTTTATGGGTATGTCGATGATGAGCTCGAACTTCGGTTTCCTCAAGGAATCCGTCGTGTTCGCGAATATGATCAAGAGCCTGTCCAATCCGATACTCGGTCTTTTGGCAGGTATGGTTTTTACGGGTATCATCCAGAGCTCGTCCGCTTCGGTCGGTATCCTTATGGCGCTCGGTATGAGCGGAGTAGTTTCTCTTGAAAACTGTATTTTTATCGTATTCGGTATGAACGTCGGCGCGTGTATGCCCGTGTTCCTCTCGGCCGCGGGAGCTAACCGCGAGAGTAAGCAGGTCGCGCTGTGTAACTTCTTTATCAGCTTTTTCTCGGCGCTGTTGTTGACAGGTATCGTTGTGCTTCTGGACACGACGCCTTATTCTCTGACAAGCATCTTCCAAAGCATTCCCTTCTTAAAGGGAAATACACCCGCTCAGATTTCCGCGGTTCATATTCTGTTTAATATAGCTACCACCATAGTTTTCTTACCGCTTTCAGGACTGCTTATCAAGCTCACCAAGCTTATCCTGCCCGATAAGGAAACAAAAGAGGACGAGATCACCGTTTACCTCGACCCCCGTATCCTCACCACGCCTCCCTTTGCTGTACAGCAGACGGAGAAGGAGTGCGCTCGTCTGGCGAGCCTCGCGAGAGCGAGCTTCGATATGTCGCTTGAGGCGCTGCTCAACGGCGATAAAAAAGCCATTGACAGGGTAGAGGAGAACGAAAAAGTTGTCGATAAGCTGACCAACAGCATTACGAAATATATTGTTAAAATCAACGGTCTTGACATCGTCGACTATGACCGTAAGGTTATGGGCGCTATGTACAACGCCATTCAGGACCTCGAGCGCATAGGCGACCGCAGTGAGAATATCTGCCAGTCCGCGCTCCAGCTTATTAACGGCGAAGCGACCTTTACGGATGAGGCTATGAAAGAAATCAAAACACTGTGCGAGACTGTACAGCGTATTCTCGAGGACAGTTTCTATATGTTCACTCATCAGAGCAAAGACCCGAACCTTACCGAGGCTGTGCTTCAGACAGAAGACGAGATTGACGAGTATTGCGAGCTGTTCAGACAGCACCATATTGAGCGTCTGTCAAAGGGTGAGTGCAGCGCGGAGGCGGGCACAATCTTCATCGAACTGCTCACTAACCTTGAGCGCGTCGGTGACCACGCCGTAACCGTAGCGTTCTGTATTCCGTACAGACACGGCGCGCAGCAGCCAGTATTAGGCAGTGGCCAGTAGTTAGTAATTAGTAGTTAGTAAAATTAAACCTTGGAGTTGAAAATCAGCTCCAAGGTTTATTAGTTCTTATCATTATTTATCCAATCGGGTCGCGAGGTTCTCGGAAGATGGAACGTTTCTCCACGACATTCACTTACCACTTACCACTTAACACTTAACACTGAAAAAGGCAGGCATAACGCCTGCCTTTTTTATTCCTCAAAGAATTTTTCGTGAATTGCCGATACAGCTCTGTCGGCGTCCTTCTTGGCGATAAGAACCGAAACTTTTATTTCGCTTGTCGCAATCATACGAATGTTAATCTGAGCGTCATACAGCGCCTCAAACATCTTTGTCGCTACACCGGCGTGGCTTTCCATACCCGCGCCTACAATAGAAATCTTGGCAACGTCTGTGGATGTCAATATATCCTTAGCGCCAACATTTTCAACAAAATCATTCAGTGCCGCTTTAGCGTCTTCGAGTCTGTCCGCGGCGATGGTGAACGAGATGTCCTTTGTGCCGTCACGACCGATTGACTGAAGAATAATATCTACGTTGATATTTTTAGCTGAGAGCTTTGAGAACATTTTGAACGCGCATCCCGGAACATCGGGGATACCGATTACAGATATTCTGGCAATATCAGTGTCTTTAGCTACGCCGCTGATTAACATTTTTTCCATTTTACTTTTCTCCTTTACTATTGTGCCCGGGGCTTTTACAAGACTTGAAAGCACCTCGAGTTCGATGTTGTATTTTTTAGCCATTTCAACCGAGCGGTTGTTAAGTACCTGAGCGCCCATTGTGGCGAGCTCAAGCATTTCGTCATATGAAATATCCCTGAGCTTGCGGGCGTTCTTCACCTTTCTCGGGTCAGCTGTATATACGCCCTCAACATCGGTGAAAATCTGACAGAGGTCAGCATGCATAGCCGCCGCGATAGCGACAGCAGATGTGTCAGATCCGCCGCGTCCGAGCGTTGTAATATCATCGTATCTCGATACGCCCTGGAATCCCGCGACAATTACTATGCGCTTTTTGTCGAGCTCCTTGCGGATTCGGTTGGGCTGAACGCGTCTTATACGCGCCGAAGTGTGGGCTGAGCTTGTCTGGAAGCCCGCCTGCCAGCCTAAAAGCGAAACAACTGGATACCCGAGCTTTTCAATAGCCATAGCGAGCAGAGAGATTGAAATCTGTTCACCGGCGGATACAAGCATATCACGCTCACGCTTTGAAGCGTTAGGGTTGATTTCATTACCCTTGGCAATAAGGTCGTCGGTGGTGTCGCCCTGAGCGGACACAACAACGACCACGTCATTACCTTTGTCGTATGTTTCGGTGACAATACGCGCAACATTAAAAACGCGTTCGGCATTGGCGACAGAGCTTCCGCCGAATTTCTGTACAATTAAACTCATTAATGATTACTCCTTTTATAACAGTTTACAGTAATCAGTAGTCAGTTCTTAGTTGTGAACAAATAACTGACTACTGAATACTAACTACTAACAAACTATATTATAAATCTCCTACTCTTATCTTAGAGAGCAGGTTGAGGTCTTTTGTCTTTTCCTCAAATTCACCTATAGTCATAACAGGTGTGATGGCCGCTGTGGTTGAGCCGTTGGAGATTGTTTGAATATCACTGCCGAAAATCTCTTTGAGCTTGCTTTCGAGTGATGCCTCAACGCGAACATACATCGCTGTCTTGCTGTCCTCATAGGGCAGCACGTTCTCGTTGTTGCTGTCAACCCAGAACAGGAACTTTCTTCTCTTAAGATGCTTAACACAGTCAACAATATCCGCGACAACAGCGCTCGCCGTGGGCATTGAGCCCGCGCCCTTGCCGTAGAACACAACGTCGTCAGTGCAGTCTCCGCGTACCATAATACCGTTAAACTCGTTGTCGATATTCGCGAGCTGACTGCTTTTCTTTATCATCATCGGAGCCACAAAAATATCCATCTTGCCGTCATCAAGCATTTTTACGTCGCCGATAAGCTTGATTACGCTGCTGAATTTTGTGGCGAACTTAACGTCCTCAAGAGTGATTTTTGTGATACCCTCGGTATGTATATTGTCGGGATAAACGTGCTTTCCGAATGTCAGCGATGCGAGAATACAAATCTTGCGTACCGCGTCATATCCCTCAACGTCAGCTTCGGGGTTGCGCTCGGCGAAGCCAAGATCCTGGGCGAGCTTAAGCGCCGCGCTGAAATCCATTCCGTCCTCAATCATTTTTGTGAGAATGAAGTTTGTGGTACCGTTGAGAATACCCGCTATTTCTTTTACGTTGTTAGCGACTAAACATTGGTTTATCGGACGGATAATCGGAATACCTCCGCCGACCGAAGCCTCAAAAAGAAAGTTGAGGTTGTTCTCTTTGGCTATCTGAAGCAGCTCGGCGCCCTTGGCGGCAACGAGCTCTTTGTTGGATGTAACTACGCTTTTGCCCGCGAGCAGAAGCTTCTTAACATATTCATACGCGGGATGTATTCCTCCCATAACCTCAGCGACAACACGAATTTCAACATCGTTTAAAATATCGTTGAAATCTTTTGTGAATTTGTCCGCGTAAGGTGAGTCAGGAAACTCGCGCAGGTCAAGTATTTTTTTGAGATGTATTTCCTCGCCGACCGCCGAGTAAAGCTTCTGTTTATGTGATTTGAGAATCTGAGTGACACCCGAGCCTACTACTCCGTGTCCCATTATAGCAATTTCTACCATTTGAAAATCCCATTCCTTTCTTTTGCAGGTTATTCTTCGGATTTGCTTTCCGAAACTTTTTCGGTATCAGCCTGAGTGGCTTCTGTTTTGTCCTCGGCTTTTTCTTCTTCCGATTGTTCTTCTGAAGGTTCTGCTTCGGTATCTTCCTCAGCTTTTTCGGTTGTAGCGGCGGCGGTTTCTTCGGTTTCGGAGTCGCGCTTTTTCTTCTTTTTATTATCGTCTTCTGTCGCGTCCTCGTCATCCGAGCCGTTGGTGCTTTCGTATTCGTAGTAGTCTACATATTCGCTCGCTTCTTTTGGAATGTTATCAGAAGTATAGTAGCCCTTGTTCTGACCGTCCTCAACGCTGTCGGTGCTGTATACAACGCCGTTTGACTGGTTGTAATTCGCCTCGATAATTGAGCTCGGCTTATTATATTCTTTGTGCTTTTTGCCCTCGAGATAACGTGACATAACCTTGTTGAACAGGTTGGTCGCCGTCATCTGACCGCCGACTGAAATAGTCTGAGGAGTATCAAAGCCTGTCCATACAGCCATTGAAGCATAGGGGCTTATGCCGCAGAACCAGGAGTCTTTATCTTCATCAGTTGTACCTGTCTTGCCGATTATATCCCATCCGTCAATTCTCGCGTTGCCCGCGTTGGTGTGCGACGAGTAGGTTAAGTTATAGTGAAGCAGCCTGTTCATAATATATGCCGTTTCAGCGGAGTACGCTTCCTTGGGTATAGAGTCGCGGTTGTCGATAATGATATTATCGTCAGAGTCGGTGACGTAATAATATGTGTATGGCTTATAGTACTTTCCGCCGTTGCCCATATAGGTGAACGCCGCCGCCATTTCTCTGACGGTAACACCGCCTGTGAGACCGCCGATTGAAAGTCCGCCCGCGTTGCGGCGGTCGCTTTCATCGAGGTGTTCAAAGCCCATCATTGTTACAACGTGGTTATAAGCGGCTTGAGGTGTAATCTTGTTCATAACCTGGGCCGCGGTAGCGTTAGCCGACCATTCAATAGCGTCGGGCAGGAGCATATTGCCCTTATAGCCCGCGTACCAGTTGTTCGGACCTTCGATGTAGTTGCCATTTGAATCAACCTTATACTTTTTAAGTGGCTTATCCTTTACAACCGAGCTGTAGCTAAGCTTGCGGCGCTCGATAGCGTAGGGATAAACGACAACGGGTTTGATTGATGAACCTGGCTGAAGAACCGAGTCGGTTGCTCTGTCGAACAGCAGGTTAGAGGTCTTTTGTTGAGACGAGCCAGTGGTAGCGATAACGGCGCCGTTGAGGTCCATAATCGTCGCCGCGCACTGCAGCCCCCCATCGCTGTCGATGCTCATTGCCGCGTCCTCAAGATACTTCTGCATTTTTGTGTCCATTGCCGAATAAATCTTAAGTCCTTCGGTGAACACCTTGTCAGAAGCAGCTTTCTCGCTTATGTTGTAATATACCGCGAGGTCTTTGGTGAGGTCGTTTTGCAGTTCGTCCATATACCAATTCTGAACCTTGCTGTTTACATTGGTTTTGTTGCTCTTCTTAAATCCAACAAATTTAAGCTTGTCGGATTCCTTTATTGCCTTTTGATAATCTTCCTGAGTAATCTTCTTTTGCTCCAGCATTTCATACAGAACCACCTCACGGCGTGTTTTGTTCTCCTCTGGATAAACGAGCGGGTTATACTTGCTCGGGTTCTGGGTTATGCTTGCGATAGCCGCGCACTGAGCCAGCGAGCATTTGCTTATGCTCTTGCCAAAATACAGGTTTGCCGCCGCCTGAACACCCTGACAGTTGTTGCCGAAGTTAACTACATTTAGATAAGCTTCGAGGATTTCATCCTTTGTGTATTCTGTTTCGAGCTTGAGAGCTCGCACAATCTCGCGGATTTTACGATTCAGCGAAACTTCGTTATCATCCGATACGTTTTTGATTAACTGCTGGGTCAGCGTGGAGCCGCCGTAGCTCGCTTCTCCGTTCGCGAGGTTAAGTACCGCGCCGAAGGTACGCGTCCAGTCAACGCCATTGTGCTCGGGGAAACGCTTGTCCTCAATCGCTATTACGGCGTTTTTCATATTATCGGGTATTTTTTTGAAGTCAACCCAAACACGGTTCTCAGTATCGTAAAGAGACTGATACTTTTTAAACGCGCCCTTGTCGTTTTTTACATAGATAAAGCTGGTTTGGTTAACCGATTTAGCTTTGAGGTCTATGCCTGTGGGCTCGGTAGCTATACCGATAATATAAATCATCATTGAGATACCGACGATAACTCCCGCGCATACCAATACCATTAAAGCGGTGAACAGAGTTCTGCCTATCGCTTTGAGCACGCGCTTGGCGGGATGCTTTGAGCTGTTCAATACAATGTTATGGTCAGTGAATTTACTGATATCTGTTTTTCTCATAGGATTATCTCCTTATCAGATTTTTGACATATTTTCACATACTAATACATTATTCTCTATTATTGTAACACAACGCTCCGAAAAAATAAACCTTTTATAAGATATTTTTTATGTTTTTTTATGAATAAAGGAGCTTTTATTGCTAAAAGTACTATTGAGGTGTATCCGTATGAAAAAAACAGTTAAAATAATTCTTGTCTGTGTGATGGGAGCGTATGCCCTTTTAGGACTTATAATGGTTGTGAGCAGCGTTTATCCGAGGATGAATAATCCCGCGCTGATAATCAGCGCGACAGCCGCGACCGAACAAAAAACAACACCATCCGAATCGGGATATGTTGTAAAAACAGTCAGCGGAAGAATCGCGGTTGAGGATGCTTCTACGGGAAAAATTATCAAAACTACCGACACAAGAGTAGCGATATTGCCCGAAAAAGACCGCGATGAGCTGGAGAGAGGAATCACTGTAAGCGATAAGAGCGAACTAAGAAGCGTCCTCGAGGATTTGTGCAGCTAGACAATTGCGTTAAATTGTTGAAAATACCGCTATTTTGCATTGACTTATTCACCCTGATATAGTAAAATTAATATGTGTGTATTCTGAGTTATTATGCTCAGTTATATTGTTTTACCGAAAGGGTGATACATAATGATTTCGACAATTATTAATGAACAGTTGGGTATCAAATATCCGATTTTTCAGGGAGGTATGGCTTGGGTAGCTGACGCCTCGCTCGCGGCGGGTGTAAGCAACGCGGGTGGTCTTGGGCTTATTGCCGCTATGAACTCCAACGGCGAGCAGCTTCGAGCTGAAATAAAAAAGTGCAAGGAGCTTACCGACAAGCCATTCGGTGTTAATATTATGCTTATGAGCCCCTTTGCCGACGAGGTCGCGGACGTCGTCGTTGAGGAAGGCGTAAAGGTTGTCACTACAGGCGCGGGCAACCCCGGGAAATATATGGAAAAGTGGACAAGCGCGGGTATTAAAGTTATTCCCGTTGTGCCTTCAACAGCGCTCGCCAGACGTATGGAAAAGCTTGGAGCGTTCGCTGTAATCGCCGAGGGCGGCGAGAGCGGCGGTCATGTGGGCGACCTTACCACAATGGCGCTCGTTCCCCAGGTTGTAGACGCGGTTAATATTCCTGTTATCGCGGCGGGCGGTATCGCCGACGGCCGTCAGGTAGCCGCGTGCTTTATGCTCGGAGCTTCGGGAATTCAGGTTGGTACACGCTTTTTGGTAGCTACCGAGTGCACAATCGCTCAGGAGTATAAGGATAAGATATTAAAAGCTAAGGATATAGACACGGTTGTTACAGGCAAACGTCTCGGGCATCCCGTAAGATGTATCAAGTCGAGC
Organism: bacterium; assembly: GCA_020625875.1. Classification (GTDB taxonomy): domain Bacteria; phylum Bacillota; class Clostridia; order Oscillospirales; family Acutalibacteraceae; genus Ruminococcoides. Next base: position 4,531 of record JAHLAX010000070.1, on the reverse strand, counting down.
TATACAAGAGAATACACCAAAATGGAGTACGACAGCACAAGCTACTCTGATGAGGAGCTCGAGGCTAAGGGCGCGGGAGTGCTTCGTCTCGCCGCTCGTGAGGGCGATGTCAAGAACGGCTGTGTGCTCGCGGGACAGGTTGCCTCAATGGTAACTAAGGAAGAACCCGCCAAGGATATAATAGAGGATTTATTCAATAAAGCGGAAGAAGTTTTAGGCGGTGCCGATAAATGGGTAAAATAGCGTTAGTTTTTTCGGGACAGGGAGCTCAGTATGTCGGAATGGGCAAGGAGCTCTATGACAGTAGTCCCGCGGCAAAAGCGGTTTTTGATATGGCGGATAAAATTCGCCCCGAAACCTCAAAGCAGTGTTTTGACTCAACAATCGAGGAACTCTCGGTTACTGTTAACACTCAGCCCTGTGTGTTCACGGCTGATTTGGCGGCGGCGAGAGCGGTAGTCGAAAAGGGCGTTAAGGTTGACTGCGTCGCCGGCTTTTCGCTCGGCGAAATCGCGGCGCTCGCTTTCAGCGGTATGCTTTCTGACGAAGAAGCCTTTAAGCTCGTTTGCAGACGCGGCGAGCTGATGGACAAGGCAGCAAAGGCTAACCCCGGCGCTATGCTCGCGGTTATGAAGCTGCCTGCTGATAAAATTGAGGAGATTTGCGCAAAATTCGACAGTACATATCCCGTCAATTACAATTCTCCCGCTCAGACAGTTGTCGCGACAAAAGAGGAGAATGTTGACGCGCTTATCGAGGCGTTCTCAAACGAAAAGGGAAGGGCAAAGCGCCTAGCGGTCAGCGGAGCGTTCCACTCGCCTTTTATGGCTGAAGCGGCAGACGGGCTGATGGAATATATGAACAATGTGGAGTTCTCAGAGCCCGCAATCCCCGTTTATTCCAACTATACAGCCAAGCCCTATGAGGGCGATTACAAGGCGCTCGTAAAAGCTCAGGTTGAAAACCCCGTGCGCTGGCAGACAATTGTTGAAAATATGGCAGAGAGCGGCGTTGATACTTTTATAGAGGTCGGCGTGGGCAAAACGCTCACAGGACTTATCAAGCGCATTAACGGCGACGTTAAAGCAATCAAAGTTGAGAATTCAGCTGATTTAGAAGCTTTAGATAATTAAGGAGTAACACTATGAATTTTAAAGGCAAAACAGCCGTTATCACAGGCGGCTACAGCGGAATCGGCAGAGCGGTTGCCGAAAAACTAGCGTCCAAAGGCGCTGACATCGCGCTTGTCGGAATCGGCAGCGATGAGGACAAGCAGGCAGCTTTAAAAGCCGTCGGTGATTTGGGCGTTAAGGTCAGCGCGTATGACTGCGACGTGAGCGACTTCGCGGCGGGCGAGGCTGTCATTAAACAGATAATTGAGGAATTCGGCAAGATTGATTTCCTTATCAACAACGCGGGTATAACACGCGACAAGCTTATGCTCAATATGACTGAGGCTGAGTTTGACGCGGTTATAAATGTTAATCTCAAAGGCGCTTTCAATATGACAAAGCACGTTTATAAGCCCTTTATGCGCCAGAGAAGCGGCAGAATTGTCAACCTCGCGTCTATAGTCGGTCTTAACGGCAACGCGGGTCAGGCTAACTACTGCGCTTCAAAAGCGGGCGTTATCGGAATGACGAAGGCTGTGGCAAAGGAGCTTGCCGCCAGAGGTGTTACGGTCAACGCTGTCGCTCCAGGATACATAGACACTCCAATGACGCAGGCGCTTTCGGACAAGGTTAAGGACGAAATCGCGGCTATGATTCCTATGAAGCGCCGCGGTTTGCCCGAAGACGTAGCCAATGTTATCGCGTTTCTTTGCAGCGACTATGCGTCCTACGTTACGGGCGAGGTTATCCGTGTCGACGGCGGAATAGCTATGTAATTTGGCTAAAGCCAAATTACAGTGATCAGTGGTCAGTTAACAGTGAACAGTTGTGGGCGGGACACCCGCACCTGATTTTATTTGTTATAGTAATAACACCAGTTAAACGAAAGGTTTGATACATATGAGCAGACGAGTAGTTGTTACGGGTATAGGCGCGGTTACGCCTGTCGGTAATGATATTCCTACTATGTGGAAAAATATGCTTGACGGCGTATGCGGTATTGATACAATCAAAAAATTTGATACCGAGGGCTTAGCTGTCAAAATCGCGGGCGAGGTCAAGGATTTTGATCCCACAACCGTTATAGAAAAGCGTGACGTAAGAAAAACCGATATGTACACGATTTTTGCCCTTAAGGCGGCAACTGAGGCTGTCGAGGACAGCGGAATTATCGGTACGATTGAGCCGAAGCGTTTAGGCTCCTACATAGGCGCGGGCATCGGCGGTCTATATTCGTTTGTTGAGAATACACAGGCTTTGATTGAAAAAGGTCCCCGCAAGGTAAGTCCTCATTTTATCCCCAAGATGATAGGCAATATCGCCACAGGACAGGTTGCCATCAAGTACAACGCCAAAGGCCCCAGCCTTTCAACAATGTCAGCGTGCGCTTCGGGCTCCAACTCGGTGGGCGAGGCGTTCCACGCTGTTAAGGACGGATACGCCGACGCGGTAATCGCGGGCGGCGCCGAGTGTGTTGTTCATCCGCTTACAATCGCGGGCTTTTCAAATATGAAGGCGCTCTCAACTCAGGAGGACCCCAAAAAAGCTTCAATCCCATTTGATGTAAAGCGTGACGGCTTCGTAATGGGCGAGGGCGCGGGTGTGCTTGTGCTCGAGGAATATGAGCACGCCAAGGCTCGCGGCGCTAAGATTTACGCCGAGATGGTTGGCTACGGCAACACATGTGACGCACACCATGTGACGGCTCCCGCTCCCGACGGCGAGGGTTTGGCTGAGGCTATTCGTATCGGATTTGAAGAAGGCGGAGTTACTGATGATGATGTAATTTATCTCAATGCTCACGGCACATCAACTCCTATGAATGATAAGACCGAGACGATGGCGGTGAAGTCCGCGCTCGGCGAAAAGGCTTACGACATAAGCATCAGCTCGACCAAGTCTATGACAGGTCATATGCTAGGTGCTACGGGCGCTGTTGAGGCTATAGTAGCGGTTCTCGCGGTTAATGAGGGCAAGATTCCGCCCACAATCGGTACCGATGAGGTTGACCCCGAATGTGACCTAGACTACACAATCGGTAAAGCTAAAGAAAGAAAACTCACAGTTTCCGCGAGTACGAATCTCGGCTTCGGCGGACACGACACCTGTCTTGTATTCAAGAAGATTTAAGCGAGGTATTTGAAATGATAGACATTGAAACATTAAAAGAATATATAAAAATCCTTGAGGACAGCTCACTCAGCTGCATTGAGATTTCTGACGAGGAGGACAGCATACGCCTTGAGAGAGAGCTTTACGCTCCCGAAGCGCCTGCTGCCGCGCCTCAAGCTGTAGCCGCTCCTGCCGCGCCCGTTCCCGCCGCGGCTGGCAACGCTATCAAAAGCCCGATGGTCGGCGTGTTCTACGCCGCTCCCGCTCCCGATAAGCCCGCTTTTGTCAGCGTTGGAGATACAATCAACAAGGGCGATGTTGTCTGCATCATTGAGGCTATGAAGATTATGAACGAGATTACCGCCGACAAGAGCGGCACCGTTACAGAAATTCTTGTTGAAAACGGCGACGTTATTGAGTTCGACCAGCCCCTGTTTAAGTTAGGATAAAGGTGAATTTATGTTAAATCAGGAAGAAATAAAAAAAATTATTCCGCACCGCGACAATATGCTGCTCGTTCAGGAAGCGGAGAAGATTGACGACACAACGTCCTTCGGCAGATACACCGTAAGCGGCGACGAGTTCTTTTTAAAGGGACACTTTCCGGGTAATCCCGTCGTACCTGGGGTTATTCTGTGCGAGATGATGGCTCAGTCAAGCTGCGTTATGCTCGCCGATAAATGCGCGGGTAAAACCCCGTATTTCACAAAGATGGACAATGTTAAATTCAAGGGTATGGTAAAGCCCGGGGATACGCTCGAGACTACCTGCACTCTTACCCGCTCACGCGGAAACTTCTATTTTATCAGCGCCAAAGGCTCAGTGAATGGAAAGCTTTGTGTAAGCGCTGATTTCAGCTTTGCGCTTATTGATTAATAATTCGGATGTGAAGTAATGTTTAGTAAAATTCTTGTTGCAAACCGCGGCGAAATCGCGGTTCGTATTATTCGCGCGTGCCGCGAAATGGGTATATCTACAGTCGCGATTTATTCTACCGCCGATAAAGAAGCTATGCATGTTCAGCTTGCTGACGAAAGCTACTGTGTAGGCGGCGCCAGAGTAGCTGACAGTTACCTTAATATGCCCGCTATTCTCACAGCGGCAGTCGAGAGCGGAGCTCAGGCGATTCACCCCGGCTACGGTCTTTTGTCCGAGAACGCTAAGTTTGTTGAGCTTTGTGAAAAATGCAATATTGAGTTTATCGGTCCCACGTCCGAGATGATTAATCTTCTGGGCGACAAGGATATGGCGCGCAAAACAATGCGCGCGGCTGGCGTGCCTGTTACCCCTGGTACGGATGTGCTTGA
>JAHLAX010000252.1 GCA_020625875.1 bacterium | reverse complement strand
GTTTAGCGGCCTCGAGCACCATTTTTAGTCCGGGGGGATCTCATTTTGCCGTCACATGACCGAATTTATCCACAGAAAAACGCTTAACCCCTTGATGCTCCTCCGTATGGCAAGACTTGCACAGGCATTCCAGGTTGTCCCAGTTCAGAGTCACGTTCGGGTCGTTGATGTTCTCCGGAGTCAGGTGAATTTTGTGGTGCACGACCTGTGCCGGCACTGCGAGTCCCTTCGCGAGGCAGCGCTCACACAGGCCGCCGCGAGCGCTGAAGTATGCCCGCCTCGTGTTGATCCACGGCATCGAAGTGTAGAACCCTTTTGCGAACTCTTTCATGGCAAAAAAGAATGAGCGCCCCTTCGGACACTCACCCACGATATAAGGATACCACATCGAAGCGATCAAAAACGCTCATCATTTTAATCAGCTCCCAGCCGGCGGAGAGCTGCCAGTGAGATCTTCCGGAGATAAGACTCAGAGTAATGCATCCTACGCACGATCCGCTTCCAAGACAGTCCGTCAATGAAGCGAAGCCTGATGACGCGCTCCTCCTGTTCCGGAAGGTCAACTAGCGCCCACTCAATCGTGAGACGAAGTTCCGACTGCATTTCAATCATGACAGCGAACTTCTCCTCTAACTCGTCCAGCTTCGCAACAAACTCCATCATTCGATCATGGCCATCAGAGCCGTGCGGCATCCCGTTCAAACGCTGCGTGATGTTGGTCACCGTATCCCTCAGGCGCTCCTTCTGTCGTTCAAGTGACTGAAGCCGTTCGTTATACGATTGCAGATTACGAAGATCTTCCCGCGTGATCGTCGCAATCACATCCTTCCTTGTTCCAGCCACCATGTACTGGATCCAGGTCGCATATAGTTATAGTCATACCAGAGCAGAGGCAGGAACTCGACAGTGATCCCTTTTGCGAGCATCTGATTCACGAACCCAAGATCATCCGCCGGAAAGTCTGACAGCCGGAAGCGCGTATGTCCGATCGCATTCCTTTTCCAGATCTTCGACCACACGTTCGGCCAGATCCGCTGGTTCCCGACCACCGTCACGCCCTTTTCTCCGAACACGAAGCTGCACTGGATCACGTCCGGGATGTACTCCATAGCGTTCAGCTCGCGATCGATCTGCTCCAGAACGTATCTGTGCATCCAGCGATCATCATCATCGGCGAACAGGATGAAATCGCCGACAGCATAGTCGAGGCCCACGTTCCGCGCAGCTGCGGAGTTGTGAGCATCCGTCTGGAATACTTTCGCGCCGTAGCTCTCTGCGATCGCTTCGGAACCATCCTCGCAGGAGTCGCAAACAGCCAGGATCTCATAGTCCGTGAAGGTCTGCGCTTTGATAGTATCCAACAGGGCTCCGATCCTGTTCGCGCCGTTATGGATTGGAATTATGATACTGAATCTCATTCTTCCCGCCTTTCCCCGTCATCAATCTCATACGAAATCACTTTTGCGGACCGTATCGTGATGTTTAGCGTATCTTCCGCAATGGTCACTGTTCTTCCGCTCTCACGCCAATGATCTGCTATCACCATCGCGGTTTCGCGTTCCTCCTGTGGGAATGCCCATGATTCACGATGTACGACTGTCGATTTACGCATCGTCTCTACCCTCTCTAAACCATTTTCCATAATCATCGGAACATTCCTTGCAGAATGACTACATTCCCCGCACCGCACTACTTGCACAGCTTCCACGGTCGGAACTTGAAGAATCAGCCGCTTCGCGACGCTTTTATCAACCACATCCTGCGCCATCACCGCGCTCATCAACGCATCCGCATCAATCAGCCTGCTCATTCTTCCACCGCCTTCCATTCAAATCCATTCGCCCAATGCCCTGAAACTGCCACCGGCTTATACTGCGACAGATTCCCCATCAGCTTGAACCTAACATTATTCACTGCCTGAGCTTCAGACGTTGCCATCGTTCTTCCTTTGAACTCCCATTCTCCCGTGATGCAATCCTCCGGATCCTCC
>JAHLAX010000251.1 GCA_020625875.1 bacterium | reverse complement strand
TTTTAAAGTAAATAATATGCTATATTGAATATGTCGTTAAATACAGATTTAACGACATAAAAGACATAAAACAGAGCGTTTTCTTAAAACAATATATTAAGGAGAAAAATGGAAAAATACAGGGAAGAAAAAAACACTCTCATGCTTACTAAAATAGATGAAATTGTCAGCGGGCTTCCCTCATATGTGCGCAGGTTTTCAAACGAGTACCTTGTTACAAAAAACAAATCCCCGCGTACAGTTCATGGATATGTAAGCGATATCCGAACCTTCCTTCTTTACATTTCCGAAATTCATTCTGTTCCCGTTCGGGAAATCTCATATGAACTGCTTGGCTCTCTTACCGCAGATGACATGCAGGACTATCTTATGTATCTGATGCGTTATTATGCATCTGCGGATGACAAAAGCACTACAAGGTCAAATGATGCCCCTGCAAGGGCAAGAAAGCTCTCTTCTTTGCGGGCGCTGTACCGTTATTTGATTGCTCACGAATATTTGGAAAAAAATGTAGCAGAATTGGTAGATATGCCGAAAATAGAAGAAAAAGCGGTCGTGTATCTGGAAAAGAACGAAGTTCGTGATGTTCTTTACGGTATCGAGACGGGTTCATCCCTTACACAGAACCAATACAGGTTCTCAAAAAAACAGCAGTACAGGGATATTGCTATCATTACTCTTCTGCTTAACACCGGGCTGCGTGTCAGTGAAATGGTCGGTATTGACATTTCCGACATAGACTGGAAGGCAAAAAGGATAATGATATACAGAAAAGGAAGCAAGGAACAGAATATATATTTTAACAGTGCTGTCGAAGAAGCCTTGCAGGATTATATCAATCATGAGCGAAAAACACCTTCTGATGACATGGATGCGCTTTTTGTTTCCCGCAAGGGACGGCGGCTCACCGTGCGTTCTGTGGAAAGACTTGTTAAAAAATACACGGCATCTGTCGTGCCGTCAAAACACATTACGCCGCATAAACTCCGGAGCACTTTTGCGACAACGCTGTACGGCGATTCTGAAGTCGGCGGCGACATTTATATTGTAGCTGACGCCCTCGGTCACAGCGGTCTTGAAACAGTCAAAAAATATACCGGAATATCAGATGAAAGACGCCGGAAAGCGGCAAAATCAATAAGATATTGATTTACAGCAAAACAAAAACCTGCAGTTTTAAGCTGCAGGTTTTCTTGTGTGTCAGACCTGTTTTGTTATTCGGATTCTGTCTTATCTGTGCTCTCCTGTTTTTCTACACTTCCGGTATCTTCTGGATTTACGGTATTTTCTGCATTTTCTTCGGGAAAGATGTTTTGTATTTCGGGCTGTTTCATGTCCTCTTCCGTTATTTCGTCCTGCAGTGAGTTCCCATCAGTCATATTGTTGACGGCATCTTCGAAATTTTGTGAAAAACCGCTCTCATTATGCGTTTCAACCTCTCCTGCATCTTCGATGGTGATGTTAAAAAGGGATGCACATGTCTGCGGAATAGATTCATCGATAGAACCGTTTTCAAATATCACTTCAAGCAGATAGGAATATGTCCCTTTGGAATAAAGCACGGCATAATCCCTGTACTGGATGTTGTCCTGAATAAAAATGCTTGTTTCGTATGCCGCGTCATGGGATGTTGAAAAATTTTCCATGATAAAGGATGGCTTGCCGTTCTGTACGAGC
>JAHLAX010000116.1 GCA_020625875.1 bacterium | reverse complement strand
GCGGGGGCGCAAGGAGCGGGGCAAGGGGAGAGAGGCGCGAGGAGCACACGAAGCGCCGTGCCCGTAGGGCTCCGCGCGAGGAGCACCGACGCAACGAAAGACCCGCGACACGCGACCGCAGCGCACACGCGAACGCGCGCAACCATGCCCCAGCCACCGACCGAGTACCGGCCGACGCGCCCTGCGCGAGCCTCCCCAGCGCCCCCCGCCAGGGCCCCGCGCACCGTTGCGCCATTTTTGCGGGCAAAGCGCCCCAAGCGCCGAACCCGCCCCGCCCGCAAGGCGCTGAAAATCACCCCTTTACGCGCCCACCCGCCTAAGCCGTAACCCGCTGAGGGTCAAAGCGTTACGGCGGGCGAAAATGCGGCCGTCTGCGTTGGCGCGTCAACGCGCCACAGCCGCCGAACCGCCGCCGCGTCGCGGCTTCGCCGCTCCGCGGCGCGGAGTGAACACCCATTTTGTCGCACCCGCGCCCAAAAAGGCGCAGGGGCCGACAAAATCTACCTCTTTCCTGGCGCAACGCGCCAGCTTTTAAGTCGCACCCATACCTTCTTCAGACCGCATGAAATCAAGGTGACACGCGCAAGGTGATAGCATATATAATAGACTAAGTGCCTAATACGTACGGCATGGAGAGCCGAAGGCTCGACCTATCGCGAGCGGTGGCGAGAGAAAGCAAAGTGTTAAAGTTTCGTAAAAAATGCGGGCGGGTTGCGACATTTACAAAAAAAACTCGTAACTTTGTATCGTGTTACAATAGTGTGGCACACAATCATTTATAACTATTACATTATGACGAACGAAATGAAACAAGCCTTCGAGCGTGTAGAATATGCTCTGGGCGCGCTAACATTAGAAATGATGAGCGCGGAAGACATGGCCAGTGTGTCCGAGATTGGCGCGGCACTATTAATCATTAACAATATCAAAACAACGAAACTATGATGTACGAACTGAACGAACAACAGCGTTTTCAAATATACGCTGTATTATGGCACTGGAAACATGTATTGTTCAAAGAACATGACATGCCCATTACTGATGAGTTACTCAAAATCTTTAACAAACCGTTGTACGAGCCACAAGAAAGGAGGTAGTTATGGATATAAAAGAGAGCTATGTAATGGCCATATCTAAGGCCCATTTGACAACATACGAGGCACGTTTACTCCTGGTCGCTATAAACAGCGGCCAGGCACTCTTAAAACATCGGCAATTAAGCCATGAGCACGGCGTGTTACAGCACACTTACAACATGGTGGAGTTAGTGGTCCCAATTAACGAGATTACCACGGAAAAAGGCCAACACTATGAGCACGTGATAAACGCTGCCAGGTCACTCACAATGAAGAATTTCACATGGCGTGACGACACGAAACGCGGCGGGGGTCACTGGGTAACGTGTCCGTGGGTTCTCAGGGCGGAGCACCTGGCGCGGAGTGGATCAGTTAAAATGATACTTGACAAGAGGTTTTATGATGCCTTGTATAACTTTACATTGGGGCACTGCAAGTTTGACCTACAAAGGGCGCTGACGTTCAAATCAGCGGTCACGGCGAGGTTATATCCTCTCATCAACACCCAGCGACGGCCAATCACCTACACCATAGAGGGGTTAAAGGAACTGCTTGGTGTCGGCGACAAGTACAAGCGGGGAAATGATTTCGTCAAGAGGTGTATCGAGCCGGCAAAAAAGGAGATGGACGCGAGCGAGGGCAACACGTTTATTTACCACGCAGTCAAGGGAGCCAACAACCGCATCACGCACATAACAATTACAACGCAATGGCGAGCCACTGACGAAGAAAAGAACGCAAGTTACACCAGTATCCGTGAGAAGATAGGCCGCGAGATGATGTTGTTGCTAATCCAGCACGGGGGGTTCACGTCAATGCAGATTTCACGAAACATGCGCACCGTTGAGAAGTTTGCCCAGAAGCGCGACGCTGTGAACGAACTCTGCCACATCATCGAGCGAGCACGAAGAAGGCGCCCGGCTAACATGCAAGGTTACATCATTAATGCGATGAAGGAGGAGTGCAAATGAAAATCAAGATTGAGGAATACTGGCAGGTTGGAAGTTTTCACTACCTGGACGCGGTAATTATTCGAAGTGTTGATAGTTGGGACTATCAGCAATTAGTCTACGACGAAGTAACAAAACGTTTCAGCAAAGACAAACCATGGTAACACAAAAGGCAATCAGTGTACGCATAGACTATGGCGTACTCAAGGCAATCGAAAAGGAGCAAGATGCATCT
>JAHLAX010000144.1 GCA_020625875.1 bacterium | reverse complement strand
TTAAAAGGCAATGGATTCTTGGACTCAGTGATGTCCCAGGTCGAAAAACTTGACATCAGGTGATGATTGTGAAAAAGAAGAAAAAAAGGCTAGAATTCTATCAAAAATGGATTGTCGTCTGTATGGTTGTAACTATACTATCGGTAGCTACGTCGTTTGTGCTGGCTTTTATGGGACTTGATACGGTCCAGGAATTATCGATAACCATGGTGAACCAAGTCCTTACTATGGACTCGTTTACTATTCTAGGTTACGCATTCCAAAACAGTGCTCGTGCTTATGTGGCAGATCGTTATGGTTATAAGAAAGACGACGAAATAGGAGGATAATTGTATGGAACTTTTAACTAAAGAAGTTTTGTATGTGGTCGGCGGAATCGTTGGCGCACTTATAGCATTTCTGATTATCAGATACGTAATCCCCTGTCTTAAGGTAAAGCTCGGAGATTCCAAACTTGCATACATTCTTGATTATGTTACTCAATTCATGAGTGCAATCGAAGAAAACGGCGGCGGAATGACCGGAGAAGAGAAAGCCGAGTGGGTCATTGATAGGATTATCGAGATTTTCCCGAATCTTAAGAGAGAATACGTAAAAGCGCTTATCGACGGGTCGATGCGAGCACTCACGCAGGCCGGCATAATTAACTATCACAAGGAGAACATCGGCCTTTGATGCTGCCCGAGACCAAACCTATTCTGTTTAAAACAGATTTAGATGTCATCGAGATCATAGAAGTGTGCGATTTGCATTTTGGTAATGAGTGCTTTAACTATTCAAAATGGAACAATCTTCAGCGTTATATCCTAGAAAAACCCAACAGATTTATTATCTGGAATGGTGATCTTATGGAAAATGCTGTTCCCGGGAGTAAATCAGATCCCCTTACGCAGACACTGTCTCCTCAGGAGCAGCAGGATATGGTCACGGAATGCTTTAAAAAGTTTAAGGATCGAACTCTGGCTATCGTCGATGGAAATCACGAAAGTAACAGATCGATCCGTTTGGCCGGGCTTTATCCGCTGTATACGAGCGCATGCATAGCTGGCATTTCCGAGCGATACCGTTCTGCTTATGCAGTTCTTGATATTTCGATGGGGCATGGCCGACAAGGTTTTCCCAACAGAAAACACAAATTCATCGGCTATATTTGTCATCGCGGCAAGAACATGAAGCAGTTCGCTACGACTGATATGCTGGAAGGATTTGACTTCGTCGTCGTTGCTCACGATCATGAACCATACGACCATAGTAGGGGAAAGATCGTCTATGATTCTAGAACCAAAACGCTGATGTATAAAGACATCGAAATGGTCGATAATGGAAGCTGCATGTTTTATGGTGGATACGCTGCTAGAGACGGATCCAGAGTTAAATCGGATAAGTTATATAAGATCATTTGCTATGGCGACGGTCGCGAAAAGAGAATCGAAACTCTCGGGTTCCATGTCTAATCTCAGTACGTTCCTACATTATTTGTATATTTAGAGCGTAAAAAGTAAGTAAATAAAGGCTTTGTAATTACCCTCTTGGAAAGAAATTTACAAAACTAGGAAAATCTAGATTAGAAAAACACTTATATTTAGGGCGTTTTAAGAAATGTGAATCGTATAAGAAGCCGTTAAATTCGGTACATTCCTATACTATTCCTACATTCCTAAAACGCCCTATTCGTTTGTGTTTCATCCTATCTTAATTTTTTCAATTTCCGATCTAAGCCATTCTACGTCACGTTTCGTGTAAACTCTTTCGGTGATATCCTGAATAGAATGGCCCACTATACGTTTAAGAGCATACTCGTCCATTCCAAAACGTTTGGCCTCTGTTATAAAATCTTTTCTAGGATCATGAGGCCTATGGTTCGGATTTAGTCCGAGCTTCTTAACAATTTTGTTAAATTCCCAACGATACTTGCTAAC
>JAHLAX010000128.1 GCA_020625875.1 bacterium | reverse complement strand
TGAGTACGGTCTGCACAGTTTTCTGTGGCTACCGTATATTTCAGGTCAGCAAGGCCGAGTCTGTTCTCACAGCAACAATCTGCGAACTGTGAACCCAGCGCATTGAAGCCCTGCATCATAGCGGTCTGTGCGCCGAACATCTGATTCATATTAGCCATCTGGCGTGCATTGGCAGATGTTTCAGCATTAGCGAATCCGCTATTAACTGTTGCATTAACTCCTGCGAAACCATTGCAGAGGGATTGCTGGATGTCTCCAGTAGCGTTGCACAGTTGAGTAGAAAGTCCAGAAATGCCGCTCTGTATTCCGGAAATCCCAGTCATAACTGCCTGCTGGTCAAATCCTCTCTGAACATCCGCGTTTGTGTTGTTGCTCATGATGTAAGGCATTGCTCCGCCAGAGCCATAACCACCACCAAATCCGTTACCCCAGCCGCCGAGTGCAAACAGGAAAAGAAGAATAATCCACCAACCGTTGTCGCCGCCCCAGCCACCGAAGCCGCCATTACCACCGCCATACATAGGCGCTACAGGCATAACCATTTCGTTACCTCCGTTGTCTGTTAAAGCCATTGTCTTTAATTCCTTTCATTGAGATTTATACATAACTGTGGCCACAGATTGTATCATTTACCATTAAGCATCTTTTGAATTTGAGTTGCCATTTGTGAAAGCTGATTATATTGAGTTTGAGACATCTTTCCAGAATTGAGCAATTCTTGCACTTGCTGTTTAGGGTCTACTTGCAGTCCACTTCTAAATTGATTAAGCTGATTTACAAGGTTCTGCATGTTACTAAACGGACCTAAATTCTGAGAGTTTCCACCTAACATATCAAACAACTGATTTGCCATCGTCACTTACCTCCCTTTGCTTTAGTAATTCATTTAATCGCTTATCTAAGTCATCCCAAGTCACAAACTTTGAAGTGTCTATTTCTTGATGCTGAATAGCAGGAGATTGTACAACTTGTTCAGTACGTTCTTTATAATCAAATATTCTTAACGGCATCGGCATACCGCTGTTGTCAGAGGATTTGATATAGAACGTACTCGATTCACTATCCATAAGCATTACGCTTTTACCCGGAGCAACAGCCCATGACTTTGCACCGGCTTCACCTTGAACCCACAAGATTCCATTATCATTTTGTTGCGTCATTTGTGACTGTTGTTGCGTCATTTGCGGTTGAAATGATGCCGGAATATACTGCGGATACATTGGTTGATAAGTCATCGGAAATCCGCTGTTATAAGCCATAATTAATTCTCCTTTCTCCAATAATAAATCGGTACTTCATTACCACTATCCCAAGTGTCATAATAGTTACCGCCTGAAACTGCGATTACATGAGTTCCAGTTGCTAAAATTCCCGTTAAATCAGGATTATCTTCACAAAATTGTTGAACGGTATAACAAGTAGGACATGTATCTGGAATAACATAACGTCTGAATCCATTCTCTATAAGATATGTGCCCCACACATCATTGGAAGATGGCATATCATGCATCATGTAGCCTTTCATAGCTATTGCTAAATATGTATCTTCCCAATCTTTATTCAGACACTTTGAGATTGCTCGTATTACACAATCTCCCACCAACTTTCTCACTGGATTTGGATTGTAATTTACATAACTCACTATTTTCGC
>JAHLAX010000264.1 GCA_020625875.1 bacterium | reverse complement strand
TTCAAAGCGGCTGCCGTCGTTAATAAAGACGTCTTTCAACTTCAGAAGCATAAGCACCTCCAAGTTATATTAAAACGCTGTGTACTATTTTACAAAATGTAGTGTATTTTGTCAAGACTTTCTTTTAAAAAGTTTGCGTATCTTAAACGCTGATATTCTATCGCGGTATATATAGTTAATCTGTATACCCCAAACAAGCGCATAAATGCAAAAATACGCCCATACCATTACAAGCGTCATAGACGCAAGACTGCCGTAAATACTGAATCCGTTAAAGTAATTTACATAAATCTTAAAGCCAAGCGAAAGCACCACCCAACTTGCGGCGGCAATCAACGCCCCCGGCAGCTGACACTTAAACGACGCGTAACGCTTATCCTCTACCCTGCTCCTTAAATACAGTTTAAACGCCACAGATAAAAGCAATACAATCAATACGAAAACAATCAGATACCTGAGCGTATACAGAATATAAACGACATTCGGCAAAGTCTTTATAATCGGTTTAATTACATCATCGACAAATTCAGAAAGAACAAGTCCGATCGTCGACAAAAGAATAGCTATAAACAGCAAAGCCGTATAGCCCATCGAAAAAATCCTTTTAATAAGCCAGTTGTGGCGATTGGGTAAATTGTAGATTACCCTTATTCCCTCGGTTATAGAGTAAACTCCCTTACCCGCGGACCAAAGCGCGGCAATAATTGTTGTAATCGCTACCCCTGTCGAGTAAGAGTAAATCTCATAAAAAATGTTTTTCAGCCACGCGTTCAGGGATTCGTCTATAAAAACGTTCTCAAACACGCCCTCAAACACTGACTGCGTAACCCCAAAATGAGAAAAAATCGCCAAAGTGAACATAAGAAACGGGGCAAACGAAAGGATTATAAAAAACGCCGACTGAGCAGCTATAGCTGATACATTATCCTTTGAATTTTTATTTAAAATTATTTTTATATTCTTTATTAGAATTTTAATCCAATTCAAAAGCCTATTCATAAAATGCTTAGCCCTTTACTTTAGCCAAAAACGCCCTTACTCTATCGTTAGCGGGATTGTCGATAACATCCTCGGGGGCGCCCTGTTCTATTATGTAGCCCTCGTCCATAAATATAACTCTGTCGGACACGTTACGGGCAAACTCGATTTCGTGAGTTACGATAACCATCGTCATCTTCTTTTCAGCGAGCAAACGAAGCACTTTTAAGATTTCGGCGGTAAGCTCGGGATCGAGCGCCGATGTGGGCTCGTCAAAGAACAGAATCTTGGGATTCATAGCGAGCGCTCTGGCAATAGCCACACGCTGCTGCTGTCCGCCCGAAAGCTGACACGGCAGGTAATCCGCCCTGTCCTCAATTCCCATTTGTCTTAACAGGCTCATCGCCTCGTCGTATACTTTCTTTTTATCACGTTTTTGTACGTGAACAGGCGCGTCCATAATGTTTTTTAGCACCGTATAATGCGGAAAGAGATTGAAATTCTGGAACACAAGCCCAAAGTAATTCATAATCCTTTTAAGGTCATGCTTGCCCGCGTAAACAGATTTTCCATCTACATCCTTTACGGCTTCCTCGCCACAGTAATACATACTGCCCGCGTCCATTGTTTCAAGGAATGTCGCGCAGCGCAGAAGCGTCGATTTACCCGAACCCGAGGGGCCGAGGATTGACACAACCTCTCCCTCCTCGACAGAGATTGAGATGTCTTTTAATACCTCTAAATCGTCAAAGGTTTTCTTTATATTATTAATTTCTAACAGCTTCATAACTCAACCTCCTACTTTGTATAATAGTTCATCTTCTTCTCGATTAAACCCATAACAAAAGCAACGAGAAGGTTGAAAAGATAGTAGAACAAGCCCGCGACAAACAGCGCCAGAATACTGCTCTGAGCCGCCGCAACCTGCTTTGCGAGAGTGAACATCTCAACATACGCGATAGCGTAAGCGAGCGAGGTATCCTTAACGAGAGTAATGATCTCGTTGGTGACAGGAGGCAGCACATGGCGAACCATCTGGGGGAAAACTATTTTAATAAAGGTCTGCTGACGCGAATATCCAAGCACCTTTGCCGCCTCATAATGTCCCTTGGGCACAGCCTCGATACCGCTGCGGTAAATCTCGGCGAAGTAAGCCGCGTAGTTGAGCGAAAAGCCGATAATCGCCGCGTAAAAACGGTAGTCGGAGCTCAGAGGGATCTTGAAAATATAATATGGCGCGAAATACACAACAATCAACTGAAGCATAAGCGGAGTGCCGCGCA
>JAHLAX010000263.1 GCA_020625875.1 bacterium | reverse complement strand
GCATTCTGTATTATATTTATTGCTTAGCTCAGCCGCGAGTTTTTCTGCTTCGGCTTTGCTGTTGTTGTAATTCAATATTACCGAGTAACCGTTTTCGGCAAAAGCTGTTGACAAAGCTCTGCCAATACCGCGCGCGGCACCCGTTATCAATGCGGTTTTTATAATAATCGAACCTTTCTGTCCCGTGATTATTCGGACTTTCTCATTATACACCGTCAGGCTAAAATTTGCAATATTTTTAAAAAGTGATATACTATAAGTTAATAGGAGGTGTCAATTATGAAAAAGACACTATGTATTTTATTATCAACACTGGTTATGATGAGCGCCTTTACGATTTTCGGCGCGAGCGCAAAGGTTATTGTAAAAAACAAAACTATGAACGCTTATACAAAGAGAACCTATATCCTCAAAAAACCTGTTAACAGAAAATACAAGTTCAAAATCAAAAACAACAACAAAAAATATATCGGCGTAAAGCTCAAGAACAACAAAAAAACCTTTAAGCTGGTTGTTACCGCAAAAAAGCCGACAAAAAAAGTTCACCCCGTAGTTACGCTCTATTATGTGAACAGCAAGAAAAAGGTTGTTAACAAAATGCGCCTCAACTACACGGTTAACCCTATGAAGAAACTGACGTTCAAAGACCGAAAAATGAACGAAAAGACTTCAAGAAAAATAACTCTCAATAATCCCTACGCCTATGAGTATGAGCTCAAAGCGTCAAAAGCAGGCATAGTAAAAGTTCCGAAAAATTGCGCCAAAAACGGCACAAAACGTACATATAGTTTTAAAGCTCTCAAAAAGGGCAGCACCAATATCGAGATATGTTTTAAGGGTACAAAAAAACTTGTAGGCGAGTTCAAAATAACCTCGGGCGATTTCAAGACCGTTATTCTCCCCAAGTACAAAACCCTGACCTTCAAATATAACTCTCACGGCAGCAGCGTATATATGACCGAATCACACATAAACGTAAAGGATATTCTCGGCTTTAAGCACGCGGGAGCCGTATATTCCGCTACAGTCAAGGACGAAAGCGTAGCGAGCGTTGTCAGCGACAGGGTTGTCTATGCTACGGGCAAGGGTTCAACATCCGTTAAAATATATGAAGAACGAAACGGCAAAACCAAAAAAGTCGGAACTGTTCAACTTAACTGTAAAAAAGCCAGTATGAGATATGTCGCCATACAAAACTCCATGCTGTACGACGGACAGATTTTCGGCAACGGCGACAACACTGTTTTCCTCGATTTAAAGTCCGATAAAACAACCACGCTCAGCGCTGTTATCAAGGAACGCCTGCTGAACAACATCCTCACCGCTTCCGAATTCAAATCCTCTGAATACAAAATTTCATACAAATCATCAAACACAAAAATCGCCAAGGTAAGCTCTAAGGGCAAAGTTACCGCCAGAAAAAAGGGCACCGCGAAAATAACCTGTACATTATCATTTAGCGACAAAACAAAATACAAAGCGGTTTGTACAATTATTGTTGAATAATTTTTTAACACAATTTGCAAAAAGCTGTTGATTTTATCAACAATCGGTATATAATGTAGTTAGTGAAGAAATTAACACAATCAGAAAAGGATGACAGGAAATGAAATATGTTCATGAAGACAGAGTGTTTTTAATT
>JAHLAX010000145.1 GCA_020625875.1 bacterium | reverse complement strand
TCAGCCGCGCGCTTTTCGCTCAGCGACATGTTAGAATATCCAAGGGCAGGAGATTCTTCAGGGACGATAACCAAATTGACTGTTGGGATATTTTCCCCTGTATAATAAAACCCTGCTCAGGCGGCAGCAGCGTAGGTCTTACAAAGGTTGAGAACCGCGCTGAGCTTAACGCGGCGGTTGAAGAAGCTTTTAAATACGATAGCGAAATTGTAGTTGAGGAGTTTATTTATGGCAGGGAGTTCTCTGTAGGCGTACTCGGCAACGAGGTTTTGCCTCCGATTGAGATTATCCCCACAACGGGCTTTTATGACTACAAATCCAAGTATCAGGCTGGTCTGACAATTGAGGAGTGCCCCGCTAAAATCACCGAAGCCGAGGACAAAACCTTGCGTGACGCGGCATACGAGGCGTATAAAACCCTTGGGCTCAAAGCCTACGCGCGTATGGACTTTATTCTTGATGAAAACGGCGAGGCGTACTGCCTCGAAGCGAACGCTCTGCCCGGTATGACGCCGACAAGTTTGCTCCCGCAGGAAGCCGCGGCAATAGGCATAGACTACGCGTCTTTGTGCGAAAAAATTGTTGAGTTATCGCTTGCGAAATATAAGGATTAAGATATGAAACATTTTACACTTGAAGAAATTGCCCTCGCGTGCGGCGGTGAATACGTCGGCAGCGAGGAGCTGAAAAGCACGGCGATCAGCTCGATTGAGCGCGACAGCCGAAATATAAAAGAAAACTCGCTCTTTCTTGCTATAAAAGGCGAGCGTGTTGACGGGCACGATTTTATAGAGAAATGCTATGAGAGCGGCGCAATTTGCGCGCTGTGCGAAAAGCCTCCCGAAAATCCGTCAAAGCCGTACATTCTCGTGGACAGCACACTCACCGCGGTTAAAAGAATCGCCAAGGCGTACCGTGAGCTGTTTGATATTCCGATTGTCGGCATAAGCGGCAGCGTAGGAAAAACCTCTACTAAAGAGATGATTGCCTCTGTGCTCTCAGTCAAATACAAGGTACATAAGACCGCGGGCAATCTCAATAACGAGCTCGGCGTTCCGCTGACGCTGTTCGGTATGGATGACAGCACCGAGGCGGCGGTTATCGAAATGGGAATCTCTGACTTCGGCGAGAGGTCGCGCATTTCAGATATGGTTCAGCCGACTGTCGAGGTAATTACAATTATCGGCGAGTGTCACCTTGAGAATCTCGGCGACCGTGACGGCGTGTTCAGAGCCAAGACAGAGATGTTCAAGAACCTGCGCGAAGGCGGCTCGGTTGTGCTTAACTGTGACGACGACAAGCTCAAACAGGTTATTGAGGTCAAGGGCAAAGCTCCTGTATTTTACGGCGAGGAGAGCAACTCTTACCGCGCTGAGAATATAGAGAACAACGGCGTGCTCGGGGTTAAAGCCGATTTGCTTCTGGGCGAGAACCGCATCAGCGTGACTATACCCGCAATCGGTACATATATGGTAAGTAACGCATTGGCGGGCGCCGCTGTAGGAGAGATTATGGGGCTTACTCCCGACGAAATTAAGCAGGGCATTGAGAACTACAAGACAGTAGGAAGCCGCGCTAATCTGATTGACACGGGCTTTATAAAAATTATTGACGACTGCTACAACGCCAATCCAACTTCGGTCAAGGCGTATATTGACACGCTGATGAACTTTGAGGGACGAAAGGTCGCTGTGCTCGGTGATATGAAGGAGCTCGGCGAAAACGAGCTCAAGCTGCATTTTGATGTCGGCGAATACGCCAAAAAGTGCGATGTTGTGGTCGCTGTAGGACCGCTTGCCAAGGAGCTCGCCAAGGGCGCCGAAGGTATTCACCTTGATAACAAGGAAGCGGCGATGACAGCGCTCAAAACAATAATCCAGCAGGGCGATGTTGTGCTTGTTAAAGCCAGCCACAGTATGCAGT
>JAHLAX010000110.1 GCA_020625875.1 bacterium | reverse complement strand
CGGCAAGCTCCTTAGCGAACGCTATAACGGCGGGCGCGATGTCCTTTTTAGCCATATCAAGCATAGTCAGCGCCTCTATGTTGAGCAGCTTAGAGTACTGCTCGAGCTCAATCTCATAACGCGCGTGCATTTCCGCCTCGGATACGATGCCGTTGGAATCAAAGAGTTTAATGTTCTTTTCGTCAATATAATGCTCCATAGCGTCGGGCAGACTCTTGTAGTTGCAAAGTCCGCGGCGCTCGGCTTCTTTAACCCACTCGTCAGAGTAGTTGTCGCCGTTGAAGATGATTCTGTTGTGCTCGGTGAGTACCTTTCTGATGAGAGCTTTTACATCTTTTTCAAGGTCGTCGCTGTCCTTCAACGCCTCATAGAACTCCTCGAGCTCCTGAGCGACCATAGTGTTGAGCATATAGTTCGGGCAGGCGATGTTGAGCGATGAGCCGAGAGCTCTGAACTCAAATTTGTTGCCTGTGAACGCGAAGGGGGAGGTGCGGTTTCTGTCCGAGTTGTCCTTTTTGAAATCGGGCAGAGCCTCAACGCCTGTTTTCATACGAGCCGCCTTGTGACTCTTGTAATCCTTGCCTTCGATAATGCTCTCTACCAGAGCGCCGAGGTCGTCGCCGAGATACATTGAGATAATGGCGGGCGGCGCTTCGTTGGCGCCCAAACGGTGGTCGTTGCCCGCGGACGCTACAGTAATTCTAAGCAAATCCTGATACTCGTCAACAGCTTTTACTACTGCCGAGAGGAAAAGCTGGAACTGTAAATTGTCTTCGGGAGTTTTTGTCGGGTTGAGAAGATTCTCGCCTGTGTCGGTTGAGATTGACCAGTTGTTATGCTTGCCCGAGCCGTTGACGCCCGCGAAGGGCTTTTCATGAAGCAGACATACAAGTCCGTGCTTTTCGGCTGTCTTTTTCATAACCTCCATCATCAGTTCGTTGTGGTCTGTGGCGATATTAGAGGTTGTAAACACGGGAGCCATCTCGTGCTGTGAGGGGGCAACCTCGTTGTGCTTTGTCTTGGCGAAAACGCCGAGCTTCCATAGCTCCTCGTCGAGGTCGTGCATATAAGCTGATACTCTCGATTTGATTGAGCCAAAATAATGGTCCTCTAGCTCCTGTCCCTTTGGAGCCATAGCGCCGAACAGCGTTCTGCCTGTGTAGATAATATCGGGACGCTTGTCATACATTTTTTTATCAATAAGGAAGTACTCCTGCTCGGGACCTACTGTCGTGGTGACTCTTTTGACGTCTGTTTTGCCGAGTAGGTGCAGAATCCTTACAGCTTCGGTGCTGAGCTTTTCCATTGAGCGCAGCAGCGGAGTTTTTTTGTCGAGAACTTCGCCTGTGTATGAACAGAAAGCTGTCGGGATATATAGTGTTTTATCTCTGACAAAAGCGGGTGAGGTGGGGTCCCAGGTTGTATAACCGCGCGCTTCAAATGTCGCTCTGATTCCACCTGAGGGAAAGCTCGACGCGTCGGGCTCGCCTTTAATAAGCTCCTTGCCCGAGAACTCCATAATTACGCCGTCGCCTTTGGGTGAAATAAAACTGTCGTGCTTTTCAGCTGTTACGCCTGTCATAGGCTGGAACCAGTGGGTGTAGTGGGTGCAGCCCATTTCGATAGCCCAGTCCTTCATAGCGTGTGCTACCACGTTAGCTATAGTAATATCGAGGGCGTCTCCGTTCTCAATAGTTTTTCGCAGTGCCTTGTAGGTAGGCTTGGGGAGCCTCTCCTGCATTTTCGCGTCGTTAAAGACGTTCATTCCAAAGTAATCCGATACATTTTTCATTGTACACACTCCATTCTGTTTTAACAAAGCGGGAGTAGTTTTTCCGCTTTGTTTTACGCAAGTAAGTATAATCTAACCATTTTTATTTGTCAAGAGGTTTTTGCAATTTTTTTATTTTTTCTTGCAATATTTTCACGTCATCGTTTCAATTATATTAAAAAAAATTGCAAAAATGAATTTTTTGTGCAATAAAATTGCAATTTAGTCTTGACAATCCTGCTAGTCGGTTGTATAATAAACGGGTAAAATTTCCGAAAGGAATGATTGGAATGGATGGACAAAACAGATTATACTCCCCGAATTTTGAACACGACAACTGCGGTATCGGAGCTATCGTCAATATAAAGGGAGAAAAATCTCACAAGACTGTAGAAAACGCGCTCACTATCGTTGAGACGCTTGAGCACCGCGCGGGAAAGGACGCCGAGGGCAAGACAGGCGACGGCGTCGGAATCCTTATGCAAATTTCTCATAAGTTTTTTAAAAAGGCTGCTGCCGAAATCGGCATCGGTCTTAAAGCCGCGCGTGATTACGCTGTGGGAATGTTTTTCTTCCCGCAGAACTGGCTTCAGCGCAATCAGGCGAAAAAGATGTTTGAGATTATCGCCGAAAAAGAGGGCTTAAAGGTTCTCGGCTGGAGATATGTTCCTTATAATGAAAACGCAATAGGCAGCCGCGCGTTGGAGTGTATGCCCAATATTCAGCAGTGCTTTATTGAGCGTCCCGACGGCGTGAAGCGCGGGCTTGAATTTGACCGCAGGCTCTATGTCGCGCGCAAGATTTTTGAGCAGAGCAACGAGGATACCTATGTTGTTTCGCTTTCCTCAAGAACTATAGTATATAAGGGTATGTTTTTGGTTGGTGACTTACGCAACTTCTTCACTGACTTGCAGGATGAGGATTTTGAGTCGGCAATCGCGCTTGTACATTCGCGTTTTTCCACCAATACAAACCCGAGCTGGGAGAGAGCTCACCCGAACAGGATGATAGTTCACAACGGCGAGATCAACACAATCAGAGGCAACGCTGACAAGATGCTCGCGCGCGAGGAGAATATGCAGAGCGAGCACTTAAAGGGCGATCTCGACAAGGTAATCCCTGTAGTCAACGCCGAGGGTTCCGACTCCGCTATGCTCGATAACACGCTCGAGTTCCTCGTTATGAGCGGTATGGATTTGCCGCTTGCTGTTATGATTACGATTCCCGAGCCTTGGGACAGAAATGACACAATGAGCCTTAAGAAAAAGGACTTTTACCAGTACTACGCCACGATGATGGAGCCGTGGGACGGTCCCGCGTCAATCCTTTTCTCCGACGGCGATATCATGGGAGCCGTGCTTGACAGAAACGGTCTCAGACCATCG
>JAHLAX010000262.1 GCA_020625875.1 bacterium | reverse complement strand
CGTTGTAGGATTTGTTCTTGACGCCTGTAATATTTGCGTTTTTGATTGTTGTGGTATTAATTATGAATCGGCAATTGACATAGATGTCCTTTGACACGTCGTCGCCTTCATAGGAATATACATCTTCATCGTTTCCGTTTACCCTGGCGTCAACGGTTGAAACGACAGATTCGTCCGCGTTATATACGTAAGCGAATTCATAGCCTTCCGCGGCGGTGAGCTTTACGGTGAAGCTGTACGCGTTGCCGAGCTCAAACTCATCTCCAGTGTTGAAGGGCACTTGGTCGGTTTCGTTATACCACTCCACAAATTCGAGAGTGTATCTTTTGTCTGTGTTGCAGCTGAACTCAGCCTTGTCGCCCGCCGAGAACTTTGGAAAGCCTGTGATATCGACGCACTGGATGAGCTTTGTGTACAAGGTCGAGAATTCGTTGTCTTTAGCGTATTGGTCGCCGATGGAGTTTTCTTCGGCATATACGGTAAAGCCGCTCATAGGTTTATAAATATTGTTTTTATCATAATAGAATCCGAAAGCACGCGCGCCGATGGCATCGATCTCTTTGGGAATGTAAATGTAACGCAGCGGGGCGTTTTCAAAGGCGTACGGCTCAATTATGGCTTTCAGACCGTCAGGCAGAACTGCCTGAGTGAGTGAAGCACAATTGCCAAAAGCGCTTGGACCTATGTATGTTACGCTTTTTGGAATAATAATGCTTCCTCTTAAACCTGACATAAAAAACGCGGAGTCGCCTATGGTTTTGAGTTTTTGGGGCAGGGTGATTTTTCGTAGGTTTTCGCAATCCTCAAAGGTGTGCTCGCCGATAGTCTCGAGCGTATCGGGCAGATATACATGCTCCAGACCGTATAAAAAATCAAACGCGCACTCGCCGATAGTCTTTATGCCCTTTTCGATATAAACGCTTTCGATGTCGTATTTTTCATTCCAGTCATCCCACGGATATATGGGATTATAGTTTTCGGGATTAATCTCGGGAGCGATGTTTGTTCCGTTTTTAATAACGAGCTTACGGCTGCTTTCGTAAAAGGCGTAGTCGCAGTCGCCGACCTTTCCCTGATACTTAGGAGCTTCTTTTTCGTCTGCCGAGACGGTTATAATGGAAAACACGCTCACGAGCATAAGCAGAGCGAGTATTATGCTTACAGTTTTTTTCATTTGAAAAACCTCCTTTGTTAAATTATATCACATATATTCAAAAAATAATGCACAAATATTATCTGCCCGCTTTAGGCACTTTGCACAGTGTCCCACATAACTTGTAGACAAACGAAACTATATCTGTTATCATATTTCTATAATATAGTAAAATGGTGAGGATTTATGAAAAGTAATATAAAAAGTATGACAGAAAACCCGTCCGATTTTGTACTGCTTTCGGACTATGTACCGAGTATTATTCAGGAAATACGATACCACTCCACCTACAATTTTATCGGCGACAGAATAGACGGATATGAGGAGCCGTGCGCGCTTCTGACCAAAGAGGCG
>JAHLAX010000089.1 GCA_020625875.1 bacterium | reverse complement strand
ATTACTTCGTGCTTTATGATCGCCAGAGCTATATCGACGCTAAGATTCAGGCTAACCAGGATTATTCAAAGCGTGTAGAATTCGGCAGAAAGTGCTTAATGAACGTTGCCAACTCTGGCAAGTTCAGTTCTGACCGCGCTATCCTCGAATATGCTAAGGATCTCTGGCATGTTGATTACAGAGGCAAGAAAGACTAATATCTTTTAAAAAAAGGAGTTACCGATTCGGTAACTCCTTTTTTAGTAGCTGGTTTTAATTGGTTAGTGATCAGTTAATCATTAACGAAATTTTTAAGAGATTTATAACTTATAATCCTTATCTTCCCGTACTCGGTCTGCAAAATTCCGTTGTCTTTAAAGCTCTTCAGAATTTTGCTGACCGTGACGCGGGTGACGCCTGTCTGCGCGGCAATATCCTCGTGGGTAAGCATTACCTCATTGTTTTCATCAGCGTTTTGCGACAAAACTCGGGCGATTCTCTCGTCCGCTTTCATAAAGGTCATAGCGTCAAGCTGATTTGACAGTTGGCGCACTCTCGCCGCTTGCATACCGAGCAGCTCAAGCGCGAGCCTCGGGTGCTTTTGAGTGAGGGAGAGCAGAGTTTCTTCGTTTATAACCGCGACCTCGATATTTGTCAGCGCTCTTGCGGAGCTTATTCGGGGCATCCTGTCGAAGAACGCCGCTTCGCCGAGAATCTCGCCTTGGCTCGCTGTTGACAGCGTGTGCTCAACTCCGTCGGGCGAGGTCATATAAACACGAACCCTGCCTTTTTTGAGGTAATAAAAGCTCAGTGCGCTGTCGCCCTGATAGTAGATTATATCGCCTTTTGAGAATTTGCGGACGTAATTGATACCCTCAAAAACCGCCTGAATGTATGTATGCTTGTCCATATCGCGTCACATCCTGTTTTTATTGCTTAGATTGTAGCATACTTTACAATCTTTTGACAAGTGCCTGTGCGATAATTATTGAGAACAATTTGAATGACAGTATTCGGTATTCATAATCGGGTGCGGGTTTCCCGCCAAATTCTGACTACTGATTACTGAATTAGAAGGAGAGATTATTATGGGAATGACAATGTCTCAGAAAATCCTCGCCGCCCACGCCGGGCTCGACGAGGTTAAGGCGGGTCAGCTTATCGAGGCAAAGCTCGATTTGGTACTTGGCAACGATATCACCACGCCTGTAGCGATTAATGTATTTGAGGAAAACGGCGCGACGTCTGTATTCGACAACACAAAAATCGCTTTGATTATGGACCATTTTACACCTAACAGAGATATCAAGGCGGCTACTCAGGTCAAGCAGACGCGTGAGTTCGCCGATAAATACGACATCAAGAATTACCGCGACGTCGGTCAGATGGGTATCGAGCATGCGCTTTTGCCCGAGATGGGCTTGGTAGGCCCAGGCTGTCTTTGTATCGGCGCTGATTCGCACACATGCACATACGGCGCTCTCGGCGCGTTCTCAACAGGTATCGGATCGACCGATATGTGCGCGGGTATGATGAGCGGCAAGGCTTGGTTCAAGGTTCCCGCCGCGATTAAATTCAACCTTGTCGGCAAGCCTCAGGGCTATGTTTCGGGCAAGGACGTTATCCTGCATATCATTGGCAAAATCGGTGTTGACGGTGCTCTGTATAAATCTATGGAGTTTGTCGGCGAGGGTGTTAAGTACCTCAACATTGACGACAGACTCTGTATCGCGAATATGGCGATTGAGGCTGGCGCGAAGAACGGAATCTTTCCCGTTGACGATATCACCCGAGAGTATTGCGACGGTCGCTATCAGGGCACACCTGTTGAATATACTGCGGACGAGGACGCTGTTTATGACGAGGAATACACGATTGACCTCTCTGAGCTTCGCCCGACAGTTGCGTTCCCTCATCTTCCCGAGAACACCAGAACTGTTGACGAAATCGGCGACACAGAAGTAAAGATTGATCAGGTTGTAATCGGTTCGTGTACCAACGGTCGTATCTCAGACCTTCGCGCGGCGGCTGACGTGCTCAAGGGCAAGACCGTAGCGCGCGGCGTTCGCTGTATCATAATCCCTGGCACACAGAAAATCTGGCAGCAGGCTATGCACGAGGGACTTTTTGATATCTTTATTGATGCGGGAGCGGTTGTTTCAACACCTACCTGCGGTCCGTGCCTCGGCGGTCATATGGGTATTCTCGCCGCGGGCGAGAGAGCCATATCGACAACCAACCGCAACTTTGTTGGTCGTATGGGCCACGTTGACAGCGAGGTTTATCTCTCAAGCCCCGCGGTAGCCGCGGCAAGCGCTGTAACGGGCTACATCACTAACCCCGAGAAGATATAAGGAGGTCGCATTATGAACGCAAAAGGTAAAGTACATAAATTCGGCGATAACGTTGATACGGACGTAATCATCCCCGCGCGTTATCTCAACACAGCCTCTCACAAGGAGCTCGCGGCTCACTGTATGGAGGATATCGACAAGGAATTTGTCAACAACGTAAAAGAGGGCGACATTATGGTCGCCACAAAGAATTTCGGCTGCGGCTCCTCGCGTGAGCACGCGCCTATCGCGATTAAGGCAAGCGGTATCAGCTGTGTAATAGCGTCGAGCTTCGCGCGTATCTTCTACCGCAACGCTATCAATATCGGTCTCCCGATTATCGAGTGTCCCGAGGCGGCTGAAGCGATTAACAACGGCGACATCGTCAGTGTTGACTACAACACGGGCGTAATCACCGACGAGACCACAGGCGAGAGCTTCAAGGGCGAGCCCTTCCCCGAGTTCATCCAGAACATTATCCAAAAGGGCGGACTTATCAATTCGATAAAATAAAAGCCTTCCCTTGGGGGAAGGTGGGCGATTTGCTTGCAAATCGGTCGGATGAGGGACTACCTTTCCAATAAATCATTTTATACAAACTAAAAGCTGTTCAGGACAATCCCGAACAGCTTTCATCATTTTATTCCGAATCTATCAATTTAGTGTAATACTTAAAAAGTATAGGGTCAGTTGTGTCAAATTTTAAATGTTCCTCCAGATACATAAAATCCTTTTCGTCTACTTCATCCATATTTCCATTCTCCTCAATTTCAGATTCTAACTTATCGAGATCTTCGTACTTATCCTCTTTAAAAATGCTCATCGTAATATCAATCACATCCATTTTGTCGGTAGCTCCATAAAAACATAAAGGCGTTTCTAATATTTTATTGGGAACGCCAATTCCCGAGCCAAGCGAGCTGCCTTGCGGTAAGGTTAAAAACTCGGCTTTAATTATGTCCATTTTGTTAAGATTTTTGTCTTTTCCTATGTAATCTACAAAGCAGACAAATTCGCAGTTTTTGCTCTCGAGATTTATTATACCGTTAAAGCTCTTGTTGAAATAAATTGAGTATTTAAAGTAATCGGTTGAGCTTTCATAAAGAGTAAAGTCACTGCTTTTGTCAAGCTCTTTTTTTGTAAAGCGTGCACTTCTATCTTCGTTAACGAAGTT
>JAHLAX010000260.1 GCA_020625875.1 bacterium | reverse complement strand
TACACAGGGTCTTTACGGATTTATCGTAGGCTTCCTTATTCTTGTAAACTGCGGTGTTCTCGGCGGAGATATGCCCACAACAGGTATGGGCTTTGCTTATCTCGGCGCTTCGTTCGCTATTGGTATCGGCGGTATGATTTCGGGCTTTGCTCAGGGTAAAGCCGCTGTGTCTGGTATCGCTATGAGCGCGAAAGACGACAGTAACTTCTCTAAGGCTATGGTATCGGTAACACTCGTTGAGATTTACGCTCTTCTCGCGTTTATTGTTTCGCTCCTCGTTGTTATCGCTGTTCCCTCTCTTAATATTTAAAATGCCCCAAACAGAAAGGCGGTGTCTGTATGAGCGGTAAAGAAAAACTGCTTGACCGTATTAAATCAGACTGTGACGCAAGTATACAAACAATTGAGCAAGAGGCTCAGACTGAATGTGACAGAATCATTCAGCAGGCTAAAACTCAGATTGAGTCTCTCAAAAAAGATAACGAACAAAAGATAAACACAAAAGTCGCTCAGATTAACGCGGGAACCAAAAGCA
Source organism: bacterium (assembly GCA_020625875.1). Taxonomy (GTDB): domain Bacteria; phylum Bacillota; class Clostridia; order Oscillospirales; family Acutalibacteraceae; genus Ruminococcoides. The sequence continues at coordinate 1,110 of JAHLAX010000260.1, read as the reverse complement.
AGGTTGAGCTTGAAATCCGAAATACTATTCTGAAAAAGCGCAGAGAAGAAATTGACGTTACCGTTAATGAAATACATAATAAACTTTTGTGTGCTGATGACGGTGTTTATTTTGATAATCTATACTCTTTAGCTGCTAAACTGAAGGGCTTAAGCGGAACTGTGCTTTTGAATGAAAAGGATTTAAAGCGTCTCCCCTCTGACTTTGAGCAAAAGCTTCAAGCTAGCGGACTTGACGCAACCGTATCAAAAGAACCCGTTGGCATCGACGGTGGTTTCATTCTTAAACACGGCGATATTGAGGAAAATATGTCTTTTTCCGCTATAATCTCCGACAAACGTGATGAGATTGAGGATTTAATTAACCGCGAGCTTTTCGCTGAATAAGGAGGATTTATGGCATTATCATATGAATATTCCATAGGCTCCGTTCGCGCCAGAGAAAAGTCTTTGCTTAATTCTTCGGATGTAGAGCAAATGCTGAGCTTTAAATCCGATAATGAGCTTTTGAGGTTCTTGATTGATAAGGGGTACGGCGAAGGTAAAAACATTGACGAGATAATCAGCAGTCATACTGATAATGTATGGGATTATCTCGAAAAGACCGCTCCAGACTTCAGCATTTTTGATCTGTTTATTATTCAGAATGACGTTCATAACCTGAAGGTTGTTTTGAAAAGCATAATGGCTGGAAAAATTCACGACGAGCTACTCGTTACTCCCTATACAATTGAGCCCGATTTGATTAAAGAAGCTGTTTCGCACAAAAAGTTTGAGAAGCTCCCCGAGTGGATTGCTGAAGCAGCGGCTCAGGCGTATGACATCATAGCGCATAAAGCAGACGCAAGAGAATGTGACGCGGTTATTGATAAATGTGTTATGGAGCGTATGCTCGTTTTGGTTGAGGATTTCAATTCAGCGTTTATAAAGGATTATATCAAAACTCTTGTGTTCTATAACAATATAAAAATAGTTCTCAGGAGCTCACGTACATCCGCAAACGCTGAATTTCTTGAAAAAGCTTTGTGTGATGTTGAAGATTTCAGAAAAGCTTCGGTTATCAAAGCCGCTCTTAAGGGTTACGAAGCTTTGATTGAAGAACTGTTAAAAT
>JAHLAX010000284.1 GCA_020625875.1 bacterium | reverse complement strand
TTCGCACAGTCAGATAAAAGCAGAGAGCTTTTCTGTCGGCGCAAAGTTCGCCGCTCTCAAGGGCGATGTTGACCTTAGCGGTAAGGTTAATATAAACGACGCGACCGAGCTTCAACTGGCGCTGGTTGACAAAACAACTCTGAACGACAGGCAAAGAACAGTTGCTCAGGTCCTCTATGACGGTAAAATCAATATCAGAGATGTTACAATGATTCAACTTTTTTTAGCTGATATAATAGAATATTTGTAAACTTTATTCACAAGAGGACGGCGAAAGCTGTCCTCTTTTCGCATAATAATCGGGTTTTTAGCTGTTTGTTTTTATAATTCCTACGGTTGACCTTGCCCGCGTTTTGTGTTACAATTTATTAAACATTGTCGAAAAAAGAAATAGAAGTATTGGTACATTGATTGGAATGGTTTTATGAGTAAAGTTATCAAACAGACAGCTTCAATAGTTTTAATGGCTGTTATTGTTTTTTCGGCGTTCGCGGGACTTACGTTTAATTCAGGTGAGAGCGCTGACGCGGTGTCATATCCTACGGGATATCCAAACACCTACAAAAACACAGGTAAGGGCGCGACCGATATTGTCGGTATCGCGCGTACCCAGATAGGATATGAGGAAAACGGTGTCCGCACAAAATACGGCTATTGGTATACCCCGACCTTTGTGAACCAGCCGTGGTGCGCTATGTTTGTAAGCTGGTGCGCCGCTCAGGCTAAAATTCCCCAGACCGTTGTCACAAGGTTTGCCGCGTGTACCGCGGGTATGAACTGGTTCAGATCTCAGAAAAGATGGTATGACAGCAAATACTTCGGCGGTAAATATACTCCCGTAAAAGGCGAAATCGTATTTTACAGCGATATAGCCAGTCCGGACTTTTCAACTCACGTTGGTATTGTGGCGGGAGTCAAAGGCAACTATCTTGACGTTATCGAGGGCAACTCCACAAACGCCAGTGTTTGTGAGTATACTAACGACAACTCCCGTACTCTCAGCAGCAGTTATGTTATAGGATACGGACATCCCAAGTATTCACGCAAAGCCGAAAAAGAACCTACTAAATACGAGGTTTGGCAGGTAAGCGTTGATTCGCTGAATATGCGCAAGAGCGCCAGCACATCCTCAACTCTGTTGACATCTATGGGATACGGAGCAGAGCTTAATGTAAAGAAATTCAGCGTAAAAAAGGATTATATCTGGGGTTACACCACTTATAACTCCAAAAGCGGATGGGTGGCGCTTGACTACTGCGACTATATTTGCGGAAGCATCAGCGGAGTTTATTATCAGCTTAAGCCTAAGGTTTCGCCTAAAAAAGTGACGCTTTATTCCGGTTATACCAAAACGCTGAGCGCGACAAACGGGCTTGGAGGCAAATACTCAAGCTCTGACAAAACTATAGCCAAGGTTAACTCCAAGGGTAAGATTACCGCGCTCAAAAAGGGTACGGCTAAGATTAAGCTTAAAACCTCAACAGGTACCGCGACCTGTACCGTAACAGTTAAGAACCCGTCAATCAGCCAAAAGACCGCCGAAGCCTGCAAGGGCGACAGCTACAAGCTTTCAGTTAAGAACGGTAAGGGAACTGTGAAATGGTCTTCGTCTGACAAAACAATCGCCAAGGTTGATTCCAAGGGCAAGGTTAC
>JAHLAX010000273.1 GCA_020625875.1 bacterium | reverse complement strand
TCGTATTTATGCAACTTGCACATATGTGATTGAATTTATCGCAATATTGATTAAATTTAATCAAATAGCCAGAGATAATTTCTTTGATTTATGGCATTTTAGATACTTTTTGCAATAAAATGTTAAAATTTATGACTATTTTTTATTGACTTTGGCTAAATAGGTGGTATAATAGACGTAAGGAGTGATTAAAGTTGCTCAGTCAACAAAGATACAACTTAATCCAAAGCATTATTAATGAACGAAACACTGTAACGGTAGCGGAGCTTGCCGAGGCGCTCGAAACGTCGGAATCGACTATCAGGCGCGACTTGACTGCGCTTGATGAACTCGGCAAAATAAAGAAGTTTTTCGGCGGCGCTACCAAGATTAAACAGAACGAGGGCTTTTTTGAAGAAACTGTCAGCGCGAAAGAAACCATAATGAGAGTTGAAAAAACCATGATTGCCTGTTACGCCGCTACACTCATCAACGATAACGACTTTGTCTATATCGACGCGGGCACAACAACCTCAAGGCTCATCGACTTTATCGCTAACGAAAAAGCCACCTATGTCACCAACGGCATCACCCACGCGCGAAAGCTGATTCACAAAGGGCTCAACGCCTATGTCGTCGGCGGAAAAATCAAGCCCATAACCGAGGCTGTTGTAGGCGCCGAGGGCGTTTCGAACCTTCAGCACCTCAACTTCTCAAAGGCGTTTATGGGCACCAACGGTATTGATATCGAGGCGGGCTTCACCACCCCCGATATCGAGGAGGCGCTGATTAAGGACGCGGCTCTCAAGCACAGCTACACGGCGTTCGTGCTCGCTGACAGAACCAAGTTCAAGAAGGTTTTCCCCGTCACATTCTCCAGGCTCGAAAAGTGTTGTATCATCACCGATACGCTCCCCGACAACAGCTTTTACAGCGAAACGATTATCAAGGAGGTCAAAAAATGATTTATACAGTGACGCTCAATCCGTCAATCGACTATATCGTCAGAATGAACGGGCTTGAGCTCGGCATCACCAACCGAAGCGAGAGCGAGGAATATTATTTCGGCGGCAAGGGTATAAATGTATCGTGCGTACTCGCCGAGCTCGGCATCGACAGCACCGCCCTCGGTTTTACGGCGGGCTTTACGGGCGAGGCGATTGAAAACGGCATAAAGAACGACCGTATCACAACCGACTTTATAAGGCTCGACAGCGGACTTTCGAGAATAAACATCAAAATCAAGGCGGGCGAAGAGACCGAAATCAACGGTCAGGGTCCCGACATCAGCGAGGATAAATTCGCCGCTCTTATGAGCAAGCTCGACCATATTCAGGACGGCGACACGCTGATTCTCGCGGGCAGTATTCCCAAGACGATGCCCGACGACACCTATGAGCGTATGCTCGAAAAGCTCAAGGACAAGGACGTAAGAATCGTCGTTGACGCCACCAAAAAGCTGCTCGTCAACTCGCTTAAATATAAACCCTTCTTAATCAAGCCCAACCGTCAGGAGCTCTCAGAGATTTTTGAGGTTGAGGTAAAGACTGAGGAGGACACCGAAAAATACGCCAAGGAGCTTCAGAAGCTCGGCGCGAGAAACGTGCTCATC
>JAHLAX010000283.1 GCA_020625875.1 bacterium | reverse complement strand
TGATTGCAACCTTGGTGCTTACAGAGTCGGATTTATTTGAGCCATTGATACCGTCGTCACTCGCCGAAATCTTTATAGTTCCGCCGTTTATCTTTACATAGGTGCTCTCAATGCCCTCGCCCGCTGTTATGCTGATCTTTCCGTCGTCAATCTGTGTAGTAGTTGTGCCCTGAACGCCGTCCGATGAAGCGTTAATGTCTATAGTGCCTCCGCAGATATAAATATAGCCGAGCGAGTTGTCGTCATCGTTCTCCGCGTGGAGTCCGTCCTTTTGGGAATTAATTGTGATTTTGCCGTCAGCGATTGCTATAGAATCATTCGCTTCTATAGCGTCAGCGGCAGAGGTAATGCTAATCGTGCCGCCCGTGACTTTGAGGTCGTCCTTGCAGGAGATTCCGTTGTCAGATGAATTAATGCTGAGCGTGCCCTTGCCGTTGAGCACAAGGTCATCCTTTGAGAAGATTACCGCGTCCGTGTTAGTGTCGCCGTCAGCAGTGAAGCTGCCCGTAACCTCAAGGCTGTTTGAGCTGCCTTTGGTAGTCGTGACAAAAACCTTGTCGGCGCTCTTGACATAAATAGCGGGAGAATCTGAGTTTTTGATGCTCACGCCGTCGAGCACGAGCTGAACCTTGGCTTCATCCTCCGCGTCCACAGTTATAGTGACATTCTCCGCCTCGCCGCTGAGAACATATACCCCCTCGGAGGTTATGTTAATATTTTCGCCGTCTTTTAAGGTATACTTTTTCGCGTCTGTCAAATCAGCTGTCTGCTCAAGGTCACGTTCTGTGAACACGCTGTCCTTACTTAGCGTCCCGCTGAGGCTGCTCGCCTTTAAATCGTCCTTGGTTGAGCTGTCAGCGCTCTCGGTGGTTTCTGTGGTTTCGGTGGTTGTTTCGGTTTCCGTTGTTGTTTTGACCGCCGTCGTCTGCGCGGCGGAGGTCGTTGTCTCCTCGGTTGATTTTGTATTTTGTGTCGAACACGAAGCGGCTGTTACAGCTATCAACGCCGCCGCGATTATCGCGATTAATCTCTTTTTCATTTTGATTACCTCCTATAACTGGTTTTCTGTTTCAACGAACGGCAGGATAGCTATCTCCAGATTGCCGTTCTTGGTTCTGAGCTCATCGACAAATGCTTTCTGCTGTGAAATATCCTTCATTCTGATTTTGTACGAAAGCCTGAACATTGAGCCCATAGCCGTTGTCTTGATTCCTACGTTCTCGCAGGTTGAAAGATATTTATTAAATACGTCGTCAAACACATCCTGATATTCGAGCGACTCGGGGATTGTCACCCTGAGCAGATTTTCCTGAGTGAAGCGCTTGTGCTGAAAAATCGGCAGCGCCGAAAACGCTATAAACAGCAGCGACAGGCACACGAGAATCAATATTCCGTAGGCTATATATCCCATACCAAAGGCTATGCCCGCGCCCATAGCTATGAAAATCGAGGCGATTTCATCCGCGCTGCCCTGTGCCGAGCGGAAGCGAATCAAGCTGAATGCTCCGCCTATCGCGACGCCCGCGCCGATGTTTCCGTTTACAAATGTGATTACCGCCGCGACAACAAACGGTATGAGCGCTGTCACCGTAAAAAATCGCTTGGTTGAGCGGATTCTGAATGAAATCACAAACGCGTAAAGTATTCCGAACAGAAGCGAGAAGCCTGCCATTGTGAAGAACTGCGCCGCCGTCACGGGCGAGGTGTATATAGTGTTGAAAATCGTGTTAATATCCATTGTTCTACCTCCCTATACTAATAAGTCTTTTGTAGGCTTCGCCGTATTTTGAAAAGCTGGTTTTATATATCTTGCCCTCATCAAGAATTCTCGCAAGCCACAAGGGCATCGCGCCCTGAACCTTTACCTCGAGTATTGAGTAACCCTCGGGCAGAAGGGGTTCGCCGTTCATTGAAATTCTCAAATCGAGGTCGTCCATACGGAATCTAGGGTTGTTGTCAATTGTGAGCCTGAGGTCGCCGTTGGGCTCGTAGTACGCTGTGCGGTCATAAATTATCAGGCAGGCGGGAATCAGCTCATTTTGAGAGATAAAATAGCTCAACTCCATATTTATCTGACCTTCGCCAAGGCTCTCCGTTTC
>JAHLAX010000083.1 GCA_020625875.1 bacterium | reverse complement strand
GTCACCCAGATAGTATTGTCCTGAACGCTCTCGATTTCCTCTTCTTCATCGCCGTCATAGTATTTTTGCCTTTTGGCTTCGGTATAATCCTCAACGGCGGTGTCAACGTCTGTGTAGGAGTACATTTCCTCCTCATCAGGTACGTTGTCAAAATAATCGGCGGGAGCTTCAAAATCATCATCGCTCTGCTCGGCTTCCTGAACTTCAGCTTCAGCCTCAATCTCAGCTTCTTCGTCAGCTTCTTCGTCAGCCGCCTGTTCGGGTTCTGATTCAGGCTCCTCTTCAACATCCTCTTCGACTATATCGGCGGAAGCTTCAACGGGCTCTTGGGCAGGCTTTTCAGCGACAGGCTCGGCTTTAGCCTCTTCCTGCTGAAGCATCGCCGCCTGAGCCTTGACCTCATCTATAATATCGTTATCATCAACCACATAGACGATATCCTCGGGCTTCTCGGGTTCGCTGTCGTATTCCATTGAGGTAAGCGGCTTTTCCTCGGCTTCCTCGGGAACAGGCTCTGAGACCGACTTGATATTCTTAACCTCATCGGCGGCAGTGGCTTTCTTCTTTTTGCCGCGCTTGCCGATTTCATCGACAGGCTGATACTTGGTCAAAAAGCTGTTTGTCGGCTGAGTAACGTTAAATATATGCTTACGCGGAATCGCGGTTGTCTCTGAAATTTTATGCTCGTGAGCAAGCTCATGAACAAGAAGCTTGTGTTTGCGGTTGGGGTTGCGGATATATTTGAAAAGAATAATGAACACGACCACAACAATAATAACCGCGACGAGCGTTATTGAACCGTAGAGAATCAGGTTCCTGTTTCTGGTAAAAAATGAATCGGTGAGGATGGATGTTTCGCTTACTATGTCCTTAAGGGTTTCCTTGTTGGCGGCTGTAAGCTTTTTACCAGGAGCGGCGAGCATCGTGATGTTGATGTTTTCGCCGTTCATAACTGTGTTGTACTGCTGAGCTTTAACGGTCTTTTTGCCGTTTTTATAGCTCATATTGAGGCAGATATACTTAATGTCGTTATATTCTACGGGAGAAGCGTCCTTATACGCTTTATTCTCCCGAAGCTTTTTCATAATGTTGGAGAGTTCTTCATCGGACAGGCTGTTGTAGCTGCCTATTTCTGTGCTGTCCTGAGTTTTGGTCATAGTCACCGTCAAAGTAAGCGAGCTGTCCTCCGTGACCGCTTCAAGATAAATATTGCCGTCCTTAAGCTGTGACATAGTGTCGTCATAATTGAGCTTGAACTTCTTGAAAAACGGGTCGTTCTTTGTGCTTTTTCGTGTAAGCACGAGCATATCATTGGGGACGGGAATACTCATATTGAGCTCGGGAATTTCATAAGCCGTGCTCTCGGCGAACGCGGTAAAGGCAAAGGCGCACACAATCATCGCGCACATAATTACCGCGAGTATTAATGCAGATACTCTTTTCATACTCTTCCTCCATAAACAAATTCACACATAGTTTATTATACTATCATATTCTATCAAAAGCAAGAATTTTCGCCAAATATAGAGCTGTTTGATTGAAGTTTTGGCAAAAGTATGATATATTACGGTACAGGAAGTGATTTTTATGGTAGAAATGGAAATACGCAGGCTTATAAACGACACAAAATCGAACAAAAACCTGCGCGACAGTTTTAAAAATATAAGACAAAACCCCGACCCTATGAAGGCTTTCTGCGATATCTGCCTTAAAAACGGGTACGAGATTTATCTCGGGGATTTATTCGCGTACGGTCAGGATATGAACGATAGTAAACTCAGAGCCACAAACGGCGGCGGGAGCTTTGAGATTGACGGCTGGACGGATGAATTTGAGAATATACTGGACGAAATTTGCGGCTAATAGTCAGTTAACGCTTTTACAGCAGTTCAGGGAGAGCGTTTGCCCTCCCTGACGAAAAATATCTTATTAATTACTCATCCTCATACATAGGACTGTAGGTCATAGCTTTTTGCTGTGATTCGCGGTCTTTTTTCTTTTTGACCTTGTTGTCAGGCCAGATTGAATAGAGCACCTTCAGCAAAATCGGGGCTATAAGCGAGCTTATAATTACAAGCGGAATTACGGCAAAATTCATACTTTTGCTTATTATTCCCGAGGTCACGCCCTTGTCTGTGACAATCAGCGCTACCTCTCCCCTCGTCATCATACCGACGCCTACTTTGAGCGAATCGGACTTGGAGTAACGGCAGAGCTTCGCCATAGCGCCGCAGCCCAGCATTTTTGCCGCCAAAGCCACAAACGTCAGTACAAGCGC
>JAHLAX010000282.1 GCA_020625875.1 bacterium | reverse complement strand
GGACACGAGCACGAGGTCGCTGCGGCTAAGGACAGCAAGAACTCGGGATATGACCATTTTCACGCGCAGGACAGCGCCAAGGAAATCGCGAACGCCAAAAAGCGCAAAAAGCGTTATGCCATAATCTTAGGCACATTAATCGGTGTCCTTCTGATTATTTACATTATTTCTATGCTGACCACACAGTGGGGCGATCTCGTAGTATCTGTAGAAAACGGCGTCTCGGGCAAAACGATTCTGCTTTCTGAATCGGCGAGCTTCAAAGACAGTTCGGTTAAACTAAACGGCGGCAATGTTAAAGAAGTTACCAACATAACCAAGGCTTGGCTGCCTAATAAGCTTGAGGATAAGGATGGTTCTCATAACGGCAAAAACTACCTCGCCTATACCTTCTATCTTAAGAATACAGGCGATGAGGACCTTGAATATGAAACAAATATGAACCTCACAGGTCAGTCCAAGGGCGCTGACGAGGCGTGCCGTATTATGGTATTCAAAAACGGCAAGGAATCCGTCTATGCCAAAGGCACAAAGGCGAGCAAGGGCAAAAAGGCTGAGACCGACGCCACAAAGTGGAAGACCAACGACACCATTCTTACAGTTCCCAAGAGCACTCTTAAAGCCAAAGCGCAGGATAAATACACTGTTGTTATCTGGATAGAAGGCAACGACCGCGAGTGCGTCGACGCCATCCGCGGCGGACATATCCGCAGTCAGATGACCGTCAGCGTTTTGTCCGACGAGGACAAAACGAGTTAACAATTAACAGTTAACAGGTAACAGTTAATTATGAACGAAAGTATTATATATGACAAAAGTCTGGCTTTCGCGCAAAGAATTGTTAGAGTTTACAAAGTTTTGGCAGGAGAGCGAAAAGAGTATGTAATGTCTAAACAGTTGCTTAGGAGCGGCACCAGCATAGGGGCTAATGTTTCCGAAGCAATATACGCTCAAAGCCGACCTGATTTTATACATAAAATGAGCATCGCGCTCAAAGAAGCGCACGAAACTGAATACTGGCTCAAGCTATTAAACTCAGGGGAGTATTTTATTGATAAAGAATATATTTCTCTAGAGGCTGATATAAAAGAAATAATAAAAATACTAATTACTATTGTTAAAACGGCAAAGGCTAATGACAGTGAACAGCAGACGGTTGATTGTTATTAGCAAGGTGAGTTGATAGGTAACTGTTACTTGTTACCTGTTATCTGTTAACTCTTAAAAATTTCGTATCTAAACGTCCGGTTCGAACGAATTGCTGAGCGATTGAACCGAACGTAGATAAATATTAAAATCGCCGAAAAGGCAAAAAATTTTTAAGGAGGATTCTCTTATGAAAACAACAAAAAGATCGAAGATGTTATTATCTTCAATCGCTATGCTTCTCGTTGCTCTCGTAGCTTTAGGCTCCGCATCGTTCGCATGGTACTTCACAAACGCAAGGGTTACAGCTAACAGCACAACGACACGTGCTACAGCTGCTGACGGTCTTGTAATCCGTAAAGGCACAACAGGCGCATGGGGTCAAACAATCAGTTACACATC
>JAHLAX010000281.1 GCA_020625875.1 bacterium | reverse complement strand
GGCTAAGGGCGAGGTTGTTGCCCGCATCAGGATTATATCAATCCTTATTGTAGTATTTAAACGCGGCTTTGAGGCGTTGAGACTTATTCTCAAAGCAAAGCCGAAGCATAATAAAAATAAAATCAAGAAGAAATAAAAGTACGGAGGAATACAAATGGATCATCCTATTAACAATCTGATGGACACAACAATGCAGAAAATCAAAGAGATGGTTGACGGCAACACCGTTATCGGCGATCCGATTACCTCTCCTGACGGCACAATCATCATCCCCGTTTCAAAGGTGAGCTACGGATTCGCCTCTGGCGGTTCCGATTTGCCGACTAAAAAAGAGAACAAGGACTGCTTCGGCGGCGGCAGCGGCGCGGGCGTTACAATTCAGCCTCTCGCGTTCCTCGTTGTCAGCAACGGTCAGGTTAACCTTATGCCAATTGAGAAATACGACGGCGCGGCTGACAGAGTTGTCGGTATGGTGCCTGAGCTCGTTGATAAGGTTTCGGCTCTCTTTAAGAAAGACAAAAAGAAAGATAAAGTCAAGGACGAGAACTCTGAGACAGCCGACCTGGACGAAGATTTATTCTAAAACATTAACGCGCTTCATAGATTTAAAAGGTGATATTTATGAAGCGTGTTTTTTCGGTTTTTTTATTATTAGCGTTCACGTTTGGTTTTATGCCGAGTGCTCAAGCCGCTATAAGAATATCGGCACAAGCCGCTGTGCTCTACAGCCCTTTAAACAACAAGGTTTATTATTCTAAAAACGAAAATAAACTTATGAAGCCCGCGAGCACAACCAAAATAATGACCGCTCTGCTTACTCTTGAATATGCAGAGAAGCATAACAAGAGAGTAAAGTTTACTCAAAAAATGGCAGCCGAGGGCAGCAGTATGTACCTCAAACTCGGCGAGGTAATTTCACTCAGAGATTTAGCGGTCGGGCTTATGCTGTGCTCGAGCAACGACGCGGCGAACGCTGCGGCAATCTCAATCGCGGGGAGCAAGCGGAAATTCGCGTCTTTAATGAATGAACGCGCGAAAAAAATCGGTATGAAGAACACGCATTTCGTAACGCCCAGCGGACTAGATAACGATAATCATTACTCAACCGCGTATGACTTGGCTCTGCTTATGGCTGAGGCTATGAAGAATAAATCTTTTATGAAGCTCAGCGTTAAGCGAAGCGAGACCGTGGTTTTTATTAAACCGAAAAACAAGCGCGTCACTTACTCCAACCACAATCGTCTTCTGTCGCTCTATAAGCACTGCGTCGGCGGCAAAACAGGCTATACCATGGCGGCTGGGCGGTGCCTTGTTTCAGCATCCGAAAAGGACGGCTTGCCGCTTATCGCCGTTACTCTCAACGATAAGAACGACTGGAACGACCATATCTCGCTCTATGATTACGGCTACCAAAAGTACCGCTTCCGCGAGTTTGACGACACCAATTTATATCTCGAGGTTGATGTGGTCGGCGGAAAAAACAGCAAGGTTATGCTCACGTCCGATGATAACAGCGGCGCGGTTGTGAAAGCTGAGGATTTAAAACGTATAAAGCGCAAGATTTATCTCGATAACTTTTTATACGCTCCTGTCAAAAAGGGGAGTGTTCTCGGCAGGATTGTGTATTTTTTGAATGGTAAAATATTGGCAGTCAATAGATTGACGACATGTGATAATGTAGATTAATAATCGTAGGGGAGCCGCTTCT
>JAHLAX010000130.1 GCA_020625875.1 bacterium | reverse complement strand
CTGACAATGCCCAACGACGATATTACTCATCCTATACCCGACCTTACGGGCTACATTACTGAGGGTCAGATAGTACTCGACCGCGCGCTTCAGGGACAGGGACTTTATCCCCCCGTCAGCGTATTGCCGTCGCTTTCAAGACTTATGAAGGACGGCATTGGCGAAGGATATACACGCGCCGACCATCAGGCGCTCGCCAATCAGCTTTTCGCCTCATACGCCAAGGTTATTGACGCGAGAGCGCTGGCTTCCGTTATCGGCGAGGAGGAACTCTCCCCCATAGACAAGAAATACATTGAGTTCGGCAGACTGTTTGAGGCGAGATTCGTCAATCAGGGCTTCACCGAAAACCGAAGCATTGAGCAGAGTCTTGACTTAGGCTGGGAGTTGCTCTCAACTCTGCCCAGAGCTGAGCTTGACCGCGTAGACGAAGCGTTGCTCGAAATATACTACAAAGGATAAGCAGAGCACTTACCACTTAATTCCCGGAGGTAATTCAAAATGGCTGTACAGGCAGTACCCACCAAGGGTAATCTTATGAATTCAAAAAGGTCGCTGGCTCTCGCCCGAAACGGCTATGAGTTATTAGACCGCAAGCGAAATATACTCATACGCGAGATGATGACGTTGATTGAACACGCCAACGCCATTCAGGAAAAAATTGACAGCGCGTATGAGAAGGCTTATATTGCCCTGCAGACAGCGAATATCACCAACGGCTTTTGTGAGGACATCTCGAACGCCGTTCCGATTGAGGACGGGCTTAACCTCGACTTTCGAAGCGTTATGGGCGTTGAGATTCCGATTCTCACCATTGACGAAAACGACGACATTAATCATCTGCACTACGGCACAAGGACGACCAACTCTGCTGTTGACAAAGCGTTTATACTCTTTAATGAGGTAAAGATGCTGACGGTTGAGCTTGCTGAGATTGAGAACAGCGTTTACAGACTTGCCGATTCAATCAAGAAAACGCAGAAGCGCGCCAATGCTCTTAAGAACATTATGATTCCGCGATTTGACGAGACGGTCAAGTTTATTACCGATGCTCTCGACGAAAAGGACAGAGAGGAATTCAGCCGACTGAAAGTCATTAAGCGGAAGAAAATGAAGGACAGTGGTCAGTAGTTAGTTATTAGTTTTCAGGCGAATAAGTAAAAGAAAAATCAGCAGAACTTCTCCCGAGAGATGTTTCTGCTGATTCTTTTTATTGTTTTGTTAACGATTAACTAGCAACTAACTACTAACTACAAACTACTGCCTCACTGCGATTCATGCGCGCTGAAGTATTCAACCCCGCCCTTGGGCGCTTCGCCAGTCTTATACTCGATGAGCTCCTGACAGGACACAACCTGATAGCCCTTCTTTATAAGCTTCGGAATAATTACCTTAATGGCGTCTGCTGTAGCGTCGTATATCTCGTGCATGAGAATGATGTCGCCGTCCTCAATATTGTTCAGCGTCTTTGAGATTATCGCGGGAGCGCTGTGGGACTTCCAGTCCTCTGTGTCAACATTCCACATATAGAGCGACATATTCTCTTTGGCACACTCATCTTTGATTGTTTTGGTCGTCATACCGCCTGGTGAACGGAACGCTGTGGGATATTGTCCCGAAACTTTTTTAATCGCGTCTGAGCACTTTTTGATATCACTGGCGGAAATTGATTCGCCGTACTTTGTATGCGAGTATGTATGATTGCCAAGCTCCATACCGAGACTTACTTTGCGTTTGAGATTATCGGGGTGCTCGAGCACGTTTGACCCTATCATAAAGAACGTAGCTCTTACGTCGTATTTTTCGAGCGTATCGAGAATACGGTCGTTAGCCGTTCCGTAGCTGGGGCCGTCATCAAACGTGAGCGCTACCATAGGCTTGTCGGGGTCGAGGTTACGCTGAACTCTTCTGACCGAGAGCGAAGTTTCGCTCCACATACCGAAAGCTTTCGCGCTGCCGCTCGCCGTAACGGCGCAAACTCTGACATCATACGCGGCGCCCTCAACAAGGTTCTTTATTACAGCCTGACATCCCGCTGATTTTTTGACATCAATGGTATTGTTGCTGTCGAACTTGGTATCAGCCGCTTCCTTATACTGAACAACATACGAATGCGCCTTGGGGTTCTTCTTCCACTTGATTTTTATTTGACCCTTCTTTTCGGACTCAGCATATGTTATCTTGGGCTTTGAGGCAACGGTATAAAAAGTGTGCTCTGTGCCCTTGCCGCTCTCAGCCTTGTCATAGCAAGCCGATACACAAACTGTATACTGGGTTGCCTGCTCAAGGTTCTTTATGGTATAGGTATCAGCCT
>JAHLAX010000107.1 GCA_020625875.1 bacterium | reverse complement strand
CTGTCTACGGACTGCCCGAGTTCTTCCGCGACAAGATAAAAGGCAAGAGCGTTATCGCTAACCCTGGCTGCTACACAACCTGTTCGCCGCTCGCTTTGGCTCCCGCGGTTGTAAACGGCTTAATCGAAATGAAGGGTATAATCTGCAACTGCGCCAGCGGTGTTACGGGCGCGGGCAGAAAGCCCAATCAGGGCAATCATTACCCCGAGCTCAACGAGGGCTTCCACGCCTACAAGGTCGCTTCTCACCGCCATACTCCCGAAATTGAGCAGACTCTTTCAAAGCTCTCGGGCGAAAAAGTTACGTTGACTTTTGTACCTCACCTGCTGCCCGTTAATCGCGGAATTCTCGCTACCTGTTATGCCGACTTAAAGGATGGCGTGACTTACGAGCAAATCCGCGCGGCTTATGAGGACTACTATAAGGACGAGTTTTTTGTACGCGTTCTGCCCGACGGAATGTGTGCGGACATTCATAATATCAAGTATTCAAACTTCTGCGATATCAGCATCCACTACGACGGCAGAGCGGGCAAGCTCATCGCCTGCGCCGCGATTGACAATATGGTCAAGGGCGCCGCGGGACAGGCTGTGCAGAATATGAATATTATTTTTGACCTTGACGAAAAGACAGGACTTACAACAATGCCTCCGGCATTTTAGAATTCGCAATGCGTAATGCGCAATTCGCAATTAACAAGAGGATAATATGTACAAATTTATTGACGGCGGGGTTACGGCTCCGCAGGGCTTTACGGCGCAGGGCGTCTGCGCCTCAATAAAACCATCAAATACTACAAAGCGCGATTTGGCGCTCATATACTGCGATACGCTGTGCAACGCGGCGGCGGTTTTCACAAAGAATCTTGTGAAGTCCAACACTATAGCCGTTACAAAAGAACATCTCAAAGACGGTAAGGCTCAGGCGGTTATTGTCAATTCAGGCAACGCGAACACCTGCAACGCTGACGGCTATCAGAAGGCTGAGCGGATGTGCGAAATCGCCTCAGATGTGCTCGGTGTAAAGGCTGAGGACGTTATCGTCGCCTCAACGGGTGTAATCGGTGAGATTCTGCCGATTGAGCCTGTCGAAAAGGGCGCCGAGGCTATGCGCGGCAAGCTCTCAAAGGATGGCGGAACAAACGCCGCCGAGGCGATTATGACCACCGACACAGTCAAAAAAGAAATGGCTATGACTATGATGCTGGGCGGCAAAACCGTCACAGTCGGCGGTATAGCCAAGGGCAGCGGTATGATTCACATAAATATGGGTACAATGCTGTCGTTCGTTACGACTGACGCCGCTATATCGGCTGAGATGCTCGAAAGCGCTCTGCGTGAGGCGGTCGAGGACAGCTACAATATGGTCAGCGTGGACGGCGACACTTCCACCAACGATACATTGGCGATTATGGCTTCGGGCAAAGCGGGCAACCCCGAAATTACCGAGCAGAACGAGGACTATAGAGTTTTTGTCGAAGGACTTACAGAGGCTTTTAAAATGCTCGCCAAAAAGCTCGCTTCAGACGGCGAGGGCGCTTCAAAGCTACTCGTGTGTACTGTCAGCGGAGCAAAAACAAAGCAGGATGCTGTTAAAATCAGCAAGAGCATAATCTGTTCCAGCCTCTTAAAAGCGGCTATGTTCGGCGCTGACGCCAACTGGGGACGCGTGCTGTGCGCGATAGGCTACAGCGGAGCGGATGTCGACGTTACTAAGGTCGGCGTAAGCTTCAAATCCGCGAAGGGTACAATCAGCGTATGCGAAAACGGCGCGGGAATTCCTTT
>JAHLAX010000261.1 GCA_020625875.1 bacterium | reverse complement strand
TTCCGATTCCCGTGCTCACTGACAACCATATCTCGATTATGACAATGGCTCCTGGTGGGTTCTTTGTGTTCGGTCTGTTAATCGCGATTGTCAACAAATTCTTTAAAAACAAGCCCAAAAAGAAAGACTTCGGCTGCGCGGGATGTCCCTCGGCGGCTGTGTGCTCGGGCGCTTGCGCTGTGAAGGAGGGTAATGATGGCTAAATTAATCATTATTCTGCTTTCGGCAGTTTTTATCAACAACTACGTTCTCAACAGATTCTTGGGTATCTGTCCGTTCTTGGGCGTTTCAAAAAAACTCGACTCAGCTACGGGAATGAGCCTCGCGGTAATCTTCGTAATGCTCATCGCTACGGCGGTTACCTATCCGATTCAGATGTACCTGCTTGTGCCGAATGATTTGGGATATTTGCAGACAATAGTATTTATCCTCGTAATCGCGGCGCTTGTACAGCTCGTCGAAATCGTTCTCAAAAGATACATCCCCGCGCTTCATCAGTCGCTGGGCGTTTATCTTCCGCTTATTACAACAAACTGCGCCGTTCTCGGCGTTACAATCCTCAACATCGACGAGGGCTACACATTCTTAGAGGCTATGGTCAACTCGCTTGGCAGCGGATTGGGATTCTTCCTCGCTATGGTAATGTTCTCGGGCGTTCGCTCAAAGCTCGAGGGCGCCGATATCCCCAAGTCGTTTAAAGGCCT
The DNA here is from genome assembly GCA_020625875.1 of bacterium. Classification (GTDB taxonomy): domain Bacteria; phylum Bacillota; class Clostridia; order Oscillospirales; family Acutalibacteraceae; genus Ruminococcoides. Next base: position 870 of record JAHLAX010000261.1, on the reverse strand, counting down.
GCCGATTACCCTTATCGCGGCGTCAATCACTTCGCTGTCGTTTATGGGCTTCGGCGGCGTTATCGAAAACCTTTTCGCGTAAGGAGGTAACCGAATGAACGCAATTCTTATAGCGGTTATCCCCGTCGCGATAATCGGAATTATATGCGCGGCAATGCTCGTTGTCGCTTCAAAAGTTATGGCGGTCAAGGAGGACGAGCGATTCCCCGCCGTGCGTGAGTGTTTGCCGGGCGCCAACTGCGGCGCGTGCGGATACGCGGGCTGTGACGGCTACGCCAAGGCGCTCTGCAAGGACAGCAGCGTTCCCGCCAATCTCTGTGTTCCTGGCGGAGCTTCCTGCGCGAAGGAATTAAGCGAGGTGCTCGGAGTAGAGTTTGAGGACGTCGCCGCTCAGGTTGCCGTGGTTCACTGTCTGGGCGACTGCAACGCCACCGAGGATATGGTTGAATACCGCGGAATGGAGAGCTGCGCCGCGGCAAAGATGATTTTCGGCGGCAAGGGCAAGTGCGGCTACGGATGTCTTGCTCTCGGCGATTGCGCCAAGGCTTGTCCCGAGGAGGCAATCTGTATAAAAGACGGCGTCGCCCGTATCTACACTCCCGATTGTGTGGGCTGCGGTATCTGTGTAAAAACCTGCCCAAACAACATCATCGCGCTCCACAAAGCCGTCAGAAGCACGGTTGTGTCCTGTAGCAACAAGGACAAGGGCGCGTTTACGCGCAAGGCTTGTTCAAGCGGCTGTATCGGCTGTAAGCGCTGTGAAAAAGCGTGTGAGTACGACGCGATTAAGGTTACAAATAACCTCGCCGCGATTGACTACGAAAAATGTACAAACTGCGGCGCGTGCGCCGAGGTCTGCACAACGAAGTG
>JAHLAX010000280.1 GCA_020625875.1 bacterium | reverse complement strand
TTCGCCGGATTATGTATAGGCGTCGCCGAGTCTTTCCCAAAGGTTTAAGTTATCATGACAGTCGAGATAGTTAACTGTCTTTGTGTTATCATTGGAGTTCATCAGGTTACCCTTGATGCCGTTTACAACGGTAGAGACACTTGCCGAGCTGCCGCCTACCCAGCCTTGGGTATTAACTTTGTCGGAATCAACCTTACTCGCGGCTGTTCTGAATTTGCCTGAGAAGCCGCCGATGCCTGAATTAAGTGTGGATGTCCAGACTGATGAGGTTTCTTCAAGGGGCTTGCTGGGGTTACCCGAAGCGGAGCCGCCAATCCAGGGCTCACCGTACATAAGGATGCCGCTGTTAACCTGATTAAGAGCCTGACGCGCGGTGTTAAGAGTTGTGCAGTCGATACAACCCATAAGGTCAAAACGGAAGCCGTCTATATGATACTCCTCTGCCCAGTACTTCATAGACTGAACAACAAAGTTACGCATCATAGACTTATCTGTCGCCATTTCGTTACCCTGACCCGAGCCGTCTATGTTTGCGAGCTGGCTCTGCATTCTGTAATAGTAACGTGGAACAGTCTTTGTAAAGCAGGAACCCTCGGAACCCGCTGTGTGGTTGTATACAACGTCCATTACTACGGAAATTCCGCGGTCATGGAGCGCCTGAATCATCTGCTTAACTTCGTTGATACGAACGTTGCCGTCGTACGCGTTAGATGAATAGGAACCATCAGGAACGTTGAAGTTCTTGGGGTTGTAGCCCCAGTTACGGTCAACCTCGGAAGCGCCGTAAACCTCGTCAACGCCGTCAAAGTCAGCGAAAGGCATCAGCTGAACGGTGTTGATGTTGTTTTCAACGAGATAATCCATACATGTGGCGATTGAGCCCTGCTTTTTATAAGTAGTGCCGCCCTCGGTGAACGCGAGGTAGTTGCCCTGATTCTTTTCGCTTACGCCTGAATCGGGATCACAAGAGAAATCACGGATATGGAGCTCCCATACAGCCGCCTCTGTCTTGGTCTTGTGGACAACGTTTGTGTCCTTGTCCCAACCCTCGGGGTCAGTAGAATCGAGGTCAACAACCATCGAACGGTTACCGTTAACGCCGACAGCCTTTGAATATACGTCCTGAGTTTCGTTGGTTACAACGTTATTGAACATATCCTTGGCTGTGATGAGGTATGTATAATAAACGTTTTTGAAGTTGCCGTTGAGAGTGAGTGACCAAACGTATTTATCATTGGTACCGGGTGCTTGCATGTTGTGGATTCCGAGCACCTTCGCGCCGTTCTCACGGTCACTACCTGTTGAATACAGTTTAAGCTGTATTTTTGTAGCGGCGGGCGACCAAACCTTCCATGTTGTGGACGACGGTGACCATGTCGCGCCGAGGTCAGTGCCGTTATACGTATAATTCGAGCCCTCATAGAGGTTCTGGTTATCGTATGCGCCCGTAGCATTTTTACCGCTGTCAACCGCTGAAACCGATACTACAGCCATAGTAGTGAGCAGCACTACAGCGAGCAGCAGCGAAATAGTTCTACGTAATTTCATAAAATCAACTCCTAAACTTGCTTTTGTATACTAAAAGGCATTTTAGTATTAATAAGCATTTGTACTTATTATGATACCAAAAACGCAGGCTGTCAATATTCTATAAAAGAATAATAAAAACCTGCG
>JAHLAX010000279.1 GCA_020625875.1 bacterium | reverse complement strand
ATCGAGGGCTTAAAGGACGGCACACTCGACGCTATCGCGACCGACCACGCGCCCCACGCGCCCAATGAAAAGCTCGATTTTGAAAAAGCGCCCAACGGCTCTGGGGGTATGGAAACCTCGCTGTCCGCGGGCATAACCAATCTGGTAAAAACAGCTAAGCTTTCAATAAGCGAGCTGATAAATAAAATGAGCACAGCTCCCGCCAAAATTCTGGGAATAGACGCGGGTACGTTGAAAGTCGGCGCTCCCGCCGATATCGTGCTCTTTGATATTGATGAAAAATACACTGTCGACGTCGACAAGCTCCACGGCAAAAGCAAAAACTGCCCGTTCAAGGGTAAGGAGCTGTACGGCAAGGTTAAGTATACATTGCTGGACGGGGAGATAGTTTTTGAGGATAAATGAGAAGCCCTCCCTTGGGGGAGGGTGTCGCCGACAACTCGTTGGCGGTGACGGGAGAGGGTCCGCTTTTTAAAAAAGTTCCTATCTCACGTTTTACTAACAGACAATAACAAGGTTTGAACAAAGTCGGATTAAAACAGAAGTCGGTGCACTAAAGTATCAATATAGCAATGACACTTGGTTACGCCGACCCTCATCCGATTTTTGCATCAACAAGTTGACGCAAAAACCACCTTCCCCCCGGGGGAAGGCTATAAGGGAGGAATATATATGTCAAAAGGTAATCTGCTTTCTGTCCGCAAGGACGTGCGAGTGCTTGACGCCACTCTGCGCGACGGCGGACTTTGCAACGACTTTTTCTTTGAGGATAAATTTGTTCACGATTTGTACCACGCCAACATAGGCGCGGGCGTAGACTATATGGAGTTCGGCTATAAGGCGAATAAGGACATTTTTGACCCCGAAAAATTCGGCAAGTGGAAGTTCTGCGACGACGAGGATATCCGAGCCGTTGTAGGCGAAAACAACACGCCCATGAAAATAGCCGTTATGGCTGATGTCGGTCGCTGTAATTATCAGCGCGATATCCACCCCAAGGCTGACAGCCCGATTGATATGGTGCGCGTCGCTACTTATATCAACACCATCCCCGCCGCTATGGATATTATTGAGCACTGCGCCAAGATGGGTTACGAAACAGCGATTAACATTATGGCTATCTCAAAGGAGCGCACCGAAGATATCAGAGAAGCGCTGGAGATTTTCGGCAAAAGCCCTGTTGATATTTTCTATATTGTCGACAGCTACGGCGCGTTCTATCCCGAGCAGATTCGCCGCTACTCACAGATGTATCTCGAGTATGCCGATAAATACAAAAAGCAGGTGGGCGTTCACGCTCACGACAACCAGTCTTTGGCGTTCGCCAACACCATCGACGCGCTTCAGGAGGGCGTAAGCTTCCTCGACGTGACCGCTCTGGGACTCGGCAGAGGCGCGGGCAACTGCCGCAGCGAGCTGCTTGTGGGCTTCCTCAAAAATCCCAAGTACCGCACAGAGCCGCTCTATAATCATATCGAAAAGTATTATCAGAAGTTCAAGGACGACGGTATTCTCTGGGGCTTCGACGTGCCCTACATCATCACAGGT
>JAHLAX010000272.1 GCA_020625875.1 bacterium | reverse complement strand
CTTTCGGTAACGGGCTTTTTGTCGGGCTCTCAGGGAGGCGACCAGCAGATCGCGGCGCGTATAGCGTGCAACGAGATCGATATGCTTCTCTTTTTCCGCGACCCGCTCAATCCAAAGCCCAACGAGCCCAACGATATGAATCTTTTAAGGCTCTGCGATATGCACAATATTCCTGTCGCGACTAACATCGCCACCGCCGAAGTGCTCATACACGGCCTTGAGCGCGGCGACCTTGACTGGCGTAATATTATTAAGTAATAAATTAATGAATAGTTGCTATCGGGCGGCGGGTGCTGCCCGTTAGTTGCGTTTTAGGATATATAAAATAGGTAATTGGAGGACAAAATGGGAGTAATCACAAAAAAGATTAAAGGCACCGAGGATGTTCTGCCCAAGCAGAGCTATCGGTGGCAGTTTATAGAAAAAATAATGCGCGAGGAGGCCGCGAACTTCGGCTTTAAGGAGATGCGCACCCCCGTGTTTGAGCACACCGAGCTTTTTGCGCGCGGTGTGGGCGACACCACCGACGTGGTACAAAAAGAAATGTATACTTTTGACACAAAGGGCGGCGAGAGCGTCACCCTGCGACCTGAGGGTACCGCGGGAGCGGCGAGAGCTCTGCTCGAGCACGCGCTTCCTAACGAAGGCTTGCCGATTAAGGCGTATTATCTCACCTCGTGCTACCGCTATGAAAAGCCCCAGGCGGGCAGGCTCAGAGAGTTCCATCAGTTTGGCGTAGAGGAATACGGCACATCCTCGCCTTTGGCTGACGCCGAGGTAATCGCGCTCGCTGATTCAATTTTTAAGCGTCTGCAGATTAACAACCTGCACCTCGAAATCAACTCAATCGGATGCCCCGAGTGCAGACCAAAGTATAACGAGGCGCTGAAAAACTATTTTTCACAACACAAGGACATGCTTTGCGGCAACTGCCTTAACCGTCTTGAAAAGAATCCGATGAGATTAATCGACTGCAAGGTGCCTTCGTGTTCCGAAATCGCCAAGGACGCGCCGAGCATTCTCGATTATCTGTGTGAGGATTGCGAAAGCCACTTTGAACAGGTCAAAACCTACCTTTCAACTATCGGCATTGATTATAAAGTCAATCCCACAATCGTAAGGGGACTTGATTATTATACAAAAACAGTATTTGAGTTTGTATCTGACGCTATTGGCAGTCAGGGAACAGTCTGCGGCGGCGGTCGTTATGACGATCTTATCGAACAGCTCGGCGGACAGCATTTGCCCTCGCTCGGCTACGCAATGGGACTTGAACGCTTGCTTATGGTAATGGAGAATCAGGGCATTGAGATTCCCGCTCCCGAGCCCTGCTCGCTTTATATCGCGGGCTTGGGCGACAAGGCGCAGCTCAAGGCGTTTGAGCTTATCGGCGCGGTTCGCTCGTGCGGACTTGCGGCTGAAACCGACGTTGTCGGCAGAGGCTTGCGCGCCCAGATGAAGTACGCTGACAAAATTGGCGCGCGGTTCAGTATGGTTATCGGCGACAACGAGCTCGAAGAAAACAAAGCGAATATTAAAAATATGATTACAGGCGAGCAAACCGAAATCGAACTCGGCGAAACTTTTGCCGAAAAGTTCTCGGATTTGCAGATTGCCGCAAAATTCAGTGAGGGTGTGGAGTAATGGCAGAATTTATGACAGGTCTCAAAAGGACCGATATGTGCGGAGATTTAAGAATAACTGACGTTGGCAGAGAGGTTACGCTCTTCGGCTGGGTTCAGCGCCAGAGAGACCTCGGTCAGCTTATTTTCATTGATTTACGCGACAGAACGGGCATTGTTCAGCTCGCTTTTTCGGACGAAACCGATAAAGAGATATTTGAAAAGGCTTCATCCTGCCGCAGCGAGTTTGTGCTTGGCGCGCGCGGTGTGGTAGCCGAAAGAAGTGCTAAGACCGACAAAATCCCCACAGGTGATATCGAAATCCGGGTTAAAGAGCTTAGAGTGCTCTCAAAGGCGCAGACACCTCCGTTCGAGATTGTTGACGACAGCAAGACAGGCGAGGAACTCCGCCTTAAGCATCGTTATCTGGATTTACGCCGTAAGCCCTTGCAGGAAAACCTTCTGCTCAGAAGCAAAATCGCCAAGGTCACACGCGACTATTTTTATGAAAACAACTTTATCGAGATAGAAACCCCGATGATGATAAAAAGCACGCCCGAGGGCGCGCGCGACT
>JAHLAX010000259.1 GCA_020625875.1 bacterium | reverse complement strand
CGAGTGAGGTTCCGTCGGTTTCTCTGTGAATGGCGTAACCGATAAATGAGCAAAGACTGCCCACTTCCTCGGGCTCAAGCTCGCCGTTTAAGAGCTCGACCAGAGCTAAAGCGGCATTGAAGCCTTTTTCGGGCTCACACGCGTGAGCGGCTTTGCCGAAGCTTTCGATAACAAGCCCGTCTATTGTATCAATAAAGTTGAAATTACCTTTGTATTTTTCTCTCTTGTTTTTGAGATTATTTGTCTGAGCGTCCGAAAAGTACAGCAGTGCCTTGGCTTCGTCGGGTACGGCGTTAACTGCGTTGCCCGCTTTAATCGCGCTTAGTGTTGTGCCGTCATTTCTGTCCATACTGATTTTGAGCTGTAAAATACCCTTTTCGGCGAAACAAATCCCGTAATTGCTGTCGGGAGTGAAAGAGATATCGGGCAGTTTTTCGCTTTCAAAATAAGCTTCCATATCAGCCATACCGATTTCTTCGCTCGTTCCGTAAACACAACGCAGGGTATTATTGCCCTCAACGCCGCTGTCTTTGAGCGCCTTAAGACAATAAAGGTTGACTATAGAAGCGCCCTTGTCGTCTACCACGCCTCTGCCATAAAGCCTTCTGTCCATTCGCTTCAGCGTAAAAGGTTCAACGCTCCAGCTTTTTCCCGCGGGAACAACGTCAAGGTGAGTCAGCGCGCCGCAAAGCTTGCCTGAGTCGCCGAGCTGAATATGTCCCGCTTTATTATCTATATTTTTTGTTGTTAATCCGAGTTGTTCAGCTCTGCTCAGAATAAAATCGAGAGCTTTTTCGCAGTTTTCACTGCCTTCGCTTGATACAGATTCAATCTCTATCAGGGCTTTGAGGTCTCTCAGAATGTCATCTTTATACTTTAAAATATTCTTTCCAAAGTTCATTTTTCAGCCTCTGTGTCCGCGCCTTTTTGAAAGAAATACTATGGCGCATAAATACATAACAAATATTATACCACATACTACAGAAATTATAATTCCCGTGCGGAAACCGACAGACTCATAAATGAAAACTATGTCACTCTTTTTGTTGCCGTCAACTTTGACAGCCATAAGACCTGAATCCGCTTTGATTATTTCGGTTTTATCTCCGTTTATGTAGGCGCTCCAGCCCTCGTCATAAGGAACGCTGAAAAACAATAGATTATCCTTGCCCTTGTTGTTAAAGGTCGCCTTAAAGCCATTTTGGGTGTATTTAAAGCTGTCACAGGTATTCGCTCTGAGCTTTTTGCAGTCATCGTAGTATTGCTGACTGTTGTAGCTGAAGTCGTCAATCTTGCTTACGAGAGTTTTCGCGTTATCCTTCTTGTCTTTTGTTAAGCTCTTTATATCTTTCTTTGTATAGCCTGTTATATCAGAGTATTTTAGCAGGTCGCTGTTTTTGAGCACCAACGCTTTAAGCAGCGCGTTAGACTGATAACGCTTGTCAATCTGTGAAAACTCATATTCGCTTATGAACTTGTCAAAGGTAAAGCCCATCGAAACATAGTATTTGTTCTCATAAACCTTGCAATCATTAATAGTTTTTAAATATTTCCAACCAGGCATT
>JAHLAX010000158.1 GCA_020625875.1 bacterium | reverse complement strand
TTGAGTTTTCCTCATAGAGCTTGTCGGCGATTGCCATATTGCGGATGATGTCCTTGACGGTGTTGTCGAGCCCCGTGCCCTCGCTGTAATCGGCAGGGTAGATATAGTCAACCCTGTCCTTTCTGAGCAACTCCTTGACCTTCTCGTCAAGATTCTGATACACGGCTATGGCCTTGCCGCCGTAGCTCTTCATCATCTTCATACACGGCACGTCCGAAAGTCCGTCGCCGATGTAAATCATATTTGTGAAGGGTATGCGCTTGCTGTCGTCGGGCATACTGCGGTTGAGGTCGTCGTCGTTCGAAACATCGAGCACGCCCTTGTTGATTCTGTAAACAAACTGGGTTTTGTTGGTGTAATTAACCGCGGTTTTCGGCCAGACGGCGTTGCCGTTCTCGTCATAAAGATACTCGCAGGCGAAGATATTTTTAAATTCTCCGCTGATAGAGGTGCCGTCGATAATCTCCTTCATACCCGAGGAGATTACATAGTGTTCAACCTCTACGCCGCAGCTTCTGCCGAATTCGTTAATACGCTTAAACCACTCTCTGACGCCGTCGAAGAATACGATTTCGTGTCCGTTTTCTTCGAGGCGGTCACGCTTGAGCGGGATGTTTAGCTCTTTTGACAGATTAATGGCGGCGTACATATAGGCGAGTACGGAGTCCATATTTTCACGATGCTGAACCGAGTTGGTAAAATCCCAGAACTCGCTTATTTGCATACCCAGACTCGGGATAAAACGGTAATTCTGCATATCCTTGGTGCAGAGCGTTTTATCAAAGTCGTACATTATAGCGACTATTGGTCTGCTCATATCGTCACCTTATTTATACTTTTTAATTTCAACCTTGTCGATGGTTACGTCTGTGAGAGGTCTGTTCTGCTCGTCAACGCTTGTGCCCGCGATCTTGTCAACGACCTTCATTCCGTCAATAACCTGGGCGAATACCGTGTGACCCGCGTCAGAGGCGTTATAAGCGCCGTCGAGCCAGATGTTGCCGCCCTCGTTTTCGTAAAGCTTCTTCATAGCCGCGGGAACAGCGTCAGTGTTGAGGCTGCTTGTGCCGTAGGTCGCGAGGTTGCCGACTGTTTCGGCGTCGTCCTTATAATCCTTCATACCCTTTTTGATTCTGTCCCAGTTGCTTTCGTAAGAGGCGTAAACACCGTTTGATTTATAGTGTTCGGCGTCGCACTGGTTGATGAAGAACTGGCTGCCGTTGGTGTCTTTGCCTGAGTTAGCCATAGCAACAGAGCCGCGGATGTTGAGGAGCTTGTCACAGAACTCATCGGGGAAAGCCTCGCCGTAGATGCTTGTGCCGCCTGTGCCGTCGTTGTTCTCAAAGTCGCCTGTCTGAATCATAAAGTTGTCCATAACTCTGTGGAAGAGTACGCCGTCATACTTGCCCGCTTTTGCAAGCTCAATAAAGTTGTTGACGGTGTTGGGAGCGTATTCGGGGAAGAAACGGAGTGTGATGTCGCCTTCGCTGGTTTTGATGACTGCGATTGTGTCGCCTTTTTGGGGCTTGTCAAGCTGGAAGCCGAAATCCTCTTTGTCAGCGTAATTAACTGTGGCGCTGAGCTTCGAGATGTCATAGCCCTGCTTTTTGAGGTTATCGAGCGCGGGGCTGCTGTCCTTTACCTTGCCGCTCTCGGGTTCAAGAGTAGCGCTCTGGGTTTCAATTGTCGCCTCTGTTGTGGTTTCGGCTGTGGTAGTAGCCTCGGTTTCGGTCTGTTCCTTCTCACCGCAGGAGGCGAAAGAGACCATCATCATTGCTGTTAATACAATAGCTAAAAATCTTTTCATAATAAAGTTATCCTTTCAAAAAAGTCCGCTATTATTTTAGTATAAAACCGCCAAAAAAGCAAGAGGTATAAAAATCTTCCGCCCTACATATTGTTTTATAGAACGGAGGAAAAGAAATGTCGTTGTTTTTACCTGAAGGAAGTCTGATTAATACAGAGGATAATCAGCTTTACATAAACAATTCGTCTAAGCTTTCTGAAGCTATGGCGAAGCAGAAAATCCTGGAGGCGAAGGTGCTTGTCTGTGACAGACTGCATAATCTTCACCTGAAGCTCGGCGGCGTTAACGCGGTAATCCCGCGCGAGGAAGGCGCTCTGGGAATAAGAGAGGGCACAGTCAGGGATATCGCTGTTATATCGAGGGTTAACCGCCCCGTGTGTTTTGTGATAACTGATATAACAGCCGACGAAAAC
>JAHLAX010000278.1 GCA_020625875.1 bacterium | reverse complement strand
TCTCTGGACGAAAAAGCCTGCAAGAAGCTCAGCGACGATACAAGCTATACCTACAGCGGAAAATACACAAACACTCAAAGCGGACTTCGCGGCTTCGCTGCGTATCTTTATGATACTGTCGAGCAGACGTCAAAGAAGAACTATAAATATTTTGTTCCCGCGTCGGTTAGCTCAAAGCTCAATATGGTTTCGGGAATGAATTTCGCTAATAAAAAGAATACTTATCTCTTTAACGATATAGCCTCGAGCGAATGCTCTGAATACTTTTACAGCGATGTTGAGTACGAAAGAAGCGCAATTACGCGCGCTAAGAAGAATTCATCAAGCGAGTATGATATGACCTTTGCCGCGCTCAAAGAGCTCAGCACATCGCTCGATAATATCGTATTGTCAGGCATAAGCTTTTCGGATGTCAATTCAATTTATAAGCAGAAAGCGGTCACAGAGTCGGAGCAGGGCAGACGTCTTGTCGATACTCTCGCCGCTGTAAGAGACAGCAATTGTCCCGGTGGTACGGTGTATGACCTCAACGATAGCTGGACTCAGGTTTCAGATAATATGAAAGCCTTTACATCCACGGATTCGTCCTCCTGCAAGTGGCACAATACCTGTGACGAAAAGCAGATGACGGGTGTAATCGCTATGGAAGCAAAACAGCCCGACAAGCCCGGACTGGTGCTCAGTGACGATGACGCCGTTCAGTCGCTGTCTATGTCGTCAAACTCGGATTATATGTATATTACAATCCAGATGCTTCATGAGCCTAAATACAAGGACAGAGCTCTGTTTGTCGGAATCGACACCTTCCAGCGCAACGACGGTGAGTATTACTACGACAAAGAATTCACACCCAACTCGCTCTCGGGTATGGAGTTTGTTCTGCGCTTTGACGCTAAACAAAAGGCTGTGCTGAACGTAATCAGAAGCTACGACCGCTCAAAGGATAACTCAGCCTTTACAAAGGAAAGCTACAAGGGCTTGTATGATAAAGTATCCGACCTCACCTACGGCGGATTCAACACCTATGACAGCCAGTTCTATCAGACAGGCTCAACCATATATGTCAGACTGCCGTGGACGTGGCTCAATACCTATGACCCTGCCCGTAAGCTCGTCATTAATGACCGCCACTTTGGCGAAAAGGCTAAAACCACTACAACGAATGGCATTCTCGTATCGGTTATGATAGGCGAGAGAGATTCTAAAGACCTGTATTATGGCTTCCCGAAGAAAAAACACGACCCCGGTTACAAGATGTTTAAGCCCGCTATAGCGGAAAAAACAGAGTACAATATCAGAACAAAGGACAGCTTTAAGATTTTGAGCAATTTCTATTCGGAGTACTAATGAAAGTTGAACTTATATGTGTGATTGCTTTGCTTTTTTGCCTTTCATTAATAGGCATAGAGTATATCATTCACTACAGACTAGCCGAGCGTCAGGATGAACACAGCATTCGTGAGCAGAATATGACGCGGCGTATGAGTATTCGCGTTGACGCGGTTATGAGAGCCCCGACAGGCTTCTGTCGACAAAGCGAGATTAAAGCTCTGTCAGAGGATATCGGCGGTGACTTTGAGGCGTACGAAACTGCAATCAGTGTTATGAGAGCGCTCAAAGAAAAACGCGGCGACGAAGAAATCGAAAAATTAATAGAAACTGTCAAGGATGAAGTAAAGCCCCTTGAGATTTACTCAAAAATGCTTGAAGAGGGCGATGATTATCACAAGGGCTACGCTTTGCGCAGGATTGCCGATTTGGGAGCTAAAGAGTACAGCGATACAATGATAGAGTACCTTGACAGCAAAAACCGCGACCTCGCGTATAACGCAGCGATGGCTCTCGTGCAGTTCGGCGATGTTGAGCACGTCGCGGCATATATAATGAGCATCGAGGACGACAGAAAATACTCGGGAAGAATCATCAACGAGTTTTTTGACGACTTCAAGGGCGACCGCGCCGAGCTCGCAAAATGCCTTTTTGAGCAGTGCAACGATTATATGAAAAGCACTATAATAAAAGCTATAGTTCCCTACAAGATAGAGGAATTCAGACCGATGTACATCGAGGGGTTCGCGGGCAAAAACTTTGGTATGAGAGTCGCGTGCATCAAGGCTCTCGCCGCCTTCGGGAACCCCGAGGACGAACAGCTTTTGCAGATTGCCGCTAAGGACAAAGAATGGGTAATCCGCGCCTCAGCTGTGAGGGGGCTTTCGCTCCTTAATACCAGAAGCGCGCTTGACACGGTCAAGGTGGCTCTCACCGACAAGGAATGGTGGGTGCGCCAGACCGCCGCCAAGGCTATTACCGAAATGGATATTTCTCCCAGAGATCTGGAGGATATTCTCGGCGGCTATGACCGCTTCGCCGCTGACGCTGTCAAGGCGGTGCTTTACAAGAAGGTTGACAGCTTAGTTTAACAATTATTATGAAACTATTGAAAAAAGGAGGGATTCGGTGACATTTCTGAACGGAGTTCGAAGTTTTATCGTAGTGTTCAACTACTTTTGTATGTCTTTT
>JAHLAX010000148.1 GCA_020625875.1 bacterium | reverse complement strand
TCTTGAAGAAGCGGCGCTCGAAATGCTCGAAAAGGATTTGCCCGACGGCATCACGACTGTAGGTACAAGCGTAAATGTTGAGCACCTTAGCCCGACGCCCGTCGGCGCTGAGGTCAGGGCTGTCGCCACGCTCATTGAGAGCGACGGCAGGTTTTTTAAATTCAACGTTGAAGCGTATGACAAGCTCGGCTTAATCGCAAAGGGCACGCACACCCGCGCCAGCGTTAAGGCTGAAAAATTCCAGATAAAGGCGGACACAAAATTCGATGAAATATAAGTATATTCTGTTTGATTTGGACGGCACAATCTCTGAGAGCGCCGAGGGCATCCGCTACAGTCTCGAAAAGACGCTGGAGCGCTTGGGAGTGACGGGCGTTGATTTGTCCGATTATACAAAGTACATAGGGCCTCCGCTTCTCGATACATTAAAAAATCTCTGCAAGCTCCCCGACTAGCTGTGCGACGAGGGCTATGAGCTTTATAAAAACTTTTACGCCGAAAAGGGCAAGCTTCTGAACAAGCCCTATGACGGCATAAAAGAGGTTTTATCTGAGCTGAGGTCGCGCGGACTAAAGCTCGCTGTGTGTACCTCAAAGCTCGAGTTGACCGCCGAAATCGTTGTGGAGGAGCTTGGGCTCACTGAGTATTTTGACGCGGTGGCAGGCTCAAACCGCGACAGTACGCGCAAGGATAAAAAGGATTTAATCCCCTATGCCGTCGAGAGGCTGGGCGGCAATCTGAACGAAGCCGTTATGCTCGGCGATACCTGGTATGACGCCAAGGGCGCGATGGAGTGCGGTGTGGATTTTATCGCCTGCTCCTACGGCTACGGCAAGGACGAGGATATGGCTAAGTATAACCCCGTCGCGTGGGCACATAGCCCGAGTGAGATAGCGGAGAAAGTATAAAGGAAGAAAAGCCTCCCCCAAGGGAGGGCTTGTATGTAATACTTTACAAATTCCCCGCATATTATGTACGGGTGATAATATGGTAATCTTGTCTTTCGACAAAAGGCGCGGGGTAAAAATAGCCGTGATAGCGGCGCTCGCGGTGTTTCTGACGGCACTGTGTCTGATAATAGCGCTCGAAAAAAAGCAGCCCCTGCCCGACTACGCCGAGGCGGATAAGGTCGGCAGGTTTTTTACCGAGGCGCCCGATACCGAGGCGCGGGTCAAGTTCTTAAAGCAATTCAAAATAGCCGTCAGTCCAAAATCAGAAAAGACAGATAAGGTCACAATCCCCGCCGAGTTCGGCAGGATTTATGAGGAATACAACGAGCTTCAAAAAAGAGCTGGGCTCGACCTTTTGCCATTCAAAGGCGAGAAGGTCAGCCGAGTTGTATATAAATTAAAGGATAAAGAAAAATTCGTAACCCTGCTCATTTTCAGGGCGCACGTGATTGGCGGGCACCTGAGCACGGGCGTTTACGGCGACAGATATGAGGCACTCAATGGAGCGACTGGATAAGATTCTTGTTTCGCAGGGTATCGGCTCGCGAAAAGAGGTTCAAAAGTTAATACGCTCAAAGCGCGTCACGCTGGACGGCGAGGTCGTTACCAAGCCTGAAACAAAGCTTGACGCCGAAACGCGCGAAATAGCGGTTGACGGACAGGCTGTGAATGTAAAAAAATACAT
>JAHLAX010000084.1 GCA_020625875.1 bacterium | reverse complement strand
TCATAAGTTTAGTCCTCGTAGTGGCTGTTATCGCATCTTGCTGCGTTATGGCCGCGGTGTCTGTTTCGGCTGCCGCGGGCGACGTGGTTTATTTCGATAACTCTGTTACGAACTTTTCCACTCCGTACTGTTACACTTGGGGCGGCGGCGGAAACGGTGATTGGCCGGGCAAACCTATGACTAAGGTTTCGGGAAATATTTGGTCTTATTCTCTTACAAACTCTGACTCTAGTATTATCTTCAACGGAGGGCAGGGACAGAACCAATCCGATGACCTTACTGTAGCAGGCAACAATAAGCTCGCAACACCTACTGGCAGCGGCAACAAGTTCCAGGTTAACTGGACTGATTACAGCGGCGAAACATTACCCACATCCGCTACACAGCCCTCCAGCGGCAGCACTAATCCAACAAATCCGACATCAGGCGGCGGCGCGGGTTCAATCTATTGCCAGAACGACGCTAACTGGTCCGAGGTTTGGTGCTATATGTGGAACTCAAAGAATGACGAAAACGCAGGCTGGCCTGGAGTTAAGATGACAAGTATCGGCGATGGAACTTTTGAGTACAGCTACTCCAAAAATTTCGCGAACGTTATCTTCAGCCAGAACGGTCAGAACCAGACAAGCGACATCAATAACTGGGCTACAAAAGGTAATTACTATAACAACCAGACAGGAGCATGGGATAACTATTCTCCGAGCCCCGTTAAGATTACAGCGCTTACAACCAGCGTTCAGTCTCCGTCTTACACTAACTGCAGCATTACAATTTCAGCTACAGCCAAGACTACAGCTTCGGGACCTTTGACCTATAAATTCACCGCGAACGGCAGCGTTATCTCAAGTGGCGCTTCTTCCTCAGTGACTTGGGTTCCTACAGCGGCAGGTACATATAAGCTGGCGGTTGATGTAACCGACGGTTCGGGTAACACCAACACCCGTTCAATCAGCTTTGAAATCAAGAGCGCCGATAATCTCGCTGAAGCGTATATCAGCGGTTTCGCTAATTCTCTTGGCACACGTTCACAGATTAAGCGCAATTCCGCTGTAACATTCACAACAAGCGCTATCGGCGGTAAGGTAGGCACAAATCTTTTATTCTATAAGTTCCAGATTACTGATCCCGACGGTGTTAACAATACCGCGTACTACACAACGGGCAAAAACTACTCCTATACTCCCACAAAGCTCGGTACATATACTGTTAAGGCTTCTGTACAGAATTCTTACAACGCAACCGTAACCAACACCTATACATATACAAGTGTTGATAATATCAACGAGCAGGAGGATACAACTCCTACATCGCCTTCTAACCCGACTAACCCGACTAACCCCACTAACCCGACCAATCCGACTAACCCGAGCACTCCCTCAGGTCCGTTAAAGGGTGATGCCAACAGCGATAACAAGGTTGATGTCAACGACGTTACATGGATTCAGCTCTATCTCGTAGATATTGATTATTACAGAACTAATCTTAACGCGACTCTCGCTGATGTAACAGGCGACAGCAAGGTTAAGATTCAGGACGCTAATAAGATTCAGCAGTATCTTGCGGGAATCGTTTCTCAGCTTTAATTGGGAGGTGCCGATATGAAAAGATTTAACAGATTCGCGTCTCTCGCTCTTTCTGTTGTTATACTTCTTTCGGTCTTTGCGTTTGGCGCTAATGCCGCTACGGCTAACAGCAAAAAGCTGGCTGAAGGTAGTCAGATTACAATTCACTACAAGAGCGATGGTACAACTGCTCCATATATCTACTATTGGAACTCTCTGCCCGAGAATATCGAGGTAGATTATCCAGGTGTTAAAATGAGTCCCGACTC
>JAHLAX010000101.1 GCA_020625875.1 bacterium | reverse complement strand
CGGCGGTAAGACGGGTACGTCAGAGAAGCTGACCGTTACAGACGGCAGCGAGGACTATATCGCCTCGTTCTGCGGATTCGCTCCCGCTGATAAGCCCCAGGTAGCGTGTCTTGTATTCTTCGATACACCCAAGGGCGCCAACTACTACGGTAGTTTGGTTTCGGCTCCTGTATTTGTAAATATTATGAGCGAGGTTCTGCCTTATCTTGAGGTTCAGGCTGAGTATTCCAGCGATGAAAAGCAGTATGTTGACACTGTCGCGGGTTCGTTTGTCGGACTCCCTGTCAGCAAGGCTCAGGCAAAGGCTAAGGCTGAAGGCTTCAAAACCACCGTCAAGGGCAGCGGAAATAAGGTTATCTCGCAGATTCCCTCCGCCGCGGCTAAGATTCCCACAGGCGGCAACATCGTACTCTATACTGATAAGGCTTCAAAATCCGAGAAGGTTACGGTTCCGAGTCTTGTCGGATATTCGGTAGCCACCGTCAACTCAATCGCCTCGGCTTACGGACTGAACGTAAGCATATCGGGCGCCACGGCTAACGCCAACGCCGTTTCAACCTCCCAGAGCGTCGCTGAGGGCAAAAAGGTTGACGCGGGCACGGTAATCACCGTAGAGTTCGGCGGCTCGACAGTAGTACACGACTAGATCAGTGGTAAGTAGTAAGTGGTAAGTAATAACTGAATGCTGACTACTGACTACTAAAAATAGAAAGGAATGATAATATGCCGTTTGGTATCTGGACTTTTATTACAGCGATAGTCGCGTTTGTGATTACCGCGCTTATAGGAAAGCCTATAATTAAATTCCTGCATAAGCTCAATTTCGGACAGACAATCCTCGATATCGGGCCGTCGTGGCACAAGGATAAACAGGGCACTCCTACAATGGGCGGAATTATGTTTATTATCGGTATTTCGTTCGTGACGATTGTCAGCGTTATACTCTATAATCTTTTCGGTTCGGGCGTCATAGGCATATATCATGACAACTCCCCAAAGCTTACGACACTCGTGTTCGCGGGTCTCGGTCTCGCGCTGGCTCACGGCGCGATAGGCTTTATCGACGACTATATCAAGGTTGTCAAAAAGCGCAACCTTGGTCTTACGGCAATCCAGAAGCTCGCGCTTCAGTTCGCGGCTACAGCGGCTTATCTCGTTGTGCTCGCTTTTTCGGGCATCGACACAAAGACGGTTATTCCCTTTGTCGGCGAGATTGAGCTGGGCTGGTTCTATTATATCATTTCCGCTATTGTGATTGTCGGCATCGTAAACGCCGTCAATCTTACCGACGGTATCGACGGTCTGGACGGCTCGCTCACATTCTTTGTGGCGCTGTTCTTTATGCTCATCGCGAGTCTGCTCGGATATATGGGCGTTACCTTCCTCGCGGCGGCTGTCGCGGGCGGATGTCTCGGCTTCCTCGTATGGAATTTCCACCCCGCCAAGGTGTTTATGGGTGACACAGGTTCGCTCTTCCTCGGCGGAATTGTGTGCGCTATGGCGTTCGCGGTTGATATGCCGATTCTGCTTTTGCCTTTGGGCATAGTTTATCTGTGCGAGATGTTCTCGGTTATTCTTCAGGTCGGATACTTTAAGCTCACTCACGGCAAGCGCCTTTTCAAGATGAGCCCGATTCATCATCACTTTGAGATGAGCGGCTGGTCTGAGGTCAAGATTGTATCCGTGTTCAGCGCGGTTACGGTTGTGTTCGGCATCGGCTCGTTCTTGCTCGTGTATTTTGGAGTATAATTTAGGATTTGAGGATTTTAGGATTTAAGTTCACTTTATAAAATAAAAAGATTAAGGTAGGTTAGTATGCTTCCTTTTGTTCAGGTAATGCGTGAGGCTGATTATAACAAGCTTTATGATGAAAAACTTAATAACAGCCGCCAGCGTGAACAGGAGCGCAAGAGGCGTCGTCAGGAGCGCCGCTCCGCGCCGAGGAGCGACCCGCCCCCGCGCCGCAAGGTAAAGCAGCGCTTGTTTGACAGGGGAATGGGCATCGACCTTCCTTTCCTCCTGCTTGTGCTCGTGTTGCTCGTAATCGGAATGATTATGATGTTCTCGGCGAGCTTCCCTGTCGCTTATTATAATATGAACGACAGCTATTACTACATAAAACGTCAGGCAATATTCG
>JAHLAX010000277.1 GCA_020625875.1 bacterium | reverse complement strand
CTCGTTCGTATACGCCCTTGTTCTCAGGGTTCGGATGGTATACACGATTTGCTTTAACAAGCCTTTGCGACAAACTGAGCACATCTTCGCCTTTGATACCCGCCGCTACAACGAGCGCGGTTCCGCTTGCGCCGACCTCACGGGTGTTGTTGACTGTCTCTATCGTTCTTCCTGTAATATCCGCCAGCATATGGCATTTGACGGCAGATTGCGCGCCTCCGCCGACAAACCTGATTGTGTCAGACGTTTTTACCTTTTTCTCTTCGCATTCAAGCAGCCAGCGCAAATGGTAACAAATACCCTCCAAAACCGCGCGCAGCATATCTCTTTTGTCGTTTTCAATCTTAATGTTAAAGAACATTCCGCCCGCGTTGGAGTCCTCAAACGGACAGCGGTTGCCGTGCATCCAGGGGGTAAAGATAACGCCGTTTGCTCCCGCGGGTGACTTGGCTATTTCGTCAGAAATGTAATCATATAGGCTTGTGTATTTGCTTTCGATATCATCAGCAACTTTAGAGTTGTTCCGATAAACTCCGATTTCGTCCAGCGCAAGATGATTAATCACCCATTCAAAGCATTTTCCCGCTGTTTCTAATTCAGCGTAATAATTGTAGTAGCCGTGCTTAGCGGACAGAACGCCTGTTATCATAGCGTTGATATCGACGGTCTGATGATCCATAAATGTAGATACCCATCCCGATGTTCCGACATAGATATGCGTATCCCCCGCTCGTGTACAACCCGCGCCGATATTGACGAAGGTGGTGTCGCCTCCTCCGCCAAACACGGGAATCCCTTCAACGAGCCCGAGCTCCTTAGCCGCTTTAGCTGTGAGTCCGCCGACCAAATCCGTGCAGTCAATAATCTCGGGCATATGGTCGGGGTTAACCTTATACATCTTTAAAAGACCTTTGTTCCAGCCTTCCTTGCCTTTTCGTGTGTCATAAAGGAAAGTAGCAAAAGCCGTATCCGCGGTTCTTACGATTTTACCTGTACAGCGCGATACCAGGTATTCGCTGATATCCAGCCATTTATAGATTTTTTTATATACATCAGGTTCGTTGTTTTCAACCCACTTGTATTTCCATACAGGGTCCTTGGCGCTGGTTGAACCCGCGTAATTTACGCGTAGGTTACGTAGCAGTTTATAAAGGCTGCAGCCTGAAACTTTTATGATGCCGCTGCCCATACATGCTTTGTATTCTTTATAGCCCTTTTGGTCGAGGTAGTTCATCGGGCGTCTCAGGGCGTTTCCGTTCTCGTCAACAAAAACCGCTCCCTGCATCTGTGAGCAGAACGCCATTCCTTCTATCTCATCGTGCTTAATATCAGATTTTTTTAACAGATCACGCGTGGTTGAACACAACGCCGCCCACCATTCGTCCGCGTCCTGTTCAGCGCCTCCGTCCTCGGATATGTAAAGACCGTATTCGGCTGAAGCTTCAGCTGCAAGATTGATTTTTGAATCAATCTGAAACAGGCAGGTTTTTACACTGCTTGTTCCGAAATCATAAATGATTATATACATTAGCCTTCCTCTTATTCGTTCAGATGAACGCTCCATCCCGTATCGACTTTCTCATGAACCTTGCTGAGGGTTTCTTCGTCCAGCTCAGGCCAGTCGACCACGGTACGGGCTTTATTTTTTACCAGATACGCTTTTTCGGCGCACAGAGCAATCGGCGTATCGGCAAGAGAGTCGGAATAGAAGTTTTCAATCATCGGGAAGCCGTGGTCAATTATATACTGAGCCTTTTCCT
>JAHLAX010000080.1 GCA_020625875.1 bacterium | reverse complement strand
GCTGGGTAAAAATTTCCTAAGAATCGCCATATGCTCGGTCGTTTCAATAATGATAACCGCTTTCCTTATATTGCCCGTCTATTTCGGGCTGCAGCTTACTCACGCGGCGGGTAGCTCGTTCCCGACATCGTACTCTATCAACTTCCCTGAAACCACCTATTCCTTTGACTCGGTCTGGGACGCTATATCAAAAACCTTCGACGGTCTCAGACACGTTTACGGCAACACTCTGGCGTTTATTCAGCCGAACGACAAGGACTCCACCGCTCCGCCTAATATTGCCTGCGGAATGCTTGCGCTTGTTATGGCTCTGTTGTTCTTTGTTTCGAGAAAGGTAAAGCTTCGCGAAAAGCTTTTCTGCGGCGGACTTTTGCTCTTCCTCGGGCTCAGTTGTGTTATCAGGCAGCTTGACTATATATGGCACGGATTCCACTTTACAAATATGATTCCGTTCAGATTCAGTTATCTCATAAGCTTTGTAATTGTTGTAATGGCGTTCAGAGCGTTTGATGTGATTCACGAATCCGGAATACTTGATATAGTAATCACAGGGTTATTGACGCTCGGCGTGTTCCTGCTATCATATGACCTTCATTCCGATTATGATTTGGGCACAGGCGACAATGCCGTCAAAATCAGAATTGTTCTCTACTCGGCTATACTCGCGGGTATTATTATCTGTCTGCTTTTGCTCTACTCCTCATACATTATCAACAAAACCTTAATGGCCGTAACACTCGCCATTCTGGTGCTCGGACAGGGTTGTTTGACAGCATATATCGGCGTACACGCAACAAACACCACCTCTACCTATGACTACCCGCGCGCGCGAACCGATACCGCGAACGTTGTTAAATATATGAAAGACAAGGAAAAGGATACTCCCGAGCTTTGGCGCGCCGAATTTACAAGTACACAGACTCTCTGTGATTCCGCGTTGAACGGTTTTAACGGCGTTTCGATGTTCAACTCAATGACCAACGAAAAAATAACGGTCTTTGCCGAAAACTTCGGATTGATGGGATGGCTCTCGGGCAACCGTTACACCTACGCGGAAAGCTCGCCCGTAACCAACCTGTTTATGAACCTCAAATACATTATTGCCCGTGACGGAACATATAACAACTCCGAATATCTCAAAGAAGAAACACAATCGGGTAATGTAAAGCTGCTCAGAAACACTTCATATATTCCGATGGGCTTTATGACAAAAACGTCGCTGCTCAGCTATTTTGGTCAGAAATCAGAGGATTCTTACAATCCCTTTGATAATCAAAATGATTTCTTCAAACGCGCGACAGGTCTTAAAGAGAATGTGTATGAGCGCGTTAATGTGAGAGACCAGTCACACACGGACGCCTCTCAGTTCTCGGTTACTTACCCGTACGCGGGCGCTTACGGCGTTTATAACTTCCAGTCTCAGGACAGCTCCGTCAAGCCTCATCTTCAGTGGAACTACGAGGCTCCAAAATCGGGCTATTACTACACCTATGTCCAGATTAAGGACACAGCCAACAGTGACTCGAGCTCTGACGATAACGTTACTATTTATAAAAACGGGGTTGCCCGTGACGGCACAAGCTCGTTCTATATCACGCGTCCAGATATTAGGGCGGTTGGTTATTACAAAAAGGGCGATACGATTTCTGTTCACTGTGAGCTCGACAACAACGCGTCGGGCGACGCCCATGTATATGTAAACTATTTTAACGACAAGGTTTATAACAAGGGATTCGATATCCTCAACAAGAGCGTTATGACCACCACCAATCTCACGGGCTCGTCTATGG
>JAHLAX010000258.1 GCA_020625875.1 bacterium | reverse complement strand
GCGCGGCAGTATTCCCTCTGCTTCTTTGCGCTATAGGTATAATCGGTTCGATTATCGCGGTGTTCTTCGTTCGCGGTAAGGGCTCCAATCCTCAAAAGTCGCTCAACTTAGGCGAGTATATTTCCACCGCGCTTGTAATTATCTGCGGCGCGGTGCTCAGCTGGTATATGTTCAAGTCCTTCAACCCGTTCTTCTGTATTTTATCGGGACTTGTTGTAGGTACGGCGATCGGAAAGCTGACCGAAATGTATACATCCGACCGTTTCCATTCAGTAAAAAGTATTTCCGAAAGCTCCAAAACGGGCTCGGCAACCAATATTATTACGGGCTTGGGCGTTGGTATGAAATCCACCGCTATCCCGATTATATTCATTGTTATAGGAATTCTTGTCGCTTATTTTGTAATGAGCCTGGACGGCGCGGGTCTCGGCCTCTACGGAATCGCGCTCGCCGCCGTAGGTATGCTGTCGACCACAGGTATGACAATCGCGGTTGACGCCTACGGTCCGATTGCGGACAACGCGGGCGGTATCGCAGAGATGAGCGACCTCGACCCCCATGTCCGCGAAATCACCGATAAGCTCGACAGCGTGGGCAACAAAACTGCCGCTATCGGCAAGGGCTTTGCCATAGGCTCTGCGGCGCTCACGGCGCTTGCTCTGTTCGCTTCGTTCGCTCATACAGCGGGCATAGCTGACGGCGGTATGTCCATTTTAACCCCGAAGGTTGTCGCGGGACTTTTCCTCGGCGGAATGCTTCCGTTTTTGTTCTCGGCGTTCACTATGGACAGCGTCGGCAAGGCGGCCAACAAGATGATTGACGAGGTTCGCCGCCAGTTCAGAGAAAAACCAGGTATCTTAGAGGGTAAAGAGGATCCCGACTATTCAAAGTGCGTTTCAATCTCGACAAACGCGGCGCTCAAAGAGATGATTCTGCCAGGTATTCTCGCGGTTATCGCTCCGCTTCTGGTAGGCTTTTTACTCGGCGTTGAGGCGCTGGGCGGCTTGCTCGCGGGCTCGCTTATAACGGGCGTAATGCTCGCTATCTTTATGGCGAACTCGGGCGGCGCGTGGGATAACGCGAAGAAATACATCGAAACCTCGCCCGACGGCAAAAACTCAAACGCTCACAAGGCGGCGGTTGTCGGCGATACAGTCGGCGACCCGTTCAAGGACACCTCGGGACCGTCAATCAACATCCTCATCAAGTTGATGACAATTGTTTCACTCGTATTCGCCACCGCTTTCCTCGCGGTCAACGGCGGCGCGGGACTCCTGAATTTTTAAGATTTAATACTCTATGAGGCTGGCATATAGTCAGCCTCTTTGTTGTTACCACTCATACACTATTTTCCCGCTGTGTCGTGCCGCGCTCAGCTTTCGGCAGGAGCTGTTGTGCAGCGCTCTTATAAGAAGGTTTATCAGCACGCTCGCTATGAACATTGTCGTCGCGCTCATATACCAGTAGCCGCCGAGATTGAAGTAATAAAAATCCTCCCAGCCTCCCTGAGCTTTGCCGATAAAAACTACCTGTGTGAGATAAACCGAGCCGTAAATCAGAACGGGCACAAGCGCCCACAGCACATTTTTAAAGGATATTTCGCCATCTGTTTCGAGCAGAGTAAAGCAATAAAACGCCAGCATAGGGGACACTAAGTGAGTAAAAATACCCGTATGGTCGAGGAATATATGATAACCGAAAACAGGCCCGAGAAAGAACATCACCGTAAAAAACGTCAGTGTGACCGACGCAGTAGTTACGTACTTAACTACAACGGCGAACCTCGGCAGCACTTCGGCTCTACCTGTCAGCACGCGTAACTCAAACGGTATCATTATCATAGCTCCAATCATACTGAATACGTTTGAATCAGTAGTAAAAAACCGAAAGCTCTGCGGTCCCGAGCGTATGAAAGCGTCCTTATTGCCCATAAAAAACGATAAAATCACCGCCGTGGTGACAATTACGACAACCGAGTTCAGCGTAATTGCCACGGCGATTTTTCTTTTAACAATCATATTTTTATTGTTGCTGTTTTATAAAGAAATATTCAAAATCTTTTTATCCGAGCATTACGTCGAGAAGCATCATAAGCGCGAATCCGCTGACTATGCCCATAGTCGCCAGATAGGGGTTTTCGCTCTGGTTTTGCTGACATTCTGGTATCAGCTCGTGTACCGCTACGAGTATCATCGCTCCCGCGGCGAAAGCCAGCGCGTAGGGCAGAATTGCCTGAACATAAACCACCAAGAGAGCGCCCGTTACACCCGCTATAGGTTCGACCATTCCCGACGCTGTACCAATCAAAAAGCTTTTTCTTCTGGATAATCCCTCGCGCCTCAACGGCACGGACACCGCCGCTCCCTCGGGAAAATTCTGTAACCCGATACCCGCGGCTATCGTTATGGCTCCCATCAGAGCCTCATTATTATATGCACCGCCCTGCAGCGCCCCGAACGCAACTCCTACGGCAAGCCCCTCGGGAATATTGTGAAGCGTAATCGAAAGCACAAGCATTATTATCCGATTGAGCCGCTCGTTTTTATTGCCGCCCGAGCGCTCTGCTCTGCCTCTCGCAAGACCGACCGCCTTATCTGACAGCCACATAAATACCGCGCCGAACAAAAACCCCAACGTAGCTACCAGATACGGCGGCAGAGCCGAATAATCCTCAGCTCGCTCGATTGCGGGCTGAAGCAGCGACCAGAAGCTAGCCGCTATCATAACGCCCGACGCGAAACCGAGCATAAGG
>JAHLAX010000276.1 GCA_020625875.1 bacterium | reverse complement strand
GTTAAAAAAAGCGTGAGCGCAGAGATATACAATAAAAAGCCCTGCCGTAAGTGTGGTTGAAAGCCCCTGGATTGAGGAGGTGAAACGGTTGCGGTTTTTCTCGAATTTCAACAAGCCGTTATTATACACACCGCCGTACAGGTTAAGAGTCGCGAATACAACAAGAATGGTATACCATGACTGATATACCGTAAATACGCCGTACTGTTCACGTGTCAGAAGCCTTGTAAAAATCGGCGTTGAAAGCAAAGTCACTCCCTTTTGAGTGGCTATACAAATCATCGACCAGAAGGAAGCTCTAACAGCCTGAGGCAGACTCATATATTTATTTATTCCCTTTTTGATTAAACCGCCCATTTTAAACTTTAATTTCTTTCTTTTATGACCTTTGTTTGTTGTTTATTTCAAAATTATTCGACAAATCTTCTCCGCGTTTTCTTCACCAAGCTCACCGTAAATCGGAAGCGTAAGCACGCGCTTGCTGACATCATAAGCAATCGGAGTATCAAGAGGATTAAACCTGTCTTTATAGCAGTCGAACGCGCTTGTAATCGGATAAAAGTATTTTCTGGCGAAAATCCCTTCGCTCAAAAGCTCCTCTGCTACCTCATCACGGCTTTTGCCGAATTTGTCCTCATCAAAAACAACGGGGAAATAAGCGTAGTTATTTTTTACATCCTTTTGAGCGGACGGAATACATACGCCTTTTACATCAGCGAGAAGCTCACAATACTTATCATAAATCTTTTTGCGCGCCGCAATCTCATCATCAATATGGCGCAAATTGCACAGGCCCATAGCCGCGCAAAACTCGTTCATCTTGGCGTTGGCGCCGATTCCGCTGACTGTTTCGGGCCCGTGTATGCCGAAATTCTTTAAATCATATATTTTGGCGCTGTACTTTTCGTCCTTAAAGCAGACCGCTCCGCCCTCGATGGTGTTAAAAACCTTTGTCGCGTGAAAGCTGAAAATTGACGCGTCGCCAAAGTTGCCCACTCCTATACCCTTGTAGGTTTCGCCGAAGGTATGAGCGGCGTCATAAACAACCTTAAGGTTGTATTTTTCGGCAAGCTTTTCAATCTTTTCAATTTCACATATATTGCCGTAAACGTGAACGGGCAGAATTGCCGAGGTTTTGTCTGTTATGAGTGCCTCGATTTTATCCGCGTCAATCGTATAGTCATCGGGTTTGATATCGCAGAACACGGGTGTAAGTCCGTTTCGTACAATAGCGTGAGTGGTTGAGGCAAAGGTGTACGGCGTTGTTATAACCTCTCCCGAAAGCTCCATAGCCTGAAGGGTTAACTCGAGCGCCATATGACCGTTCGTCAACAGCTCAATATTATTAACTTTGAGATATTCACAGAGCTTTTTTTGAAACTGCTTGTGCTTGACACCCATATTGGTCAGCCAGTGAGTATCCCATAATTCTTTTATTTCGTCCGCGTATTCCTCAAACGATGGCATTGAGGAGCGGGTGACAAGGATTTGTTTCATAAAGATTTTCCTTATTATTTGAATTCAATCTTAGTGTAATGACCGTGCCTGTCATCCTCTTTCGGCAAAGTCATATAATCGCCGTAGAGCTTTTTCAACATCACGTCAGGATGGTTCGGCGCGTAAAAAAATGTGTTTTCAAATTTGACTTTTTTTAAAGGGAATACGTCGTTTTCCTCTAAATACTCGTAATTAATCGGCATAGCGAAAACTTTTTTGTCGGATTGTTTGTAGGGGTTTTCTGCTGTTCGTTTAGAATTAAGACTCTTTATCCTGCTCTCATACTCCTCATCTGAAATAAGCCCTTTTGATTTTCGTCTTTCGATATATGCCTCGGTTTCGTTATAAAACCATTCAAACAAATCTGATTGACTAACCTTTTTCATACGATAAAGATCAACGCTCAAGCCTTTGTGTGAATACAGACTATCCTGCGGAAACAAGGCGCATTCAGCTGCTGAATTCAAGTCTTTAACGTGCGCCCACGCGTGAAAGTACAACGGCTCAGACTGTTCGTCCTCAACAAACATATTCTCGGG
>JAHLAX010000275.1 GCA_020625875.1 bacterium | reverse complement strand
CGGTAACGCCGCCGTAGCCCGCGGACTTTATGACGCGGGTTGTAAGGTGATTTCGAGTTACCCGGGTACTCCCAGTACAGAGATTACCGAGAGCTTCGCCAAATATGACGACGTATACTGTGAATGGGCTCCCAACGAAAAGGTAGCCACAGAGGCTGCGTTCGGCGCTTCCTTACAGGGCAAACGTTCCTCGTGCTGTATGAAGCACGTAGGTCTAAACGTAGCCGCCGATCCGCTTTTTACAATGTCCTATACAGGTGTTAACGGAGGACTTGTTATCTGTGTGGCTGACGACGCGGGTATGCACTCGTCCCAGAACGAGCAGGATTCCCGCCACTACGCTATAGCTTCAAAGGTTCCTATGCTTGAGCCTTCCGATTCTCAGGCGGCTTATGACTTTGCGCGTATCGCTTTTGAGATTTCCGAGGAATTCGATACTCCCGTTTTCCTCAAAATGTGTACACGTGTCGCTCATTCCCAGAGTATCGTTGAGTTCAGAGAGAGTCTGACAGATACCGACAAGCCCTACGAAAAGAATCCCCAGAAGTACATTATGGCGCCCGCTAACGCTATCAGACGTCATCCGTTTGTAGAGGAAAGAACCCGAAAGCTTACCGAGTACGCCGAATCTTCACCGCTCAATAGGGTAGAGGAAGGAGACGGCTCCAAGGACTTCGGCGTTATCACCTCCTCAACCTCTTATCAGTATATCAAGGAAGTTTTCGGCGACAGCGTTTCCGTGTTAAAGCTCGGAATGATTACTCCGCTGCCTGTCAAAATGCTAAAAGATTTTGCCTCACAATGCGGCAAGATTTATGTCGTAGAGGAGCTTGACCCGATTGTTGCACCTCACTGCAGGCACATCGGCGTCGATGTAGTCGGCAAAGAAATCTTTTCGATTACAGGCGAGTTTTCTCAAAAGACAATAGCTAAAGCCCTCGGTTTAAACGACAAATACAGCGTTAAGCTCGAGGAAGAAATACCTGTTCGTCCGCCTATGATGTGCGCTGGCTGTCCTCACAGAGGTATGTTCTATGTGCTTTCTAAGAACAAGATTACCGTTCTCGGCGATATCGGCTGTTATACTTTAGGCTCAGCCGCTCCGCTTAACGCGCTCGATATGACGCTCTGTATGGGCGCTTCGGTTTCGGGTATTCACGGTTTTAATGTCGCGGGCAAAGAAGAAACCGAGAACAAGACAGTCTGTGTAATCGGCGATTCAACCTTTATGCATTCGGGCGTAACAGGTCTTATCAATATCGCGTATAATCAGTCAAATTCGACTGTTATTATTCTTGACAACTCAATCACTGGTATGACAGGTCATCAGCAGAATCCCACCACGGGTTACTCGATTAAGGGCGACCCCGCGGGCAAAGTCAATCTCGAGGATTTGTGCCATTCAATCGGTATCAACTCCGTAAGAGTAGTTGACCCGTACGATTTGGCTGAGTGTGAGAAGGTTGTCAAGGAGGAGATGGCTAAGCCCGAACCCTCCGTTATTATCTCACGCAGACCTTGCGTGCTTCTCGAATACGTTAAGCCTAAAAAGCCTCTGCGTGTCAATCCCGACAAGTGCAAGAGCTGCAAGCGCTGTATGAAGTTCGGCTGTCCCGCTATAAGCTTCAAGGACAACCACGCCGTAGTTGACCCGACTTTATGCGTTGGCTGCGGAGTATGTAAGCAGTTGTGCGCGTTTGACGCTTTTGAAAGTGAGGAGGGCTAAACTATGATTACTAAGAACATTATGATAGTAGGCGTAGGCGGTCAGGGTTCTCTGCTCGCCAGTAAGCTTTTAGGCAGACTTCTCGTGGACGAGGGCTTTGATGTTAAGGTCAGCGAGGTTCACGGTATGAGCCAGCGCGGTGGTTCGGTTGTAACCTATGTGCGCTTTGGTGATAAGGTTTATTCGCCTGTTATCGAAGACGGCGAGGCTGATTTCATCGTAAGCTTTGAAAAACTCGAGGCGGCTCGCTACGCCGATAAATTAAAGAAAGACGGTACAGTTATAGTTAACACTCAGCAGATTGACCCGATGCCCGTTATTATCGGCGCTAAGGAATATCCTGAGGATATACTCGACAGTATGACCGCTAAGGGTGTTCACGTTGACGGTATCGACGCTCTGTCACTCGCCAATGAGGCTGGTTCGTCCAAGGCTTGTAATATCGTACTTATGGGCAGGCTCGCCAAGTACTTTGATATCCCTGTCGAAAAATGGCAGGCGGCTATCGAAAAGT
>JAHLAX010000274.1 GCA_020625875.1 bacterium | reverse complement strand
GCCATTTTTAGACTCCCCTTTTTTAGTAAATATTATTAAACGGAAATTTCAAGAATTTTCATAGCGATTGAGCCGCTTGGAGTTTCAGCCTCAACAACATCACCCTCGTTGTGACCCATCAGCGCTCTGCCTACAGGACTCTCGTCGGAGATTTTGCCCTCGGCAGGATTAATCTCGTTAGCGCCTACGATTTTAAAATCGCGGGTTGAACCTGTCTGGAGCATCTCAACCTTAACCTTTGAAGAAAGACGAACGTGACCGACGCTGTCGTCAGTTTCGTCGATAAGCTCATAGTTTTTGAGAGTCGCCTCGATATCGCGGATACGAGCCTCCATAATAGCCTGCTCGTTTTTGGCGTCATCGTACTCACTGTTCTCTGAAAGGTCGCCGTAGGAGCGCGCAAGCTTGATTTTCTCAGCCATTTCGGCGCGCTTTTCGCCTTTAAGATATTTGAGCTCTTCCTCGAGATTTCTAAGTCCCTGCTCAGTGAGCATAATCTTTTTTTCCATTTTTATCCATCCTTTCGGAATATTATATACTTTCGTAACTTTATTATTATAGTTTTTTTGCGTTGTAATGTCAAGTATTTAAAGGCATAAAAAAGCCCGCGCGATTTCAAATGAATCACGCGGGGAAAATTAGAACATTAATACTCTGACTGCGGATCGTACGCCGCGCCATACGAACGGGTTTCAAAATGCAAATGCGCGCCTGTCGACCAGCCTGTTGAACCTACAGTACCGATTGCCTGACCCTTGCTTACGCTTTGTCCCGTCGAAACCGACACGGATGTCATATGCCCATAGGTTGTGCTTTTTCCGTTGCCGTGGTCAATTGTAACATAGTTACCGTAACCGCCGCCGCAACCGCAGGAGCCCGACTTGCCGTAGTTATGAGAGCAGGAATTGTTGCTGTCAATAACCGTGCCGCTCTCTGCCGCTACAACCAACGCGCCCATAGGAGCGTTAATATCTAGTCCCTTATGGCTATAGCCTCTGTCCTCTCCGAAAGGAGAACCTACTCCGTAATTACCGGGGGTCGGCCATGTGTAGCCTGAGCCTGACGGCGTAACAACGGTTCCGCCCGAGTTGTCGTCTGTATCGGCGCTTGTATTATTTTCTGTATTTGCTTCTGTATTATCAGTATTGTTTTCGGCAGCTTTTGCGGCTTCCGCTGCCTTTGCCGCCGCGGCCGCCTTGCGCGCAGCTTCCTCTTGCTTTCTCTTCTGCTCGGCGTAATAAGCTTCGAGCTTGCCCTGAATCTCGGACTCCATTTGCTGAGCGTCCGCTATCAAAGACTCGGCGTTGCTCTTCTTCTCGTATAAGCCCGCGAGAACTTCTTTGTTATTGTCGAGAAGCGTATTAAGCTTGCTCTTCTTTGACGAGAGCGCGCTTTCGGCTTCTTCAACCTCTTCCTTTTCGTTTTCAAGTGCTTCTTTTTCGTCAGAGACCTTATCGAGCCTCGATTGAATCTTATCAATCAGATTCTTGTCGTACTCTGAAAGAGTCTTGACGAGCTCAACCTTATCAAGGAAGTCAGAGAAATCCTTGGCGCCGAGAATAATCTCAAGGTCGCATGTCTCACCCGCCATATAGATAGTACGGATACGCTTTTTGAGCTG